>DHNI01000081.1:2240-3457 GCA_002409455.1 Firmicutes bacterium UBA5420 | reverse complement strand
AACAAGCGATTAATGAATAAGCTAGGTAGCGCGAAAATATTCATCGGTTTAACGGTGCTACTGCAAAGCATATCGCTCTTGGCCAATGTGGCCCTGATCTTTTCGATCGCCAGGCTTTTGGAGAACGTGCTCAGAGGAGCCTATACAAGTTCGATGATGACAGAAACGGCCGTTATTGTTTTAGGTGTGATTATCACAAGGGTGATCGCGGACATGCTCGCTTCACGGACATCGTTTCTGTCGGCTTCCAATGTCAAGCGGGTTTTACGGGAAGATTTGTACCAGAAACTCTTGCGCCTCGGTATTTCCTATAACGAAAAGGTGGCCACATCCGAAGTGGTTCAGCTCGCAGTGGAGGGAATTGAGCAGCTCGAAATTTACTTTGGCTCATACCTGCCACAGCTATTTTATAGCCTCCTAGCTCCTCTTTTCTTATTTGCTATCTTGTCCTTTGTGAACTTTAAGTCGGCACTAGTGCTTTTGATTTGCGTACCCCTAATACCTATTTCCATTGTTGCTGTTCAAAAGATCGCCAAAAGGCTGCTCAATAAGTACTGGGATACCTATACCAGCATGGGAGACAGCTTTTTAGAAAACATCCAGGGGTTAACTACGCTAAAAATCTATGAGGCTGATGGGCAAAAATCCGATGAAATGGATGTGGAAGCAGAGACTTTTCGGAAAGTAACAATGCGAGTTCTTACAATGCAGCTGAACTCCATTACCATTATGGATTTGATTGCCTATGGCGGGGCGGCGATAGGTGTGATTATCGCTGTCAATGAGTTTCTCAAGGGGAATATTGGCTTTGCTGGCACCTTTGCCATCATTATGCTGTCGGCGGAGTTTTTCATTCCGCTTCGGCTACTTGGTTCGTTCTTCCATATTGCCATGAATGGCATGGCGGCCAGTGAGAAGTACTTTAACGTCTTGGATTTAGACGAACCTGATCGGGGTACCGAAACGATCGATTCCCAGAGCGTCGTTTTCCATCACGTTGATTTCGCCTACGAAGAAGACCGCCAGATTTTGAAAGACATCAACCTGAAGATCCCTGCAAAGCAGTTTATTGCCTTTGTAGGTGAATCAGGCAGCGGTAAAAGTACGATTGCTTCTTTGATGATGGGCATCAACAAAGGCTATAAAGGGTCGATTCGATTTGGAAGCAAAGAAATTGCCCATATAACCGAAGAGAGCATCATGAAGCATGTCACCTT
>DHNI01000081.1:0-1960 GCA_002409455.1 Firmicutes bacterium UBA5420 | reverse complement strand
AGGCCTTGAAACTGAGATTTTAGAAAGAGGTTCCAATTTGTCAGGGGGACAATGCCAAAGACTGGCCTTGGCTCGGGCAATTTTACATGATACCGCCATGTATATCTTTGATGAGGTCACATCGAACATTGATGTGGAGAGCGAAGCACTCATCATGAATGTGATTCAGCAACTTGCCCAGACAAAAACGATTGTAGTGATTTCGCACCGCATGGCTAATGTGATGCATGCCGATACGATTTATGTCTTAGATCGTGGAACAATCGCCGAAAGTGGAAAACACCACCAACTTATGAAGCAGGGCGGTACCTACGCTAGGATTTACAGACAACAGCAGATCTTAGAGGGCTATACTCAAAGCAAGGAGGAGTTGAGCTATGCGTAGAACTGGGATGAACGTCATGGGTCAGTTAATTGGCCTTGTTAAACCTCTCTCCCATGTTATGGTTTTGGCTATTGTGGCAGGGGTTTTAGGCTATTTATCTGCGATCTTTATTACTATCTTCGGCGGTCTTGCAATTTTAGATGTTCTCGGGTTTCCGAGTGCCATGACGCTGAGAACTCTTTTTTTGGCGGTCATCGCGTTCGCTGTTGGAAGAGGGGTCCTAAGGTATATTGAGCAGCTCAGCAATCACTATATTGCTTTCAAGATCCTAGCCATTATTCGAAATAAGGTTTTCACAGCCCTCCGCAGACTAGCTCCAGCCAAACTGGAAGGTAAAGACAAGGGAAATCTCATTTCGATTATCACAAGTGACATTGAGTTATTGGAGGTATTCTATGCCCATACCATATCGCCGATTGCAATTGCCTTCCTTACATCGCTGATCATGATGGTATTTATCTCAAGCTACAGCCCACTTCTAGGTCTTTTAGCAGCTGCAGCCTATCTAACGATCGGCGTTCTTGTTCCACTTGGTATCTCGAAAGTTGGCAGCGATGTGGGACTGGCTTATCGCAATCAATTTGGCGATTTAAATAGTTTCGTTCTAGACAGTCTGCGGGGTCTGAAGGAGACGATCCAATATGGGGTAGGCCAAAAGCGTTTGGATGAACTGAACGAAAAGACCAAAAGACTAGGCCACAGGCATAGTAACCTGAAGCGATACGAGGGCATGGTTAAAGCTATAACTGATGCAGTTATCGTATTCTTTTCCGCCGCCATGCTCTTTTTGAGCCTGTCGCTGCACGCCAAAGAAATCATTGGGTTTGATGGAGTTTTGATCGCAACTATAGCTATGATGAGTTCCTTTGGGCCGGTTGTGGCCCTCAGCAGTCTATCGAACAATCTTCGTCACACCTTGGCCAGCGGCAACAGGGTGCTCGATTTACTCGAGGAAAAGCCTGTTGTGAAAGAAGTTGAGAATGGCAAAGTACTAAGCTTTGGTGCTGTAGAATGCCAAGATATTGACTTTGCTTATGAAGAGGAGCTCATATTAGAGAAGTATTCCTTGCGCATTGAGAAAAACGATATTGTTGGCATCCACGGAAAAAGCGGTTCTGGCAAATCAACGCTACTAAAACTGCTAATGCGGTTTTGGGATGTCGATAATGGGCGTGTTGACATTGCTGGAGAGGACATCAAAAATGTGAACACGAGTAGCTTGCGGAATATGCAAAGCTATGTTACCCAAGAAACCCATCTCTTTAATGATACGATTGCTGAAAATATCAGAATTGCCAAAAGGGATGCCAGCCTCACCGAAATCATAGAGGCGGCGAAAAAGGCGTCTGTTCACGATTTCATTGAAAGCCTTCCTAAGGGATATGAAACAAACGTGGGCGAACTAGGTGACAGCCTTTCGAGTGGAGAAAGGCAGAGAATTGGCCTTGCTCGGGTATTCTTACACGATGCTCCCTTTGTTTTGCTGGATGAACCCACGAGCAATTTGGACAGTCTCAATGAGGGGATGATTCTGCGATCGTTACATGAAGAGTCCGAGGATAAGACTATGGTTCT
>DHNI01000044.1:377-2732 GCA_002409455.1 Firmicutes bacterium UBA5420 | reverse complement strand
TCTGCCAGGTCAATTCCGAAAATCTAGAGCAGTTCTTTCGGCCTCAAAGTGTCGCCGTGATCGGCGTATCAGCAAATCTATCGAGGCCCAATATGGCTAGGGAGATAGCTAAGCTCCTGCATAAGGCCGGCCAAGAGGATCTGTACCTAGTAAACCCCAGAGGGGGAACGATAGAGATCAATGACGCAGAATATCCCCTATATAAAGATTTTCAGGAGATACCTAAGGTCGTTGATTTAGTGGTCTATGTAGCTCCTATCGCCAGTACGGCCGAGTTCGTGCGAGATCTGGGCGAAAAGACGAAAGCTGTCATCGTCATCTCAGGCCTCCCTGCTGACTTAGAATATTCCCAGTTCGTGGAGGAAATGGATCGTGTTAAACCCCAGGAACTCAGACTAATCGGGCCCAACTGCATGGGCGTCTTCTTCGCCCCAGGAGAAGATGGTAAGGGAGTCAACACCCTTTTTATTGAGGAAGAAAAGTTAGGGCTTAGGTATTCCGAAAACAGCAACACCGCACTTCTGACCCAAAGCGGAGCATTGGCATTGACCTCCATCGACGCCGTGCAAAACAGTAAAATCTTTAAAGCCATTGTGAGCTTCGGTAATCAGTATGATGTGAAGATTACCGATCTTATGGCCCATTTCGCAGACGATCCTACAATTGATCTCATTTCCTTATATGTCGAAGGATTGTCGCCCGGTGAAGGACGGCTATTCTTTGAGTTAGCACAGAATATCTCAAAGCCTATTCTCGTTTATAAATCCGGAAAGACAGAGGCTGGTGCCAAAGCAGCAGCATCCCATACTGCGGCAATGAGTGGAAATTATGAAGTGTTTAAGGCCGCGGCCAAGCAAGGAGACGTAATCCTGGCAGAAAAACTAGAGGAGTTTTATGATTACCTCCGCATTTTCTCTTTGCTTGCCAAGAAGAAACCTGGCGGCAAGCGGATAGCAGGTATTTTTAACGCAGGTTTTGAATCCACCATTGCAGCAGACGAACTACATCACTTAGAACCCGCCACCTTAGCTTCCCAAACGGTTGAGAAGCTGCGCCAGATCGATGTGCACGGTTTGGTCGATCTTTCAACCGCACTTCTTGATGTGACGCCGATGGCAAACGATCAACTGTTTACTGACTACGTAGAAACAGTGTTGCAGGATGACATGGTCGATTGCGTATTTGTAAGCATTGTTCCCCATTCGAATGCGCTAAAAAGCGGACCTGATAAGGCCCGCGATCAAGATGGCATGGCTAACCTTCTAGTAGAACTGGGAAGGAAGTATCAAAAACCCTTGGTGGTTTCGGTCAATGGTGCCCGCCATTATGATGCATTTGTGGCGGTGATGGAAGAAGGCGGATTGCCTGTGTACAGAAATCCCCGAGCTGCCATTCAGGCGCTAGAAACCTTCGTAGCCTATCATTTGGGATTGCAATAGGCAGACGATTGCTTGGGGGCGCTACAGACCTACTCGACCGAGTGGAAAGTAGCGCCCTCACTTTGTTTCCTCTACTTAATAAGTTTTGACATTACCTTGAATTCAGGAGTGCCTGATACTTTCAACAAGTCAAAAACAGCAGTCTCCGTGTTTGTCACGACAGCTCCGAGCGATTGCATCAGGTCTAAACCGTTTAGATAGTTCGCCTTGGTTCTAGAAGCGACAGCATCTTTTGCTACAAATACGTGATAACCATCACCCAGCAAATCCCTTACCGTTTGAAAGACGCAGACGTGGGTTTCCATACCCGTAACCAAAACCTTTTTTCGACCCAGCTTTGCTAAGGCACCCTTAACCTCATCTGTATAGGCCGTAAAACTATTCTTGGCGAAAATGGTCTCCGCACCAAGACGATCCAATAGCTCAGGAACAGTTCTGCCGAGCCCCTTAGGATACTGCTCAGTGGCGATAACAGGAAAATCCATTTCAGTTGCTGCGGTGATTAGGATTTGGCTATTTTGTATGACTTGATCCCTATACTTCATAACCGGCACTAGGCGTTCTTGTATATCAATGACAAACAGCACTGTCTCTTCTCTAGTCAACACAAATTCATTCATGTAATCCCTCTTCACTTTCCTACAGCACCTCTTGAAGTGCCCTGATGAACTCTTGATTTTCCTCCATGGTACCAATGCTCACTCTGAGCCAGGTCTTATAGTTCTCTCCGCCGATGGGTCTGATAATAACGCCCTTCTTTAGGAGGTCCTGAAAGACCACATCGGCATCCTTGCCTGCATTAAAGGCAATATGGTTAGCCTCTGTCTTCACATAGTCTAACCCCATTTTCTCAAACTCTTCATATAGGTAGTGCTTACCCTCGTTATTATTGGCAATGATTTTTACCAAAAACTCA
>DHNI01000044.1:0-208 GCA_002409455.1 Firmicutes bacterium UBA5420 | reverse complement strand
CATCATCGATGGCGGCCATAGCCGCAGCCTGGGTGATCAAAGTAACATTAAAGGGATTTCGAATCCTGTTAATCAGGCCAAGTAAGGTCGAATCGCCGATGGTGAAACCAATGCGGAGACCAGCTATACCATAAGCCTTCGAAAGCGTCTTCATAACCAGCATGTTCTGGTATTTCTTCAAGAAATCCAAGCTATCCTTGGGATAGTC
>DHNI01000173.1 GCA_002409455.1 Firmicutes bacterium UBA5420 | reverse complement strand
TTTGGGCTCCGCCCAAAAGACGAATCCCATAGGCGAGTATATCATGAGTTACAATCAGGAGTCAACGACTTTGTTGCACCATCTACTTTGCCGCTGCAGCTTCCTGAGCATTGAGACGAATCCCAGGTCCCATGGTGGTCGATAGATGTATCCTGCGCAAAAACGTACCCTTTGCTGACGGTGGACGGGCTTTAACAACTGCATCCATGAGAGCTGCGAAGTTGCCGAAAAGCTGCTCCTCGGTAAAGCTTGCTTTACCAATAGGCACATGCATGCCCGCTTCCTTGTTAACACGATACTCAACCTTACCAGCTTTAGACTCTTCCACAGCCTTGGCAACATCTGGGGTTACCGTCCCGGTTCGGGGGTTAGGCATTAAGCCACGGGGTCCGAGAATTCTACCAAGCTTACCCACAACACCCATCATATCAGGTGTGGCAATGGCTACATCAAAATCAGTCCAGCCACCTTGAATTTTCTCTGCCAAGTCTTCGTCGCCAATAAAATCTGCCCCAGCTGCACGGGCTTCTTCAGCCTTATCACCCTTGGCAAATACTAAAACTCTTACATCTCGCCCAGTACCATGGGGTAACACTACCGTACCACGTACCTGTTGATCGGCATGCCGTGGGTCAACGCCCAACTTAAAGGCTACTTCCACAGTCTCGTCGAACTTGGCGGATGCACACTTCTTCACTAATGCAATGGCCTCACTTGGTGAGTAGAGTTTTTCAGTATCAACTAGCTTTGCAACATCTTGATACCGCTTACCTCGCTTTGCCATAGTATTGTCCTCCTTTGTGGTGCAAGCGGATTTTCATCCTCCCACCTATATTTATAAGCGCTTCTAGTTAATCCTCAACCACAACTCCCATGCTGCGGGCGGTACCTTCCACCATACGCATGGCACTTTCTACGCTAGCCGCATTGAGATCAGGCATCTTCAACTCAGCGATTTCCTTAACTTGACTCCGCTTAATTGTTCCAACCTTCTCCCGATTCGGTACACCAGAACCGCTCTCAATCTTCATAGCCTTTTTGATCAGAACTGCTGCCGGTGGAGTCTTGGTAATAAACGAGAACGTACGATCTTCATAAACGGTAATTACAACCGGAATAATCATCCCGGCCTGACTGGCAGTCCGTTCGTTGAAGGTCTTACAAAACTCCATGATATTAACTCCATGTTGACCTAGTGCCGGTCCGACCGGCGGCGCCGGGTTGGCCTTGCCAGCATTTACTTGCAACTTGATAATGGCGCTTACCTTCTTTGCCACGGCGCATACACCCCCTTAAAAATAATGTGGTCATGGCGGACTCTTCGTCCTCCCACTCAAAAACCTCGAACTACAATTTGGATATCTGGTGAAAATCCAATTCCACCGGAGTATCCCGTCCAAACATGGAAATGCTAACCCATACTTTGCCCTTATCGAGATTAACCTCTGTAATTGTACCAGTAAAATCCTCAAAGGGTCCTGCAATAACCTTAACAGACTCACCAACGGCAAAGCCTGACTTGGTTTTTGTCATACCCATATCCCGCAGAATCACATCCACTTCGTGTTTCTCCAGAGGGATGGGTTTGACCCCACTACTGACAAAGCCTGTTACGCCTGGGGTGTTGCGAACCACATACCAGGAGTCATCGGTAACAATCATCTCGACCATGACGTAACCGGGAAACACTTTGCGTTGGGATACCTTTTTCTTACCATCCTTGTACTCCACTACCTCTTCAATGGGCACAACAATTTGGAAGATCTTATCTTCCATCTCCATTGATTCTACCCTTTTCTCCAGGTCTGTTTTCACCTTATTTTCATAGCCGGAGTACGTGTGAACAACATACCAATTCCTGTTTTCATTTCCATTTTCATGCATGGTTTCACTCATGTTTAAGGGACCAACAAGCTGGCCCTTTACCCCCCTAATCGAGCTAATAGGTTTAATACCCAAGTTATGATCACATCGGTGACGCTCGTGAACAACGCAACGATGACGACTGTGATAATAACTACAATAGTGTAGGTAATGAGCTCTTTTCGGTTTGGCCATGAGACCTTGCGCATCTCGGAGCGCACTTCACGTATGAACTTGTTGAGCTTATTCAACAAAGTGGGCTTACTTGGCGCTGTTGCCACATTCTTCACATCCTTCTGTTGATTTGCTGTGCAAATCAGCTTGGAGTCTGACGAAGTCAAACATCCACTGCCCCTACCTGGTCTCTTTATGAGAGGTATGGGTTTTACAAGTCTTACAGAATTTCTGCATCTCAATGCGATCCGGATCATTCTTTTTGTTCTTATTGGTACGATAGTTCCGGTTTTTGCATTCCGCACACTCTAATGTGATACCGACACGCACGGTCGCCACCTCCAGACAGTCAAAATACCTTAGATAAATGCAGACCATTTATCTCGGAGTTTCATTTCGTGAAACGTCCACTAGAACTTAACACATTTTCGATAGGGTGTCAATACCCCATCGCTAGTGGAGTTCCAAAGAAAAAGGGGGAATGCTCCCCCTAATTGCTCCGCAATCCTGCAGCGTTATTGCCGACTTCGCCTTATCTAGGCAATAATCTTGGTTACAAC
>DHNI01000169.1:12071-12274 GCA_002409455.1 Firmicutes bacterium UBA5420 | reverse complement strand
GCTACATAGCCCTCTTCTGCATAAAAAACAGCCGGAGCAAAAACCTCTGTTAAAGGTAAACGTCCAAATCGCTTGGAAAGAGCTACCCAACCGGCAGGTGCACCAGGTACATTCACAGGTACAAAACCGTATCGAGGGAGCTCACGGTAGCCATGTTTGACTAAAGCCTCCAAAGAAATTCCTTGCGGAGCTGGCCCGCTGGC
>DHNI01000169.1:0-11877 GCA_002409455.1 Firmicutes bacterium UBA5420 | reverse complement strand
AATTGTCGCCCCCAATCCCGTTGGCGGTAGGCTCACACACCGTCAAGCAGGCGGCAGCGGCTAAAGCTGCGTCAACGGCGTTTCCTCCCTTTTTAAGCATTTCCAAACCCGCCTGAGCTGCCAGCGCGTTTGACGTCGCCACCATACCTCGCCTCCCGTAGGCGGGAAAACGCTCTGAAGGATACGAGTTCTCTAGACTGTGCAAGTTTATGGCCACCAGATCTCCTCCTATGCTATATTCTCTTCGCGCAACAGCACCATCTCCGAATTCGTGTTCATAAAACGTAAGTACCAGGCACTTAAGATAATCCCCTTCAAAATGCTAGAAATACTAATCGCCCACCATACTCCATCTAAACCCAAGGCTGTGGCAGACAGGATCAGTGCAGCTGGTACCCGCAGAAGGTTAAGACTAATTCCCACAATGGAAGGGGGCGCAGTTATGCCCAGCCCAATGAAAGCGCCTGCGGTAAGTATTTCTACCGCCTGTGGAAGCTGAGACACCCCGATAATGGCAAGATAAGAAGCTCCAAGGACAATAACCTCCGGCTCGGGAATGAAGATGCCAAAGAGGCTCTTGGCGCCTAAAATCAAGATCGCTGTAGCCACGATTCCAATGGCTGAGACAATCCCCAAACCCACAAAGTAAGCTCGATAGACGCGATGCCCGAGCCGTGCCCCGTAGTTTTGTCCTGTAAAGGCGCTCATGGCTGATTGAAAGCCACCTGCAGTGAGCCAGGAGATCTGCTCAATCTGCGAACCAACCCTTTGTACGGCAATGGCCGTAGGGCCCCAATCGGAAATAATGCGGGCGATGGTCATGGAAATAAGAGTGAAGAAAGCGCTTTGTAGAGACATGGGTAATCCCATTTTAAACATCTTCGTAAGATAGGTTAGATCAGGCTTGGTAAAAAACTTGAACCCTCCAAAGAGTTCAGGCCTTCTACGGGCCTCGAAGATAAATAAAGACGTAGCGGTCATCTGAGCAATGACCGTGGCAACTGCGGCACCGCCCACACCAAGGTAGGGAAAGGGCCCTATACCAAAGATTAAAATAGGATCCAGAATAATGTTGACAATCAAACCCACAGCATTGATTCTAAAGGGAGTAGTACTATCACCGGCTCCATTAAAAATGGCTGTAAAAATCGGATTTGTGGCAAAGAACACCAATCCTAAGGAAATAATGAGCAAATAGTCGTTGGCCATGCCTTGGATCTCGTGTCCTAACTGATAAAAGCCCAAAAGAGGTTGTCGAAATGTAAGCAAAGCCGCCCCATAGAGTAGAATCAGGGCAATAATCAATTGAATGCTATGGCGAATGGCCCGCACCACACCTTCATGATCCTTCCGGCCCATGGACTGAGCAACACCAACTTCTGCACCGATTCGTGGGATCATGATGAAGGCATTGGCAAGCCAGGTAAAAAAACCGACTGTGCCCACAGCTGCCACCGCACCGGAGCCAATGCGCCCTACCCAAATCATATCAATAAAGCCATAGGCCATCTGCACAAAAGAGGTGCCAATGATGGGCATGGCTAATTTCGTCAACGCTTTGAGAATGCTACCTTCTGTTAGCACAATGGATTTGCTCTTGTTCATGTACCGTCTCCGCTCTATTGGTTGGTAATATGCCTCAGGAATACTTCTCTTTCGTGCGGTCTGATCCTCCCTATCACGGCAAGATCGAAAGTGATCGAAAACGTTAACGTCTCTGTCTGTTTCAGTTGACATGAGTTGTGTTTAGTTGTAAACTTAACGCAAGAGGAGGAGAAACATGGCACCGAAGAGGCTAGTCACGGCGCAAGAGCTTGCTGAGGTTTTGGGATTGTCAGTAGAGACCATTTGGCGCTACACCAGGGAAAAGCGAATCCCCTACATTGAAGTCGGCCCCAGGCAATATCGTTATGTAGAAGCGGATGTGTTAGGCACACTAAACGGAAAAAGAGGCAGCTATCAGGTTCAAGAGGAACGGGCCGGCTATGTTGCAGAGGAGAAGCTCAGCTACGAAGAATACACTAGACTTCCCTATGTAACAGGGTATACCACTGAGTTAATTGATGGAGCGGTCACCCGCGAGCCTAGTCCTAGTGTTAGGCATCAGCGAGTGTCCAGGAGACTAATGTCTATTTTGGTGACCTATTTTGGAGAAGTCGATCCCCATGGCGAGGTATTTTCTGCTCCTTTGAATGTCTTCTTGAGTGAGTACACCGTGGTGCAACCTGACCTGTTCTATTTGCCTAGCTCTAGGCCTGCCATTAGAACTCCCGTGGATGCCCTACCAGAGTTGGCCATAGAGATTACGTCTCCTTCCACATCCAAGACAGATCGAATCCGTAAGCCCGCAAGCTATCTAGAAGCTGGAATACCCCATTATTGGATTGTCGATCCTGACAATGACTTCATTCAATGCCATGAACTGAGAAATGGGCACTACGCTATAATTTTTGCAATTGATGAAGGTGCCTTCAGCCATCCTAGTTTTCCTGGGTTGACCTTTGATGTGACAGAGTTGTTCGCCTAGACGGGAGGAGGGATGGTATGGCCAAAAAGGAACTCTTAACCGCCTTGGAACTTGCCCAGGTTGTAGGTCTTTCTATAGAGACAGTCTGGCGCTATACAAGAGAGAAGCGGATTCCCTATATTGAACTTGCCTCAGGGCAGTATCGTTATCTAGTAGAAGACGTCATTAGCGCCCTATACACTGGGGCTGATGGTCAAGTGCACGAAGAACAGGCAGTATATGCAGCTTGTAGAAAACTGACCTATGAAGACTACGCCAAACTCCCCAACGAAGTAGGCTATACCTTGCAATTGATTGACGGGATGATTATTCGCGAGCCTGGGCCCACAGTTTTACATCAGCGGGTATCTAGGCGAATGCAAGCCATCCTCATGACTTACTTTAGCGAAGTCGATCCGCGGGGAGAGGTTTTTGACGCCCCCTTAGATTTGCAATTGGATGAACATACTGTCGTGCAACCAGATCTGTTTTATTTCTCAGGAACAAAACAGGTGTCCGAAGCTCCCATCGACATAATACCAGACTTAGTTGTAGAAATTGTCTCGCCATCTACGGCCAGTACCGACCGCATTCGCAAGTTCCACAGCTATCAAAAAGTAGGAGTGGCCCACTACTGGATTCTTGATCCTGGTGAAGGCACTATTCAGTGTTATCAACTTATAGCTCACTGCTATTCCAATGTTGCCTGCTTTGGCGAAGGCACATTCACCCATGCCAGCTTTCCTGCATTGACCTTTAGGCTTGACACAGTGTTTTCTGTGTTTCCTTCATGAATACAATCAATGAATCGAGGGTGGTTTTGATATGAACGACATTGAATTATTGGCAGGAAGCGATTTCTCCGGTGCTGTTTTGGTCGCCCAAGGCGGTAGCTTGCTCTTTAGCAAAGCCTTTGGATACGCAGATAGACCTAACCAAAGACCCAATAACATCACTACGAAGTTTGGAACCGCGTCAGCAGGCAAGGCCTTTGTAGCAACAGCAATCATGCGCCTTATAGAAAGAGCTGCTCTTCAACTCGATAGTACGATAGGAGAGTTTCTTCATCTTGGGGCCAACATCGATTCTACCATAACAATAAGGCAACTCCTCAACCATACGTCAGGCATTCCGGACTATTTTGACGAGTCTATTATGAATGAGTATGCCGAACTGTGGGTCGATGTACCGAATTACCGCATACGTTCGTCATGGGACTTGGTACCCCTTTTCAAAGACAAGCCCATGATGTACCCCAAAGGAGAGAAGTTCCAATACAACAACACAGGTTATGTCGTACTGGGTCTGATTATAGAAGTAATCACAGGTGTCCCCTTCGATCAACACCTTCATGAGGTGATCTTTGAGCCATGTAACATGACAAGTACTGGTTACTATGAGCTCGATCGATTGCCTGAAAACTGCGCCAATGCCTATATTCTTGATGAAGAGCGCAAAGAGTTCTATACCAACATCTTCAGCATTGATGTCAAAGGAAGCGGTGCGGGAGGTGCATTTACTTCCATTGGCGACATCTTTAGATTCTGGGATCACTTGATCAACGGAAAGATCGTGAGCAGCGAAACCCTTTCTAGGATGCTCTCTCCACAGGTGCCTAGCAAGGATTATGGATACGGATTTTGGCTAGCTGAACGAGCCGATGGATCGTTTTTACCCTATTTTCAGGGTTGCGACCCTGGGGTCAGCTTTATCTCATCATATGATGCGACCGGATCGTGCGTAGTGGTGGTCAGTAACATGGGAGATGATGTATGGCGCATTCATAGAGAGATTCGCGCAGGCATCCTCACCCGTCCATAATCGCAAGACGAGGGGGGATTGTATGGCCAATAAGGAACTCGCTAGGGCTGACGGTCAAGTACACGAAGAACCGGTAGATTATGTAGTGGGTAGAAAGCTAACTTATGAAGACTACGCCAAGCTCCCCAATGAACCGGGGTACAAATTGCAGCTCATTGATGGGCTCCTCATTCGCGAGCCCGGCTCTTCACTCTTACATCAGCGGGCGCAAGATGAATAGCTACCGCAAAGCGGGTATACCTCATTATTGGCTGGTAAATCCTTCGGAACACTCCATCGGGTGTTACGTGACGGATACCACTCCTTACCCGCCATGCATGATGGAACCTTTAGACACCCTGCTTTTCCCGGACTAACCTTTGAGGTTGAGAAGTTGTTTGCCGAAAACTAAGAACTGAAAACGCCTGTACTTTTTAGGTGCAGACACATTAATGCCCAAAATCTTTAGCTGTTCATTGATCTTAGCTTCTAGCTCTGCGATTTCTTGTTTATCTTGCTCTAATAGCTTATTCACTTCCTCAAGATCGATAATCGGCTCTTCTTCAAAGGTATCCACATAACGAGGAATGTTTAAGTTGTACTCGTTTTCTTTAACTTCCTCGCGCGATGCTACGTGTGCGTACTTATCAACATCTACACGATTTCGGTAGGTTTCAATGATCTTGCTGATGTTCTCATCAATGAGCTTATTCTGATTCCTTTCTTTCTCAAACTCCTTGCTTGCATCAATAAACAAGATATCTTTTGTCTTACGGGCCTTCTTCTTGAATACCAAAATGGTGGTTGGGATGGTTACACCGTAAAACAAGTTAGCGGGCAAGCCTATAACTGCATCAAGGTAGTTCTTCTCAATTATGGTTTTGCGAATCTGCCCTTCCGCTGCCCCGCGGAACAAAACACCATGGGGCAAAACGACAGCCATTGTTCCATATTCACCCAAATGATACAACCCATGTAAAATGAATGCATAGTCGGCCTTGGTTCTAGGGGCCAGTTTGCCATAATCCTTGAACCGTGGATCTTTCATCTTTGTTTCGTTATTGTCCCAATGGGCAGAGTAAGGAGGATTGGCAACCACGGCATCAAACGTGCGCGGACGATCAACTCCTTGGGGATCTGGTCCGTCTGGCACCCTACCGAAGTAAGGTGCCTTAACTTTACACAATCCCCAGCCAGTCCCGCCGGGCGTAGAGGATTCTTTCGACCCCAACTGTTCTATCTTTTTCGTTGATTATGAAAAAGACGATGTAGTTTTTCACTACGAGCTTGCGATACCCCATAGATGCTAAACGTTCATCGGCCACAAGAGGGTATTTATGCGGCGTATCCATCAACCCAGTGAAGGCATTTTCCATTGAAGTTATCATCTGCACCGCTGTCAAAGGTGCCGCAAGTTGTGCCGAAATATAGCGGACAATATCGCGTAGGTCATTTTCCGCAGGTTCAGACACATCCACTCTATATTTTTTCATCAGCCATCTCTTGGCGGATACCGCGCATAACCTCTGTATGTGGACGCTTTCGCCCTTCTCTAATTGCTGCCCTACCCTCGTCTAGTAAATTATACAGCTCCAGTTTACCAACGAGCTTTTCATAAGTCTCAATGCTCATTACAGCTAAGTCTCCACGACCGTTTTTCGTAATGAATACTGGTTCGCGATGTTCATTGCAAAACATTGATATCTCGTTATAGTTATTCCGCAAGTCTGTACTCGACCTAATATTTGGCATCAGATTGTCACTCTCCTGTCTAAAGATATTATACAAGAATTTCTTTATACACTCAAGCACAACGAAAACTCCTCTAGCATTACCGCATAACCCTCCCACTGGCAGAGTACGCTTAATTATTGATGATGCAGCAACTCACGCTACTCCAACGGCACCCCACGGATCATCAATTCCGCGATGACATATGCCCTGATGGTGACATTCTAAATGTCTTAACCCACGACATCATGATAGCCAGCAATGGACTTTGAGAGGATATTTGCGTCCCGACGTCAAATTCTAAGACAAAATTAGTTCCCAGCCCGTTTCTAGGCTATGTTTAGGAAAGAAGGATTCTTTTGGTAGAACTAAGAACGATTAACGCGGATAATTATGAGGAATGTTTGAATTTGAGTGCATCTGTTGCCAACGCAGACTTTGCCGACCCTGTCGCGTGGTCTTTGGCCGAGGCGTGGGTATTCTATGATGAATCGCGCCCCTTTGCAATTTATGCCGATGACGTGATGGTAGGCTATGTTTCAATGTATATTGGCGAAGATAACCCGCAAATCATTAATTTTATGATAGACAGTCCATTTCAAAAAAGGGGCTACGGAAAGGATGCCGCTAGACTTTGCGTTGAATATTTGTGTTAGGAGTGCAACGCAAGTAGAATCTCTTTACCAGTCAAGTCGGAAAATTTGGCCGCACAAAAGTTGTGGAGTAGCATCGGTTTTGAAATAACCGACGATATAGAGGACGGTTATCTTTTTATGCGGTTATACATGACTAAAAGTTTGCGAATTTGAGCAGATACAGCCTGAGGTATGTCCCTATCTGCCCAGGTCTTGAGGTACGTCTCATTAGCACCATTCTCCAGAAAATGCTCCCTAATAGTAGCTACCCTTTCTTCACGGTGGGGCATCAAGAGATATAACACATACCAATCTTCTAAGGGGCACAGATGAATCGTCGCATCTTCCAGTGTTAAGCTCCCAAATGTCTCGGGATCGGGCACATACTCTACCACTTTGCCATCCGAGATGATGCGAAATCCGGCCATCACATCAATATCAACGCCATCAATACTATACTCTGCGAAGTAGCGTGTGGCATAGCTTTTATTAGGATTAGGAGGCTCTTTTGCGCCCAATTTCCCCAAAACCACTTCTGCCCGTTCTACATCTTCAAAGGCGATCACAATATCTATGTCATTGGCCCTGGGTGCCAGCCCTTTGTAATAAAGTAGCAATGATGCGCCCAAAGCCCATCTGATGTTTTCCTCATTGAGTGTTTTGGCAACTCTAATCAGACAGTTCTCCACGTAGTATTGCTCCTTCCAAGTAATCTGCGGATTCGAGTACAAAGTAGGGATCGACAAACGTACCACCGATAGACACAGTCCAATGAAGGTGCGACCCAGTGGAAAAGCCAGTGCTTCCCACGGTTCCGATAACCTGCCCTTTTGTTACTCGTTGGCCGAGTTCAACAGCAATCTGGTCAAGATGAGAATACGATGTAAATAGGTTCAAACCATGATCCAAGATAACTGTATTGCCAGTGACATTTAAGGGGCGAGCCAAGGCAACGGCACCATCGTTCGTGGCTACCACTGGAGTGCCCTGTGGGGATGCAATATCAAGGCCAGAGTGTCGACCTGATTCTTGATCATTGATGTAACGGATTTGCCCGAATTGCGTCGTAATACGCCCTTTTAGGGGTTCTAGGAAAGGTCCATGCCAGAGGGGATCAGGATTCGATTGGGCTCGAGCATGGCCCGTGTACATGTGATCATCTGCCCAAAGCGTTTCATCACGCTTAGCATGCAATTCGGGGGATACATAGAGTTTTTGGATAGCAAAATTCCGCGCGTTAACGGTAAATACCTGCTCTGTATCATAGATTGTCTTACTACCCTTTGTTACCGCCACTTCCAGCGCATAAACCCCCGGATCGCTACGATAACCCACCGGTATTAGTGCTACAAGGCCTTTCCCCTGACGAAAAAAGCAAGGGTCTTCCGTTATAAACGGGGCCTCAACCAAAACAGATCCATCCTCCCCTAAGGGGTCAACTCGAACTACAAAGAACTCACCTGGTTCAGCCTGAACGGCCGAAAAGATGACGTTCGGTTTGGGGCACATTACGTCTGGCTGTAGCACAAAAAGAGTGACAGCTAATCCCACAACAATTACAACCAAGACTGAGCTTAAGACCAAGCAGTGTTTTTGTCGCACAAAAATCCCCTCCCCCCCATCCTACGACCGACGGAAAGAAAGAAGACTACATTCCATGAACCCGCTGTGAAGGCGAGCTATCAATCCATATAAATATAGAGCATGGTAGAGGGTTCGGCCACATCTACCCAAAACTCACCTTGACTTCTATGGAGCGGTAAACCACGGCCTAAAGTCGCCTTAAAGCCATCTAGTAGGGTATGCGTCTCGCCATCGGCCACATAGAAGAGAGATACATCTCCCTCACCAACTACAAAAGCCGAGACCCTGTGTGCGTAGGTGGCACTTGGCACGGTGACCAAGAGTTGATCAAATCCAACATCCAATTTCCCCTGGTAAATTAGCTCATAGCCCTCTTCGTTATAGCTATCAGATGTAAAGGAGCCCTGATCGATCTCGGCTAGGAGCTGTAGGTACTGCAAATCCATTGCATCTGGTTCTCTACTATCAATATACATTGTTAGGGAGCCGAACCCGCCAGGAGAAACCTCCAAGGCGTAATTCCCTTCTAGAAGGGTAAAGCCCGCGAAATAGGCCTGAGTGAGCTGGCCGCTTCCTTGGTACATTACAACGGAATCTTGATTGTTAAAGACAAACAGTTCGCCGTCTAGGTTGCTCAAACGAAGCGTGACGCCAGATGCCGTATCAAGTGAATACACAAAATCGAAGATTAATGGATTCTCGACTTGGAATGTGTGGTAGATGGTTGTTCCCGGCTCGATATCTTGAAGGTTCACATCAACTTTGGTGTGGTAATGCAAAGGTTGGCTGACGGGGGTCTCGTCCTTCATCATATCCTCGATCATGCTTGCGCCAAGCACCACAAGCACTGCTACAACGATCACTCTGCCAACTAGCACAGGCGAACGCTTGCCTTTTGGACCACGCAAGGCCCTTATTACGCTTACATACGTATCCTTGACCTTCCCTACCTTCAGCAGGAAAACTAGTATAGCTACAAGCAAGATAAAGAACCCACCTGCTACAATAAAAGGGTTGAATCCAGAGAAAAAGAGAAACTTGGCCACATCTTCACTAGACTGAACCGCCCCAAAACCATAGGCCAGCGAAACAACCAACGAGACAACAAGGCTCGGGAGGAGGCTTCCTAGAAAAAGAAGAGAGATGCCTTGGGCCCACACGTTGCGCAAGCGAGGCAGAAACAGGGTAAGTGGTATCACGAAAGTCAAGGGTACGATCACTCCAGCAAGACTAATTAGGGCCGTCTGCATCGGCTCGGTGATTCCCACGTAACTGATGTGGGGATAATGAACCAGAAAGTTTACTTCAAATTTGGTAATCGTTCCGCCGAAAAGTAGCACAAATAAGGCGTGGCCCCCTTCGTGCAAAAATGCATAGAGGAAGATGACCCCAACGACTACTCCAATGAAGCCCAAAACCCTCAGAGTTGCCTTTGCAATGGCGTGCCCATTCATTAAAGATCCCTCCATCTACTACTTCAGCAAGTTCTAGTGTTTGCCTGTATAGATGCACCGGCGGGCGACTTAAAAATGAAAACATCGGCACACGTGCCATCATCATATGGAGCGTGCGGATGGCCTTGAATGTAACGGTGGTTCCCCCCGGTGTACTCATGAATTACTTTGTTCCAAAAATGTACGGAACCCACATTTTTGGGGTGCCTCTTTAGTTGCCACTTCCCGTGAAACATACCAAAAATCTGAAATGCAGCATATCTTCCTACGCCACAGCCACGATATCTATGCATCACGAAAAATTCCGCCAGAGTATAATCCGTTTGCTCTGGGACTTCTGCATGGGTGTTAACCATGGCAAATCCCGCCAGTCTTTGATTGACATGGATGAAAAACGCCCAGCGATCCTTTTCTGTCCAGTAATAATCTAGGTAGTCATAACCATACAGACCCAAATAATTGACATCTTTGTTGTCATATTGCGAAAACTCATAATTGTACTTCTCCAGTAGATGGCGGAGGATTTCTTTCTCATCCACACCAACGGGGGTAAGTTTAATATCAATATCCATGTTTTATTTGCCTACTTCCTAGCGCCTCTAGATGCTAAACCAATAGACCCTACTCTTTCTCACGAACTCAAAACCAGCGCTCTTTGCTGTTCTCCTTGAAGCTATATTAGAATCCATGCAATCCCATTGTGCCACTAGGCCCCTATCGGCGCATTCATTTACAAACTGACGTAGCAAAGCAAGTGCTAAGCCTTGCCTTCTATGGTCGTTTTCTGTCTCGATATTAATGGGAATAACATTCTTGTATCTTGCTGTCCCAACAATAACCGCAGCAATCTGCTTCTGATAAACAACCACAAATGCCACGCTTTTCGCTAGAAAGCTGTTATAGGTACCCCATGATGCTAGCAATCGCTCGGTCAACAATTCCTGATTGCCAAACACACCGCTTTCCAATTCGCCCAAAAATGTAGCGTCGACCTTCAAAATCCGGTATTTATCTGGGATCGCCATATCTCCGCTGTATTTTTCGTCCTTGCGGAATGTAAATTCATCTTCGCTTTGAATGGTTTTGTCGTTAAACAACGCAAGAATACTTGGTTTTGCTTTATCCGACTCAATTGAGAACTCGAAACAATCAATTCCCCTACGTGTTAGTATGCCGAACATATCGCCTGTAATAAACCGTTGAAATTTGCGATAAACCTCGCTATCTGTAGGCTCACCAAATATGGAAAATCCCCCTACCGCAGATGAATGAACCAGGGCAATACTTGGATTATCTATGTCATCAACCCATACATCGCCCTTGCATTCGCCAACAACAATCCCCGAAAAGCTTGGACTCATATCAGAGCAGACCTTAGCTGAAGCTTCTAGCGTGAGTTTATCTATCTTTATCAAAGTTGCCACCTTCCATAATATATAACTTCTGCGTCAACTCGTAATCCACCGCCGACTGCAACCGGCCTAGTTGATCTTTCCAAGAATGAATCCTTACCCCAACTTTGCGAAACCCCAGCTTCTCATAGACATGCTGGGCACGGGTGTTCTTGAGATTGGTGTCTAGTACAACCTTCTCGAAACCTAGTTCGTTAAAGAGATAGGCGATCAGCAGCTTGAGAAATCTCGTTCCCAACCCCTTGCCCTGCCTCGCAGAGTCGCAGATCTTAATTCCTATCTCTACTACATCGCTCCCTAGATTACGATAACTCATTTCACCTACAGGCGTTGAGTCTACCTCCAAAATCAACCGACGCCCCGTCGTATCCCCATCTTTGGCTAGACTCTCCGCGATGGCTTCGGGAGTCGTGCCAAGTCCCTTGGGAAATCCAGCATGGGCCATGACGTGACCGTCATTCCACCACGTACAAAGAATTCCTGCATCGTCCTTGGTGGCAGGCCGAATGGTCAAGTTGTGATCTTTAAGTAACATCAACGCATCGCCTCGCTATCTATCTGTCATTGGCGTAAAGATAAATCCCTCCACCGGAGCCCATTGGCCTTAGCCTGCCCCAAGACCTTGCCCCCACCTAAGTCCAGCTCTGTGGCACCAATTTTCCATCATGGCAATGGCTAAGCTGTTTTGTCGTCCCTCGTAGAATCCACAGTTTACCACGGCGTAGACCGTAATCTCCTTTTTGTTTGTGACCAGG
>DHNI01000164.1:2866-5080 GCA_002409455.1 Firmicutes bacterium UBA5420 | reverse complement strand
CCTTGTTCGGCCACCTGCAAGAAATGCTCGGGGGTTAGCAGACCCCGTGAGGGGTGTTTCCAACGAATTAGCGCTTCCTTGCCCACAATGATATTGCGATTCAGGTCAACAATGGGTTGATAGACTGTGGTGAAATGTCCTTTATCAAGGGCTGCTCGTATCTCTGCTTGAAAGCGTAGTCGATCTACCAGGGCATGGTGGGTGTTGGGATTATAGAGCTTCAACTGATCGCCAGTACTATGTTCTGCTTCGTAGAGAGCTGTTTGGGCTTGCTGGTAAAAGGCATCACTTCTTAGGCCGTTATCTTCGCTAATGCTGATTCCCCCAAAAACGTGGACATTTAAGTCATCGGATTGAAAGTAAAGGGGGTGAGCGAGAAGATTATCCAGCCGATCAATGGTTTTGAGTACTCCGGTGGTGCTAGACGGGATAATCATGCCAAATTCGGCATCAGCAGTTCGTCCCATAAATAGGCTATCATCGCTCACTGTTTTTAAGGTCTCTGCAAGGCGAACCAAAATGTCATCGGTTACCTCAGGCCCAACCAATGTCTTGATCTCCGAAAAGTCTCTGATGGAGACCAAGGCCAGAATCACGGAGCCATGCTCTAGGAGGTTTTTTTCTAAAAAATCCAGGAAATATAGGCGATTGGGGAGCCTCGTTAGGGGATCGTAATAGGTCATGGTTCCGATTGTATTCATCATCTGATTGAAGGAAGATCTCGTTTCACCTAGTTCATCGCTGCTCGCGATTTCAGCCCTCACGGTGAGATTACCTTGGGCCCCCTGCTTGAAGATCTGATTGAGCTCAACGATGGGGTCAGAGATGGTCGATGCAAACCACGAGCCTAACCAAAGTACAAGTAGAAGTCCTACGATAGTCACCACAATGAGCTGCAAAATCAGGCGATTGATCGGTTGACTAAAGAAGGCAGTGGGCACTTCTACTACAACACTCCAGTCGCTGATGCCACCGAGTTCTTGAAAGAAGAGGCGATATCCCAGGCCATCCTGGGTGATCGTAACGGGGCCAGAATCATGCTGGGTTAAGCGAGCCCAATTGCTATAGGTGTCTTGCATGCGACCGTGCATAATTTGATCTGGGTTAGGATGGACGATGAAATACCCCCTGGAATCCAACAGATAGATGCGTATATCTGAACTATCCCTAGTCAGTTCTATTTGCGGCATTTTCACAAGATCGATGGAAAGGCCCATAAGGCCCTTAACCCGAGAGCGGTCTTCGTTCCAGATGGGGGTGGCCATGACAATAATCCGTTCATTGGTGGAACGTGAAATCATGGGTTCAGAGATAACTGTCTCACCAGCCATCACTCGAGGAAAATAGTCTCGATCGCTAATATTGCCTGCCTCCCGTTGGGAGGTGGTGTTGTAGTTGCCATCTGGTGTGGCAACGAAGTAGATGAGAAAGTAATCGTGGGCTTGGTCGATGCGGCGCTGTAGGGAGGGTTCGATCGCATCCCAGTCTAAGCTCTCTAGCAAGGAAGAGTTTGCCAATTGTCTCAGCTCGAGAATGCGTTCATTTAGCCATAGGTTGATCATTTGGCTGTGGCTTTTTACTAAATCAAATGCCCTTTCTTCTACTAAGTCCTGTACTAAGGAGCGGTTGAGCATACCAGCCGCGATTAGAACAAAAAACGTAAGTACAAACACAATGGCCACAAAGAGAACTAAAACACGTTGGCGAATTTTCCCGAATGACCACTTCGGCATGTTCATACCTCTCCCTTCCGTCCCAGCTAGCATATCCTTCCAACTTCGACACGGAGCGGTAATTCCCTGCCGTGATTTAGAACAGAGGAGCTAGGAGACGCAGAAGGGACCACACAAATCTCTGGAGCGTCCCCACATTGTTATAACTTTTGGAAGTGATCTCCGCGCAAACTGCTAAGGAATTCACGAAGTCATCGCGGATTTCCAACACACTTCCTGTCTGATAGAGCCACACACCATTTTCAAAGGCAAGATAAAGACTGCGGTAGTCTAGATTGATCGAGCCCACAACGGCCACATCATCATCGGCCACAATGGTTTTGGAGTGCATAAAACCCGGCGAATACTCGTAGATGCGCACACCACTGCTGATTAAGACATGATAATAGGAGCGTGTTACCGCATGAACGATGGGTTTATCTGGTATATGAGGGGTGATGATTCGTACATCGACTCCCGATTTTGCCGCGGTGCTTAAGGC
>DHNI01000164.1:0-2636 GCA_002409455.1 Firmicutes bacterium UBA5420 | reverse complement strand
TGGCCTTATTAATCAGGTTGAGGTAGACTGTTTCACTCACAGCTTCGCCATCGAGTGGATTGTCGCCAAAGGGCTGAATGAAGCCTGTACCTGGCTCGGCCTGGGGGAGATCAGATGGTAGAAAATCATCGAAGGATCCGTCTTCATTCCTAAGGTATTCCCACATGGCGAGAAACATCATGGTTATGGACCAGACCGGCTCGCCTTTGATTAGGAAGGCGGAGTCCTTCCAGTGACCTAGTTTTTCATAGGCATTGATGTATTCGTCTGCGAGGTTGATGCCACCGGTGAAGCCAGTATGACCATCAATGATCATAAGTTTGCGATGATCGCGATAATTGAGCGTAGCAGTGAGTCTGGGGGTCAAGGGGTGAAAACGCTCCGCCTTTATCCCCAACGCTTCGAGTCTCTTATCGTATCTATAGGGCAGTTTAAATAGGCAACCTACATCATCATAGATGAGGCGCACATCAACACCTGCCTGGGCCTTGGCAACCAAGATATCTAAGATGCGGTTCCACATCACCCCTTCTTCAATAATAAAATATTCTAGGAAAATGTACCTTTCGGCTTTGGCCAGTTCTTCAAGCATAGCTTCGAAGGCCAACTCTCCCAAGGGAAAAAAGTGTGATTCGCTGTGCTCGTAAACAGGATAAGAGGCGTAGTTTTGAATGTAGCGGGCCTGATTTGCAGCATGTTTACTCGTATGAACTAATCTGTGCAGCACGGGAGCACTCGATGCTAATGAACTCTCGCCATGAGCCTTGAGAAGGTGCATCTTCCGCTTCATCCGTCTACTAGTTCGGGGATTGCCTAACATAAGATAAAAGAGCCCCCCAAAAATGGGGAATAAGATAATGGGAATAATCCAGGCGATCTTGTAGGCTGATTTCTGGCGACCGGTGGCGATGAAGATGACGACAACCGCACTGAGTAAGGTGAAAAACGCATAGAATTGAGGAAAGTAATCGCCAAAGCTGCCAATCATGACTACGAGGGCCAAGAGCTGTGCCAAAATGGCCAAAGAAATGATGGTAACCCGATGGAAGAGTAGGGATAGGATTTTCTTCATGTCCGATCGTTCACCTCGCCACGATGAAGTATTATGTACTCTTACGTTGATCTTCGCCGACTTGAGGCCCTTTGTCAAGGATAACGAGAGGGGAGGAAGGGAAGGTGTTCACAATCTCTATACTTGTCAATGCAACTCACCTCGGGTATAGTGAAAAAAAGGGAGTGGATGGCCGATGCGTAAAATAAGCATAGTTGTATTATCCTGCCTTGTTGTTTTGGGTCTTTTCGGATGGAATGATCAAGCCCTGGCACAAGCATCGCAAAACCAGGAGGAGTCGAAGGTTTTAGTACCTGACTTTACCCTGTTAACCAGTGCAAATGAGACATTCCGACTCAGTGAGTATAGGGGCCAAATTGTAGTCTTGAACTTTTGGGCCAGCTGGTGTCCGCCTTGCAGGGCAGAAATGCCGGAGTTTCAAGAGTTGCACGACGAATTTGAAGAGTCTGGGGAAGCAGTGCTGTTGTTACTCAATCAGATCGGTGGCCAAGAAACGGTAGAAAAGGGCGAACAGTACCTTGCGGCCAATAATTTCACCATGACAAATTTGCTGGATTTTGGCACAGTTGGAAGTCAGATCTTTGGGCTTCCCGGAATACCCACGACCGTTGTCATTGATGCTGAGGGATATTTGGCAAGCTATGTGGTAGGAGCAACCACAAAAGCCACAGTCTTGCGCATGATTGAGGACGCGAAATAATGTTACAATCAATGGCACCAGAGATATCTTTATCGCTCTTTGGGCTGATTTTTGCCGAAGGCTTCCTGGCTTTTCTGTCGCCTTGTATTCTGCCGATGATCCCCATCTATCTACTTTACCTTGGAGGAATTGAAGGTGGACAGCAAAAACCTGGGATGCGCCTAATGATCAACACTCTAGGTTTTATTGCCGGCTTTTCGCTTGTCTTTATCGCGCTAGGAGCTACCGCCTCAGCTTTAGGAAATCTTATTTCGGAGCATCGAATCTTGCTGCAGCGCCTTGGCGGGGTTGTGGTCATTGCTTTTGGTCTAAACTATCTCGGTGTGCTGAAAATTGAGTTTCTAAATCGGAGCCGCAGCCTTGGGGCCAGCACAAAGAACCTAACGTTTTGGTCAAGTCTTCTCTTTGGTGCTGCCTTTTCCTTAGGCTGGACCCCTTGCCTTGGAGCCTTTTTGGGAACAGCATTGATTATGGCTTCCAGTCTCGATACACTCTATCAGGGTATGGCCCTACTTTTGACCTTTTCTTTAGGACTTGGGGTTCCCTTCTTGCTCACCGCTCTGCTCTGGGGACGGCTGCAGAACACCTTGGGGTTTATTAAACGCAATCTGGGAGTGATCCAGATTGTTTCAGGGATCCTCCTTGTGGTGGTGGGAATCTTGATGCTCTTTGATAAGTTCGGAGCCTATGCAAATATCTTCCTTTAAGGATTGGTGATTGAGTGAAACCCTACGATGTGGTCATCATTGGAGCTGGAATTGTGGGTACGACCATTGCCCGTCAACTGTCACGCTATCATCTGGATATTCTGATCGTAGAAAAAGGCAGTGACGTGGCCATGGGGGCCACCAAGGCCAATAGTGC
>DHNI01000117.1 GCA_002409455.1 Firmicutes bacterium UBA5420 | reverse complement strand
AACAAGGAATCACAAAGAATATTTCGTGTCTAAACCACGCATTTTGGAGGATCTACACAACGTTTATCAACGGGTCTGAGTGCAGTCCCTTCTAACAGCCAGCGTAGATCTTGCCAAGTGATATCAAGCGGATTAAATTCCTCCCCTTCCTGAGGCCAGGGCAACTTACCTTTTTCCAGTCGGAAGTAGTGCAGCCAGAATCCGCGTTCACTCCATTCCAGGATCTTTACCTTGTCTCGCATCCGATTGCAGAAGGCAAACAGATGGGGCTCAAAGGGACTTAACTCAAAGTCAAGTTGGACAATGGCCGCCAACCCATCAACCGCCTTGCGAAGGTCCGTGGCCCCAACAGCGAGGTAAACCTTTTGCCTGGGATGCCCAATTAGCATACCGTCAATATGGCACGAATCACATCGGATAGAACCTGGCGATCGAAGCCTCTCTTCACGGCCAAGGAGATTTCACCGACTTGAATCGAGATACCTGTATCTCCTAAAGATGCTGGTTCTAAACCAATCCAACGATCGGGGGTGGGCGGGGTGCCCTCGCTTAGCCTCTTAAACTTGCCCAACCAATAGTGCAGCTGGCTCTCGGGTATCTGTTGCTCTTGGCACCACGCTTTACGGGTGAGACCACTCGCCCGGAAAGAGGTAATGCGCTCTTCCCATAATTTTTGTTTTGTTTCTCTAGCGATAAAAACCAACTCCTTTGGGCTGATGATGAACCCATTATCTCATCATCGCCACGGAGTTGGAAGGTGTGGTCACTTTGACGCTTACGATGAAGAATTTCCAATAGATCATCTGGGATCTCATCGCCTAAATTATTTAGTTTCAATAGCCTTGCTAGATTGTGTATTCGAGGGGGAACTTCATTGTATTTTTTAGAATAGATGGCTTTCAGTGCTTTTTCGATAGTCTGGTGGCACATTAATCCTACGTAGAGGTATCTCTTGGAAATAAACATGACTTCAGCAGTTTCTAAGTCATACTCAGCTAAATCAAGCCAACAGTTATTGGAAGCCATTTTTTCACCTCTTGGTAACTGTTAAGATTATTATATCAGAAAATTTGGCGATTGATAAGGGATGCATGGGAATTGGCTACATCTGATAACAGCGTGTTTGCGTCAGTCCCGTAGAGTAAAATGGTGAGATAGAAGTCTTGAAAGAGGCACATTTCATGGTTCTTGTTTCATCTGGTATTGTGCCCACGCAAACACTAGAACGTTAGCCGAAGTATCAACTATGGAATTTGGTCCCAAGCTCATTTCCTCACATCAGGTAGAAAGAAGCCTGTCTGGGCTGTATAGTCTTCCCACTCGCTCCCAAACTTGCTTTTTAGAGCCTTTTCTTCTAACTTTGCACGATAAATTTCACTAGGAAGAAACAGGAGAAACACACCAATTAGTCCTAGCCAGCTTCTAAGAGCGATAGGGAGCCCTGTAAAGGCAATGGTCATTCCAAGATACACCGGATGACGAACAAACCTATACGGTCCGTTCTGTACTAATACATCCAATTTCGGTTCAATTTCTCCCAAAAATGCCCCTTTTATCTGCATCGCAGACCAGATTACAAGGGTAATTCCCACAGACACCATGAAAAACCCTAGAAATTTTGCAACCTCTGTGGATATTGGGACCCTGATTTCCACTAAAGAACTGATAAGAAAAACTGCGATCCCTGCTATTACATTGAGAATAGATGGTAGGAATTCATTCTTCTTCTGGTTCATTTTAACCCCCTATACTCAACCTCATTGGGTATTTCGGTTAACGTTCCAGTGTTCCCGGCGTCATTGTTAACGTTCTCTACGAATCGGACGTTACCAGCCCAACAGTGCTACTTCAATTGTCTTCTCATGACAAGCCCATGTTTAGTCTCTACAGACACATGGAACCCACTTTTCTCATACATCTCAAAATGGCCACCAAAATCTGATGATTGATAACTAGATTCTTTGTACGGATATGCCTCAACAATGTCAAAGCCATCTTGGATCGCATCCTCACATACACGCTCCAATAGCTGCGTGGCAATGCCTTTTCTTTTCAACTCCGGCCCAATCACAAAACAGAATATGGATTTCACCTTTATGCCCATGTTAGATTCCTCTAGAGGCACATAACCCATAAATCTTCGCCAACTGGCACATTTCAGGCAATCTGATTTCGTATTGGCGTTACACCATCCAACGACTGAATCGCCATTATAAGCAAGATAACCTTGAATATTTTCACCTCTAACATACTGCAAGGCATAGTTTCTCCTTTTATTTGCTGTTGAAAAATCTTTGCCCTCACAATCATCGTTGCACCAACACACACAATAACACTTATGTTCATCAACATTGTCATCGTGCGGCGTAGTATCAAAAAAGCGTACATAATCTTCGGCCAGATCCGGTATTAACTTGCGTATTAAGATAGTCATAGGTGCACACCTCCATTAACGTCAATAATGTACAATTCAAGCCTTTATTTACTGGGATGTTTTATGGCGTGACACACAGTAATGGCAGAGTTTGTCGCATAACGTTCCAGTATTTGCGCCGTTCCTAACCTCTCGGGGTTAAGTCATAGTAGGGGTAATTGTAACCTTGGTCAACAATGAACTTCATACTAGATATGGCATGGAGCAAATACGTTGTTATAAGATGTAGTGACAACCTTCAGTTCGCTCTTTTTGAAAGCAAGCCTGCGGACCTAATACGACCCTCGATTCGGCATTTGACTTCTTATCTTCTCTTCATTTTCAGCCATAAACCGATAACTTTCTTCCATGAACTCATCTATAGAATTGCTCTTGTACATTGCATCTAAATGGTCATATAACGGCGTTTCGTCAATCATCATATTGTAAAAACAAGAATACGCATTCTCCCCTTTATGGTAAGGATTAATCTTGTTGAACTCCTCATCGTTCAAGATTTGCTCAACAACAGCTTCGCCCAAAATCCAGATTAGGCTAGGAGACTCGTATTGCTCATACGAATCGTTGTACGTTTTATTCCATAAATGAAACCACAAGTAGTGGGCAATTTCATGTAATGCAGAGCCCAGCGACCCCTTATCGCTATTCAAGTAGAATACGTCAAATACACCTTCTTTTAAGTATCGGGGGCTAATGGGGTTCAGTGTTATGTTGCATACCAGATTATTGAAAATTCCCTTGGTGTCATATTGGAATATGGAAGAGAAACGGTCGTTAACCAGCTTTTCGTGTTGATCCCAGTGTTCCTGATACGAGATGACTTTGCCTTTTATTGACTGCTCATTCGACTTATACAATACAGCGATTGTGTCTAGAATCTCTTCAACAATATCCCTATTGTCAGTATCTCTACTAAATAAACCCTTGAACTTACTGAGCTCGGGCAAGAAGTGAAAAATCGATGCAGTCCTAGATTCATCCTGTTTTATGAACTCTGCGATCGATCGAGCCGAATATTCGTATCCTGGATCTCTATACGTTAACTTCATCCAAAAACCTCCTGATATAGCGCTATGACGTCGCTATGTCTTATAACGTTCGAGTGTTTGCGTTTTATTAGCTGAGAGCAAATTGAAGTCTAAGGTAGTGTGGTTATTTCGCATGAGTATTTCGATGGATTGAGGCCACCTTCAGGGACATAGAAGGCCACTATCACGAACCGCAAGGTTACCTCTTAGGAGTGGGTGGTATTTGTCGCCCACCTGACACTTCAGTAGTGTTTAAGGTCGTCTTAGCCCTCCGTATGTGGCTGTCGGCATCTCTGGCTCAAAAGATGTACCTACCGAGCAGACTGATAGGCACAAGAATGTGTTTTCGCTCACGCGTCTCGTAGAGCAGCTAACGTGGTGCATATCCGTTATCTGGAGCGCTATCTGCATTTGCATTTCTAGCAGCTAACACCTAGTGGAAGCATCAACGTGCCGTCCATGCCCTTTTAGATCGGCAACGTCGTTCGTTTTCGAACACACGTCAGACGTACTGTCATGATACAGGAAAGGCCGATGGTGCCGAAGAGTTAAGATTGTTTTGGAAGAATGGCCTTGCCAACCGTGAAGGTGGCCTTCTTGAAGCGTTATAGTGGCCTTGTTTCTCCGTGACAGTGGTCTTCTCTTACCGTAATACACAGCCAAGCTTTGGTCACGGGTGGTATCCCTCTGCGAACAGGTGGTATCAATAATCAAAATGGGTGGTACTGAGCTTCACTCTGTACCGGACTCATTGATGCGAAATAATCAAAATCGCCAAAAGTCCAGAAACCCCTTATATAAGCCTTCTTCAAACTCCTTACCTATTCCCCAGCGACATCCTTACCACACACTCAACATGCTTTGAGGTGG
>DHNI01000096.1:1736-2610 GCA_002409455.1 Firmicutes bacterium UBA5420 | reverse complement strand
TGAAAGAGTATGTTCAGGAAAGGTATCAACGACCGGCCTATGTAGATAATGATGGCAACGCCGCGGCCTTAGCCGAGCTCACCTTTGGGGCCGGGCAAGGACTGAAAAACTTGGTTTATCTCTGTCTGGGCACCGGGGTGGGAGGTGCCGTTATTCTGGACGCCCGTTTGCTCCGGGGAACAAGGAATTACGCAGCTGCACTTGGACACACCACGATCGATGTTTCGGGTGTCCCATGCAACTGTGGGAGTACAGGTTGCCTTGAAATGTATGTATCGGGTACCGCTATCGCGAGACGTGCTCGCCAGGCGAATCTGGCAGACGACGCCAGAGAACTGTTCCAAAAAGCAAAAGAGGGTAATGAGAATGCGATGGCGCTTGTGGCGGATGTGGGTTTTTATCTAGGTTGTGGGCTTGCCAATTTTGCCAATCAATTTGACCCCGAGGCCATCATCATCGGGGGAGGTGTGAGTCTCGCCGGGCCCTTGCTCCTCGATCGGGCGAAAGGTGTTATGGAAGGGCGCATCCTGCAAGGTTTGAAAGGTCGAGTGCAGGTTCTTACGGCAAAATTTGGCAGTGAATCGGGACTCTTAGGGGCGGCAGTCGTCGCCTTTCATGGAATGGGCGCTGAGGTGTGAAGTTTTTCTCGAAAAAGTGAATAATAACAGGAAATTGGCAATTTGAGGCGAAGATCATAGTATTATGGAAAATAGGGAGAAGGGGTTGTCAAAATGGTTGTAGAGACGAATGTGGATGCTGAGTTTCACAATCTAGAAGACGCTGAACAGAGGATTAGGGAACTGCAGGAACAATTGGTCTCAGAACGACGCCTTCTGCGGACTATTATTGACAATCTGCCCACAGCCATCTACGC
>DHNI01000096.1:0-1552 GCA_002409455.1 Firmicutes bacterium UBA5420 | reverse complement strand
AAACATGAGGCGGAAGTCTTGGGTAAAACCGATTTTGACTTCTTCCCCAAGCATATTGCAGAACAATTCTACCGTGATGATGCCGTTGTCTTAAAGAGGGGACAATCCATTGTTGATCGCGAAGAGCTCTTATCCGAGAGTAATGGCGATGAGAAATGGCTTCGTACCTCAAAGCTACCGCTTCTAGGGGATGATGGCGAGATCTTGGGTCTTGTGGGATTTGGGCAAGACATAAGCCTGGAAAAACGGCTTGAAAAGGAGAACGCAGAGGCTGCAGCGCGGATCCGCGAACAACAACAGGCGGTAGAACAAATGATTAGCGATCTTGCGGCTATTCCCGAAAAGATTGGAGATCTAGTTAACGGCATTACCTATATTGCGCGACAGACCAAAATGGTCTCGATCAATGCAACTATTGAAGCAGCGCGGGTAGGAGATTTGGGCCGTGGCTTTCAAGTTGTCGCCCAAGAAGTAGGGCAACTTTCGGATCGTTCAACGGAAGCTGCGACCCAGGTGCGCGAAGGAATCGCTGAGGTCGAATCGCTGGTCACGAAGATTCTAGATGTCTGGAAAGACGGTAAGTCGTCTTAGATTGTATTGGGACTGCTTATTTGGAGCCGGGTATTGTGCCCGGCTTTTTTTTGTGTTTTTAACACGACAGGATCTTTCTGACATTTCGGGTTGAATAAAGGATGATGCGATTCTGAAGCGAAGTATTTAGAAGGCTGAATCAACTATGGCAGTATCCTATGAGGGGCTTGTTTCTCTCTAGAATTCTTTGCGAGGTGGGCACCCGTCTATGTATGAACTAACGTCGACGAAAATCAAAAATGGCTTCTTCCCGGCAGTTCCGGGTGTATCCCTAGAATTCATGAGGTTTTGCGTCAACAAGGTCTAGTGGAGGGCACATGGTGTCTTGAGCGCGAGGAAGTACTTTCTCTAGGGCAAGATGAAGAGATCGATAGGGTCTATAAAGCCTACCCGCACCTACACGATGATGATTTTGTTAGTGAAAATTGGGCCAAGTGGCTAAAATAGGGAATCGGTGCGGCAAAATGAAGACGTATCGAGTTGGCATCATCGGTTGCGGTTCCATAGCCCATAACCATGCCCACTCCATCCTAGAGACAGGACGAGGGGTTATCACGACGGTTTGCGATCCTAGCCCCGCCAAAGCCAAGAGTTATGCGGAGCAATATGGTGGTGCCCGAAGTGTAACGGATTTTCGAACGTTGGTTGGGAGTTCGGAAGTGGATAATGTCTACATCGGAAGTCCGAGCGGGAGTCATAGTGAGATGGTTGTAGCTTGTGCCGAGGCCGGTAAGCACATCCTCTGGGAAAAACCCATTGCCACAACCAAACAAGGGCTAGACGATCTGGCCCGGGCAGTGGAGCATCATGGCGTCAAGATGAATAGTGTATTTCAAAAACGCTTGATTCCAGATTTCATTCGAGTCAAAGGGGCGACGAACGCGGGTGTATTTGGTCAAATATTCTTGGCTGATGCCTACATTAAGTTCTACGGAAGTCAGGCGTACTATGATAGTGCGGG
>DHNI01000107.1:19406-19650 GCA_002409455.1 Firmicutes bacterium UBA5420 | reverse complement strand
TGGCAATCATCTCGCCTGCTGTAATTTGGCTCTTTTATATCTTGGCTTCCTATCGTGGCATTCCTATGGTGCTTATTATTGTCGGGATTGTCTTACTGGTCTACAGCTACTTCACTAGCCATACAGTGATGGGGCGGCACCTCTATGCCCTAGGGGGCAACGAAAAGGCAGCTCGCCTTTCTGGTGTGAAGACCAGCCGCCTATTATTCTTAGCCTATGTTAATATGGCCTTTCTGGCCGCAGT
>DHNI01000107.1:13442-19281 GCA_002409455.1 Firmicutes bacterium UBA5420 | reverse complement strand
GCCTTTCTGGCCGCAGTAGCCGGTATTGTGTTCGCAGCTCGGCTGAACTCAGCTTCGCCCCAAGCAGGCCAATCCTTTGAATTGGATGCCATCGGTTCTTGTTTCCTTGGTGGTGCCAGTGCGTACGGCGGGGTAGGTACAGTTGGCGGTACCCTAATTGGAGCACTCTTTATGGGTGTGCTTAATAATGGGATGTCCATTATGGGAATCAGCTCTAATGTGCAGCAAGTGGTGAAGGGCCTCGTTTTGTTGGCTGCTGTCGCCTTTGATGCCATGAGTAAAAATAAGTTGCCCTTCAATCTGCCGCGCTTTGGCAAGAAAGGTTTAGAAGGGCAGCAGTCTGTAGAATCGTAGTCAAGGATAGAGATAGGGAGGCCTTAATAATGACAGTATATTTTCCAGAAGTAGAACAGGTACGATTTGAAGGGAAGAAAACCGACAACCCCCTCGCTTTTCGCTATTACGATCCAAAACGGGTGGTGGGCGAGAAGACGATGGAAGAACATTTGCGTTTTTCCGTAGCCTATTGGCACACATTTGTGGCTGCAGGTGTAGACATGTTTGGTTCTGCTGCAGCACGCAGGCCTTGGGATAACCTGACGGATCCCATGGAGGTGGCCAAGGCAAGAGTCTATGCGGCCTTTGAGTTTATGGAGAAAATGCAGATTCCTTTTTTCTGCTTCCACGATGTAGACGTGGCCCCAGAGGGGGCAACCCTCAAAGAGACGCTGGCCAATCTTGATGAGATCGCTACGCTAATGAAAGAGCTCATGGCCAAGACTGGTAAGAAATTGCTCTGGGGTACCACCAATCTTTTTTCGCATCCCCGCTTTATGCATGGTGCGGCAACATCGCCTAATGCTGATGTTTTCGCCTATGCAGCAGCTCGGGTGAAACGCACGTTGGAGATTACCAAGGATCTCGGCGGTGAGAATTACGTCTTCTGGGGTGGCCGGGAAGGCTATGAGACACTACTTAATACCGATATGAAATTGGAGTTGGACAATCTAGCCCGTTTTCTACACATGTCCCTTGATTATGCTCGGAAGATCGGCTTTACGGGGCAGTTTCTCATCGAACCCAAGCCCAAAGAGCCTACGAAGCACCAATACGACTATGATGTAGGCACCGTCTTAGGTTTCTTGCGCACCTATGATCTTGATAAAGATTTCAAGGTTAATATTGAAGCAAACCATGCTACACTGGCTGGCCATACCTTCCAGCATGAGCTGCGTTTGGCCAGGGTGAACGGAATTTTAGGCAGTGTTGATGCGAACCAGGGTGACGAACTTTTGGGTTGGGATACGGATCAGTTTCCTACGAATGTGTATACAACCACACTCGCCATGTATGAGATCCTACTTAACGGTGGCTTGGCACCTGGTGGTCTGAACTTTGACGCCAAAGTCCGTAGGGGATCCTTTGAACCCATCGATCTGTTCTATGCCCACATTGCTGGAATGGATACCTTTGCCCATGGTCTTCTTGTGGCAGACCGCTTGCTGGCAACAGGAGAGCTAGAGGAGTTTGTGGCCGATCGTTATCAGAGTTATCGCTCTGGAATTGGCGAAAAGATTGTCCGGGGCCAAGTAGGATTTGAAGAATTAAGTGCCTATGCCTTGGATCATGATCAGATTTCCCTCAGTTCAGGAAGGCAAGAGTTCTTGGAGGCCCTCCTAAACCGCTACATTCTAGAAGTTTAGAAAGGGTAGAATTATGGGTTATCTCTTAGGTCTTGATATTGGAACCTCTGCCGTAAAGGCGCTGCTTCTGGGGACAAATGGTGATGTTGCAGGCAGTGTTACGACGGAGTATCCCTTTTTCTCGCCACGTCCCGGTTGGTCTGAACAAAATCCCGAGGATATGTGGCAGGCAACCATCACAGCTATTAAGGGTGTGATGGCGAAGTTTAACGTTACAGGGGAGGCGATTCTAGGAATCGGCCTCTCTGGTCAGATGCATAGTTCGGTTTTCCTAGATGGTCAGCACGAAGTGATCAGACCAGCTATACTGTGGAATGATGTGCGCACCAGTGCAGAATGCCGCTATATCGAAGAGACGGTAGACCGGCAGATGCTCTTGGAAGAGGTGTGCAATCCTGTTTTGGAAGGGTTCACCCTGCCTAAGCTATTGTGGCTTCGAAAGCATGAGCCCCAAAACTTTGCCAAGGTTCGCTACTTAGTGCTGCCTAAGGACTATGTCCGCTATCGTCTAACTGGTAATCTGCAGATGGAAGTGTCGGATGCAGCGGGCATGCTGATGATGAATGTACGACAGCAAACCTGGTCTGAACCAGTATTGCGTGCTCTAGATTTATCAAGTGAGATTTTGCCTCCTATTATCGGTTCTGGGGAGATCGCAGGTACCATTAGCCCAGACGTGGCCGATCTCACGGGACTGAAAAAAGGTACGCCTGTTGTAGGTGGTGGTGCCGATAATGCTTGTGGTGCAGTTGGTTCTGGAGTTGTAACACCGGGGCGGGGTATGGTCAGTCTAGGAACAAGCGGGGTGCTTTTGGCACACTTAGCTGAGCCAAAACTGATTACACATGGCACAGTGCATATGTTTAATAGCTGCATACCCGGTCAGTTTTATATGATGGGAGTCATGTTATCGGCGGGGTTATCATTGAACTGGCTGCGCCGGCAGCTCCGCCGCGAGTCTGAACCCTACGATGCTTTGACAAAACGGGCAGCTAGCGCTCCGCCAGGAAGTAGGGGATTAGTCTTTTTGCCTTACTTGACGGGAGAACGCACCCCCCATGGTGATGCCAATGCTAGGGGTAGCTTTGTAGGGCTTAGTGCTACCCATGGTGAAGCAGAGCTCACCAGGGCAGTTCTGGAAGGTGTGGCCTTCGGCCTGTGCGATTCAGTGGAATTGCTGCGTTCTGCCGGCTGGGAAGGTACTGCCATCAGAGCGCTGGGCGGAGGAGCTCGATCGCCTCTGTGGAAGGAGATCATAGCTAGCGCCACGGGGCTCGTTTTGGAGGAAATCAATGTTGATGAAGGCCCGGCCTTAGGTGCAGCGATTCTAGCTGGAGTGGGAGCAGGAGTGTACGGCAGTGTTTCGGACGCTTCGGATTCGATCATTGCGGTAGAACGGGTTGTTGAACCCAATCCTTCGTGGCGTCAGACTTACACAGAACTCCATGAGGTTTACAAGGGTCTGTACCGGGCTCTTAAAGAGTCCTTTGATCGCTTGGCTACCATTGGGTACTAGTTGAATTTGAAACGCGTTGGGGTGCCTCTTACGTCACCCCTTTATCGTTCGTTGGATCGCGGGGTGCGAGACATGCAAATCACAGTGGCAGGTCATCTCTGCCTTGATATTATTCCTGAGTGGCAAACAGGAACCCTGGCCGCATTGCAGCCCGGGAGAATGGTGCACATGGAGGGGGTTACCTTTTCTACAGGGGGCGCCGTGGCCAATACGGGGATCGCTTTGAAGCGTCTGGGTTTTGATCCTGTACTTATTGGTCGTACGGGCGATGATCCCGTTGGCGACATCATCCGTAATCTCCTGCGTAGAGAGGATATAAATCCAGATTACATAGCCTTAAGCCCGGGGGAAACAAGTTCGTATACTGTTGTGCTAAATCCTCCCGATACAGACCGCATCTTCTTACATTATCCTGGAACAAATGATAGCTTCTCGGTTCAGGATCTAGACTTTGGAGCTATTCCACCAGGGATCGTTCATTTTGGCTACCCTCCCTTAATGCGTCAAATGTATATTGAACAAGGTGCGCAGCTGGAGAACTTCTTTAAGACGGCTAAAGCACATGGGCTGATCACAAGTTTGGATATGGCGCTACCTGATCCGAGTTCTGAGCAAGGCAAAGTTGATTGGAAAGCCATTTTGCAGCGGGTTCTTTCCTTTGTAGATCTTTTCTTACCGAGTATTGATGAATTACTTTTTATGATGGACAGCTCGGCCTATGACAAGGTGCAACAGGGCTTTTCGCGCCTGGACACAAGCTTACTAGACGATTTGTCTAGCACCGTTTTAGGCTGGGGGGCCAAAGCTGTAGGGATTAAGCTAGGGGAGGAAGGCCTTTTTCTGCGTACTGGCGCAGAGGCCGGGGCTACCTTTGGAGCATCGTGGCGGAATCGGCACATCCTAGCACCCATTTTTAGGGTGCCGGTACAAGGTACGACGGGGGCAGGAGATACAACGATCGCGGGGTTTTTGGCAGGAGTTGCACTTGATAAGACTCCGGAACAAGTGTTAACACTTGCCACAGCTGTTGGTGCATTTTGTGTAGAGGCGATCTCGTCTGTGGCTGGTGTACCCCATCTCCAGCGCGTAGAAGAGCGCATTGATCGTGGTTGGGAACGGATGCAGCCCACGATTATCAATGACAGTTGGCGTCTAGGTCAGAGCGGCGTTTTCCTCGGTCCAGCCGATTGCAGTGAGCTTAACTAGTATTTGGAGGTGTTCGTATGATTGAAGACGGAGTACTTCGTTTTGGTATGGTTGGCGGGGCCGCAGGCTCCCTGATCGGAGACGTTCACAGGAAAGGTGCTCTTTTTGACGGACAGGCACAGTTAGTGGCAGGGAGCTTTTCGCGAGACTTTGAACGGACGTTGCTTGCAGGTGAACAACGAGGTCTCGACTCAGAAAGACTGTATCGCGACTTCTATGAGATGGCCCAAAGCGAAGCTGCTCGGGAGGATGGCATTGACTTTGTCGTGATCGTTACCCCGAATTATGCCCACTATGATGCGGCTAAGGCCTTTTTACTCCAGGGCATTCATGTGGTGTGTGACAAACCTCTTACGTTTTCAGTGGAAGAGGGGGAAGAACTGGCCAAACTTGCCCAAGACAAGGGCCTTTTGTTCTGTGTGACGTATGCGTATTCCCAGTGCGCCACGCTGAAGCAGGCGCAGATGATGATCAAACATGGTGAGATTGGTGACATCCAAGTTGTGATGGCGGAGTACTCTCAAGGCTGGTTGGCCACGGCAGTGGAAAAGCAAGGCAACAAACAGGCCAGCTGGCGTACGGATCCGGCCCAAGCTGGGATATCCAACTGCGTTGGAGATATCGGAAGTCATATCGAGCATACGGTAGCGTATGTGACGGGTCTTGAAATCGACGAGCTTTGTGCCAGACTGGATCACTTCGGGGGAGAAGATCGTCCCCTCGATACCAATGCAGTCATTATGGTCAAGTACAAAAATGGTGCGGTGGGCAATTATTGGTGTTCGCAAGTAGCAGTTGGCTATGATAATGGCTTTCGGGTGCGCATTTTTGGAACCAAGGGTACCTTAGAGTGGTGCCAGGAAGAGCCCAATTATCTCAATGTAATCAAGTTGGGTCAACCGCGCCAAAGATTCTCACGGGGCAATGCCTACTTTTACCCGGAAGCCGCTGCTATGTCACGGCTTTCTGCGGGTCATCCAGAAGGTTACTATGAGAGCTTTGCTAGCATCTATTGGAAGTTCACGACCGCCCTTCTGAAGCTGAAACAAGGGATGGAGCTTGATGAAGAGGACTTGGATTTTCCCCAGGCTTTTGAGGGAGTTAGGGGAGTAAAGTTTATTCATCGTTGCGTAGAGAGCTCCAAGCGGGGTTCTACCTGGGTTAGATTCTGAGTGGGAAAAAGCAGAAAAGTAGCGTTAGAGCTCACAACACATGAGTTCTGACGCTACTTTGATGTAAAGCAGGTGATCGTTTACTTCTCTTCTAGATGCGGGTAACGATAGTCGCGAGGAGGCAGTAAGTTCTCCTTGATCGTACGCTGCGAAACCCAGCGCTGCAAGTTGATCAAACTTCCGGCCTTGTCGTTGGTGCCCGAGGCTCTCGCGCCTCCAAAGGGCTGTTGACCAACTACGGC
>DHNI01000107.1:0-13214 GCA_002409455.1 Firmicutes bacterium UBA5420 | reverse complement strand
GCAAAGATCGATCCGGTGAGACCATAGGGTGAAGTAGTGTTGCAAAGCTCTAGCGCTTCGTCCAGATCAGTATCAGCGTAGACATAGATGGTCAGAACGGGCCCAAAGATCTCCTCTTCCATCAGCTTGAACTTGGGATTAGTGGTTTCTACAATAGTGGGATCGATAAAGTAGCCCACACTGTCGTCATATGTTCCGCCTACCAAGATGGTTGCTTCATTGGAGTTCTTGGCATAGTCGATATACGATTTGATGCTGTTAAAGGCTTTTTGATCGATGACGGCACCCATAAAATTGGTGAAATCAGAGACATCGCCCACTTTGAGCTCTTTTGTCATCTCTACAATCTTTTCCTTAACTTGCGGCCAGATGCTCCTGGGAATATAGGCTCTGGAAGCCGCCGAACACTTTTGACCTTGGTATTCAAAGGCGCCTCGCACTAAGGCTACGCTAAGGGCATCAATATCAGCACTTGCATGGGCAAAGACAAAGTCCTTACCGCCTGTCTCCCCAACAATGCGTGGGTAGGTGTGGTAGTTTTGGATATTGTTGCCAATGGTCTTCCACATACTTTGGAAGACAGGTGTGCTTCCGGTAAAGTGAATACCTGCAAAGGATGGATGGGCCAGCACTGGATCGCCTACTGTTCCGCCAGATCCGGGTACGAAGTTAATGACTCCAGGTGGTAAACCGGCCTGCTCTAGAATCTTCAAAATATGGTAGGCTGGATAGACTGCAGAAGAAGCAGGTTTCCAAACCACGACATTACCCATCATCGCAGGGGCCGTTGGCAGGTTACCGGCAATGGCTGCGAAGTTAAAGGGTGTGATGGCAAAGACAAATCCTTCCAGTCCACGGTGCTCGACGCGATTCCAGCTTAAGGGAGTGGACTGGGGTTGCTGCCGATAGATTTGTTCCATGTACTGGATGTTGAAACGCCAGAAATCAATCAGTTCACAGGCCGAGTCAATTTCGGCTTGAATGGGGGTTTTGCTCATGTTCAACATGGTGGCTGCATTCAGTAGATAGCGTTTTTCATGGGCCAGAATCTCAGCAGCCTTCATAAAGATGCCTGCACGCTCTTCCCAGGGCAAACCAGCCCAATCCTTACGTACTTTGAGGGCTCCTGTGATGGCAGCCTCTACTTCTTTGGTGCCCGCTTGGTGGTAGTGGCCCAAAAGATGGCTATGGTTGTGGGGCATTACACATTTTCCTATGTTTCCTGTCTTGACTTCTTCACCATTGATGACAACAGGGATTTCTAGTTCTTTGCTGCTTAGCTCCTGTAGAGCTGCCTTCAGTTGTGCCTTTTCGGGGCCTCCCGGCCTGTAGTCCTGGATGGGTTCGTTTTTTGGACAGGGCATGTTAAAAATACCATTTGACATTCAATCACCTCATCTAGAATTTTATTTGAGTAGTTCTTCACCACTAAAGTCACGATAGGGGGAAAGATCAGCGAAGACTTCTTCGTCTTCTTGCCCCTCTGCAATGGCTAAAGCAATCATATCAGCCAGACCAGGGCCTAGCATGAGGCCTTGGCCACACATGCCAATAGCATGAAAGAATCCATCTACTTCTTGGTCGAATCCTACAATGGGCTTTCCATCGGGTGTCATGGGGTACAAGCCTCGCCACACCCTACGCACCTTTAAGTTACGCAAACGCGGGTACAAATTGAGCATACGGGGAATAACCATGGGCAAAAACTCCGATGTGGAGCGCCTATCTGTACCCATGCGTTTTGGCCGCGGCGTAATGCAAAAGACAATTTGCTCTTCGGCGTTTTGGTAGAAATAATAATTGTCCGACTGCGCATCAGGGGCAATGTCCACCAGCATGGGCAAGAAAAATCGCTTTACGGGTTCCGTCACCCCAGCCTCATGTGAATCAGGGTAGACTGGTAAGTCGGCCCCCACCATGAGCGAAATCTCCCGACCATAGGCTCCTGCTGCGTTTACTACATGGGAACAGTTGATCTTGCCCTTATCGGTCAAAACCGCTTGTATCTTGCCCTTTTCTAGATCAAAACCTACGACCTCGGTATTGAAAAGAAAATCGACACCCGCTTGACAGGCGAGACGATGAAAGGCACCGATCATTTTTAACGATGAAAGATGGCCATCTTCAGGTGAAAAGGTTCCGCCTAAGAGCCCCTCGGCTAAGATGCCAGGACACCTATCTTTTACTTCGTCAGGCCCAATCCAATTGATATTTAACCCAAAGCTCTTTTGCAGGGGTAGCAGGTTTTTGAGGCCCTGGGCGATCTCTTCGCTATAGGCTGGAAAAAGGTAGCCACCTTCTATATAATCCACATCTTGGCCATATTCAGGTAGCAATCTACGGACAACATCTAAAGATGCGTTGCCAACTTTGATTTTCGCACGATCGGAGTGGGTGGCTCGAATGCCGCCAATGGCTGCTTTGTTCTGGCCTTGTCCCACCGATGATAGCTTGTCAACAACAAGTACACGAAGCCCCCTCACAGCCAAACGATATGCCAAGGGAACACCTACACTGCCAGCACCGATTACGACTATATCGTAAGTTTTCATTCGTGTCCACCTCCTAGGTTAGCCAGAGCTTTCATCGGGACTTCCACCGTTAAAGGACGATGGGTGGCGGGGTGTATCTCTTCTCTGGCAACACCGGCCTGCATCAGGACGCGGGGGACAAGATCAAGGCATGTTTTTCCGCCGCAGGCCCCCATAGCTAACCGGGGCAGTTTGAGCTGGTTAATATCGGTCACATCATTTTCACGAACGAATTCCTTTATTTCGCCTACTGTCACCCGCTCACAGCGGCACACAATGGCATTATCGGGCAAATAGGTGAAGTCTGCTTCATCGAGGGGCTTGGTTATCTCTTCATCTTGAACCAAAATGCCCACTGCTTCTGTTGCGAGTTCAATGGGAACCTCCAGTGTGATCAAACTCGTGCGATGTTTCTTATTATATCGTGCAGCCTTGACAATTCCTTCACCAAGATCCACACCTTCTAGGCCACGAAGATGAACCGTATCACCTGGCTCGTAATCGTGTTCGAACTCATGGGGTAAGACCAATTCAGCTAAGCCTTCATCTTTGACCCTGCGCGCTAGGGTAATGGCAAGGCCTGGGCAGATGAGCACGCAGAAGCCGCAGCCAATACATTTCCCCGAAAACTCAGGCAGATCCATAATGGTTCCGGTACGGTCACTGAGATGAATGGAATCTTGGGGGCACACACTCGTACAGGGGTTACAAGGTATCTCCTGGTGGCAGTGGATGATTGGCTTCCAGCCTTTCCCCAGTAACTCAAAGGATCGCTCGAAGACTTCACCTGGATGACTTTTTAGAATCTCTGCCTTTTCAGACCATTCAGGTGGTATTGTTACATCGCTTCCTAAGAGCCCAGCCATTTCGCGGCCAATAATGCGTCCGCCCATCATCGCAGATGACGCTTCCGCAATCTCGTTGGCGTCACCAGTCTTTAGAACCGGGAAGCCGCCTTCAATACCGCTAGCGTAAAACTCATCTGCAGAGCTTAAGCCAACGGCAATGAGTACTGTATCTACAGCAAAGGTCTTAGCAGTCTCTACAAGCGGGTTCCAATTTTCATCAACTTGGGCAATGGTAGCTTGCTCTACCTTGCCGTCTCCCTTAACTCCAATTAGGGTGTGGTTTAGGTAAATGGGTACACCCATACGCTTGATCTTATCAGCATGAACCTTGTAGCCCGTCACCGCAGGTGCTATATCTAAAAGGCCGACTACTTCAATACCCGCCTGCAGTGCGTGATAGGCACCAATTAGGCCCACATTGCCACAACCGACAATGAGCACGCGGTCTGAGGATTTCACCAGATCGCGATTCACCAGGGTTTGAAAAGCCCCTGCGCCAAAGACACCTGGCAGGTCGTTACCGGGGAAGACTAGGGAACGCTCCCTCGCTCCTGTGGCTACAATAAGGCCTTCAAAGGAGACGTGGACATATTTTTCTAGGCGGTCTTGGTAGATTCCGGCCTTGCCATCGCTATAGATACCAACAACTGTTGAGCTGGTCATTATGGTGATGTTCTCTCTACTTCGGGCTTCATCTTCGAGAATCTTGCCAATATCCGTACCTCTCGTGCCGGCATAACAGTCGGCCATGGAGCCGAAAAATTTGTGAGTTTGGAGTACCAATTTGCCGCCTAGGTGGTTTTTGTCATCGACAAGAATTACAGAGAATCCTAGGTCAGCAAGTTCGACGGCGCTTGTGATCCCTGAGGGACCTGCGCCCACAATGAGCACTTGGCAAGACAGCTCTTCGGGGGGCTGAGACGGACGCCACTGGTCGTCTGCGGGTAGTTCGGGGTGGTGAACAAGGGTCTTAATCTCCATTCCTTCTTTAAGGGGAGTGATGCAGCTCTTTACGGGCAGGCCATCTATGATAACAGTACACTGGGCACATTGACCATTAGCGCAAAAAAGGCCTTGAGGAGCGTCACCTACGGCATGAATAGAAAACGTACGGATGCCATTGGCAAATAGAGCCGATGACACCATTTCCCCTTCCTTTCCTACAAGAGGCTGCCCATCAAAGGTAAATGATACCCTCTTGCCCTCTTGAATGTCTAGAACGGGGTGTTTAGTAATTCGCACTTAGCATTACCTCCAGAATATGAACATGCATCTTGATGTATGTTTCACTATGTGAAACACCCATATTTGTTTTTCACAATGTACATATTCTTTTAACCTCTAGTTATTCCTTCTTCGATTCAAGTTTTGCTTGCAGTTTTACAGTGTAATATTCTAGAAAATGCATGCAAAAAAGTCGGCAAAAAGGTGTTCTTTCAGGCGTAATGATCTTGACAGGCAGGGGCAAGGTCGATATTATATATATGAGAATGATTTTCAGTGTCACGCCAGAAAGGAGGGGACTCCGTGAAATATTTATCCCTTACTAGTCTACATGTCGGTGATATATGCAAAGTAGCTCGCATTCAGGCTGGACGATCTGCAACGCGGCGTCTCTACGAGATGGGATTTAATACAGGTGCTCAAGTTAAAGTGTTAAAAAATGATCGAGGACCTATCATTGTTGGTCTAGGCGGTCAGAAGGTTGCACTAGGCCGGGGCTTAGCAGAGAAGATGCTGGTTGGCATTGAACAATAGATAGATATAAGGAGACGAATGCGATGTCGATGACCATTGCCTTGGTGGGCAATCCCAATAGCGGAAAAACCACACTCTTCAATGCACTTACCGGAGCCAACCAGCATGTGGGCAATTGGCCTGGCGTGACTGTAGAGCGCAAGGAAGGACAAACGCGCTATAAAAATCAAGTGTATACCGTGGTGGATTTGCCTGGTACGTACAGTCTAGGTGCCTTTTCTGAGGACGAAGTGGTAGCTCGGGAGTTCATTCTTACAGGCAATCCTGATGTGGTGATTAATGTAGTTGATGCTACGAATATAGAACGAAATTTGTACCTAACCACACAGCTTCTGGAGATGGGAGCTAAAGTTGTAGTCGCTTTAAATATGGTGGATGAGGCGGAGGCTCGAGAGATTTCTGTGGACGAGAAGGCCCTCACTAAGCGTTTGGGGATCCCTGTCATACCGACGGTTGCCAGTAGGCGCAGGGGTATGGATGAGCTTATGGAGGCAGCAACAGCAGTTATGTATGCTCCCCTTAACGGACATGCGCGCTTAAGTTACGGCGAATCCATCGATCGCAAGATAGCGGAGCTGAAGAATCTCCTCACGAAGGAGGATTTTGCCTATCCCCCTGGTTGGTTGGCTCTTAAACTTCTAGAAGGCGACGCTTACGCGCAAAGTGTTGTAGATCAAAGTCAGACTCTGCAGGGCTCCCCTGCGTATGGACGCTTTTGGAATGAGGTTGCAGCCCATGCGGAGGATTATCAACTAGAAATTGTGGATAGTCGTTATAAGTTTGTGGGTGAAATCACAAAAGATACGGTGCGAAGGCCCAAGGTGGCGGTACAGACTACCACCGATAGGGTGGATCGCGTCCTAACCCATAAATACTGGGGTATGCCCATTTTTGCAGTTATTATGTTTATTGTTTTTCAACTAACCTTTGTCATCGGTGAAGACTTACTGGGTGAGGTGATGGTGACAGGGGTGGATTACATTGGTGAGGTATTCGAAAGCCTCCTCCTTGCGGTTCATGCTCCCCAGTGGTTGATTGATTTTACCGCAAATGGAATTGTCGCTGGGGTCGGGGCCGTGATCGAGTTTGTGCCTTTGATCGTCATCTTATACATGCTGATGGGCTTCTTGGAGGACAGTGGCTACATGGCCAGGGCGGCCTATGTTATGGATAACACGATGCGGCTTGTGGGCTTGCAGGGCAAAACCTTTATTTCCATGATTGTCGGTTTTGGCTGCAATGTTCCAGGTGTGATGGCCACGCGTACCTTGGAGAGCAAAAAGGATCGCATGATTGCCATACTGATTAACCCGTTCATGTCCTGCGGGGCGAAAATTCCCATTTACCTAGTGTTTATTGCAGCTTTTTTCCCGTCCCACGGGGGTTTAATCCTGTTTTCTGTGTATGCTTTGGGCATTGCCATAGCCTTTCTCATGGGTAAGATCTTTAGCAAGACTTTGTTTAAGGGGGAATCCTCCCACTTTATCATGGAGTTGCCGCCGTATCGCAAACCGACTTTGAGGAATGTGCTCCGCAATATGTGGGACAATGTCTCTGGCTTCTTAACCCGGGCGGGTACCACCATTTTTGCGGTGGTGAGCTTACTTTGGGTGTTGGCGGTGCTTCCAGCGGGAGTAGAACCCTATGGTGCCGAAAGTATCTTGGGAAGGATTGGCCTCTTGATTGCGCCGATTTTTAAACCGGCTGGTTTTGGAAGCTGGCAGGCTGCCGTTGGCCTGTTCTCTGGGATCGCAGCCAAGGAGGCTGTGGTAGCCACACTGGGCATGGTCTATGCCGGAGTTGAAGCGGGAACCGAACTTGTTGCAGCCATTCGTGAAGTGTTCACGCCCCTGACAGCTGTTTCTTTTATGGTGATGACGCTGCTTTATACCCCTTGTGCTGCCACTTTAGGCACAATAAGGAAAGAAACGGGCTCAACCAAATGGGCTCTCTTTTCAGCGGTTTATACCTTTACCATTGCCTGGGTACTTGCGGTCTTCATCTTTCAAGTTGGTAGTCTGCTAGGGTTTTCCTAAAAGCAGGGGAGGTGGTGTAAGACCATGTTAAAACAGCTTCTCATAGAGATTAATAACGCTGATTACGTGTCTATGCTGAATCTTGCAGGTAAGCTTGACAGGCCTGTATCCTTGGTAGAAGAGGGTTTTGCAGAGCTCGTGCGCTTGGGGTATTTAGCGGAGGATGCAGGTTCAAATTGTTATGATCTACCTTGTGGCAAGTGCCCGTATGCGAGTTTGTGTCAGAAAGAACCCTTAAAGACTTGGACGATCACCAAAAAGGGTAGAGCTTTGTTGGAAGGCTATCAAGCTGCCGTATAGAAAAAACGACTCCCATGGGTGCTTTGTGTAACCCATGGGAGTTTTTCTTATTCAGCTCGGAAAATCGTAGCGCCTTCTTCTGTCACATTGAGCATGATCTGGGGCGTTAAGAAACCTAATAACTCTCCGCGGAAAAGGCCGATGTATCCGTTATTATAGACATTATTGCCTATGATACCTGTAGGAAGTCCATCCGCGTTATTAACCTCCATAACCCCGCCGTAGAGGCCTGAACGTAAGCCTACTAGTTTTGTCATTTTGCTTGTACCACTGTAGAGGAATAGGCTACCCGCATTTTCTTCATTTTGCATGGCGGCAGTGAGGTGTCCTTCTTGATTGAAGACTCCAATTGCACCACCATCATCATAGGATAAGAGCGATATGATGCGCTGGCCAGCGTCATTGAACAGCTCTAGACTCACGTCTTCCTTGACCTGGTCGTATTTCAAGGAAGCCACTGTGTTTCCGTCATTGTTGACCACGACAATCTCCCGAGCTACAATCCGATCAAAGATCTGCTGGGTTGCACTAACTACATTAACGCCTGTTAAAGCACAGAACAAAGCGATGAACAACAATGGATAAATAATGAGCCTTTCATATTTAGACACCCAATCACCCCTTATGAACAAGTTAGTTGTTACATAAATTCGTCTTATGAAGGCAAATACCTGCAAGATGCGGGGTTCTTTCGGCCTAGGCTTTGAAAAAAGCGCCCTATAGAAGGGTGCTCCACAGGGGCAGGATAAGGGGGGATGAAGGGGAATTATGCATCCGATAGAAGCTTAAATTGGAGGAAATGACGTGCTTAGCATTCTGCAACCCTTTCTTATGTTACTTCTACTCATTGCCTTAGGTGGCTATTTGTACCGAACGGACGTGCTGGATCTCGAATTCTGTCGCCGTTTAAGTCGCTTGGTGGTGCGTGTCACCTTTCCAGCCCTACTCTTTACTTCGATGTATCGCCACATTGATCTGGCTTCTCTTCAGCAGGGGTGGATTTTCACTATAGTGGGCTTAGGAACATCCATAATCTTGGCGGTAACCGCCCATTATAGTGCAACGCTCCTTCGGCTTCAGGGTATGACCTATAGCACCTATCAAATTCTCTGTACCAATGGGAATAACATTTTTCTGCCTGTGCCCATTATCTCCGTGCTCTTTGGTTCGCCATATGTGGTTTATGCCGTGCTATTCGAGTTAGGAGCAGCCCTCTTCTATTGGAGCTATGGGATCGCACACTTGCGCTCAGGAAGAAAATTCAGCTTCAAACGTCTATTTAACCCCAACATATTGGCACTTTTATTAGGTTTGGCTCTTGGTGCGCTAGGAATCCAGATACCAAGCCCGCTCTATGGGGCGCTTGAGATTGTAGGAAACATTACAGTGGGTTCAGCCATGCTAATTCTTGGTGCCCAGGTAGTCAACTTAGTAGAAAAACGTCTCAAGCCCAGAGGAGAAGTGTGGGGCGTCGCCTTGCATCGTTTGCTGCTCAGCCCCCTAGTGGGAATGCTCATCCTCCGCTTTGTTGATCTGCCGACTGAATTAAAGACGATCTTTTTCTTGATGCTCTCTATGCCTCCTCTTGTGACAACTGCCTTGGTGGCAGCCAGTTACAATGCCGACGAAGAGCTTGCTGCAATGGGGGTAGTCATTCCCACTCTCTTAAGTTTTGTTCTCTTGCCTATCTTTTTGTGGCTGTTCTAGGGCTACTTCTAGTCATTGTTTGCAAAGCTATCAGAGATGGATTGCTTGCTTTGTATGAAGTGCTCTTTGCTACGCACTTCAACATTTAAAGGAAAACTCCAGCCCTTTTGCGAATAATTCATAAAAAATTCCTGTAAGGCGATACCGCCTTTTCCTACAGGTAAATGTTGGTCATCACTTCCATCATTATCATGGATGTGGGAGCCGACAATATTACTCGGGCCAATAGCTGAGACAAACTCTGATGCGCTTAAACCCGTTGAATGAGCATGCCCAGCATCATATACCAGTAGAAGATCATCGCCCAGTGCTCTACGACATGCATGGAAATCGTCTGGTGTAACGGGGAATCGCGTTCGATCATAGCTAAAACCATGCAGATTCTCAGGAGCTACAACGATCCCTCGTTTGCGAGCATACTCGCGAATTGTGCCCAACTCATTAATGATTCTTTCTTTCAGGCTCTCAAAGGCTTTGCTTCCCATTTCCTCTCGCACCAACTGAAACGGGGGCACTGCGTTTTGATCGTCTGGTTCTAGTGTATAACCGAGCTCAAAAAACCCGCCATGGATGGTAACGTACCTCGCATTGACGCGTTCTGCAAATTCAAGACTTTCTCGAATCCGTTGACGAGTTTCTCGCAGTAAGTTCTTGTCCGTACTCCCTAAATTGATGCCGTTATCGAAGGCGGCGTGGACTGAAATTGCGAGATTCTGTGATTGAGCCAATTTCCCCAGATGAGTTCCCGCTTCTTTGCGTAACATACCATCAGGATCGATTCTAGCCTCATACTTAAACTCCACCCACGTAAATCCTAAAGAAACAGCCAAATCCAGAAAAGCGAGATGATCTGGAAAAACTCGCTTTTCTTGGACGGCTCCTATAACTAAGGACAATATTGCTTCACCCTTTCCAAGAAACGTCCGGGATCCGCAGACCCCGAACGTTGACTTTCTCTAACCTGCAAGTAGATTCGTACCCGTATCTTGATCGAAAATGCATACTTCGTTCATATCAAAATCAATGTAGATGTCTTGATCCATTGTTGCTTGTACTCCTCGTGGGGCTACAATGTTCAAGAACTCTTCGTGAAGGCGGATCCGCAAGAGCACTTCACTACCTGCAGGCAAGACTGTGTCTACGATAGCTTTGATTGTCGTTGGAGATTGTTCTGTAACTACCTTTAGGCACTCAGGGCGAATTCCTAGAATGACTTTGCCTTTGACTTTTTTGTGCTGTTCTGTCAGGGGCAGTTGAATACCTAGCTTTTTACTCTCAAGACGCCCTTCTTTAACTTCCATATCCAATAGATTGATCGGAGTGTCACCAATAAACTCAGCAACAAAGGTGTTCCTAGGTTTAGCATAAATGTCATCGGGACCAGATAGTTGCTGCAAGAGCCCGTCTTTCATGACTGCCACATGCGTAGACATGGTCATGGCCTCTAGTTGATCATGGGTTACATAGATTATGGTTTGACCCGTAGACGCATGTAGCTTTTTCAACTCGGAACGCATTTCTATTCGAAGCTGAGCGTCCAGATTTCCGAGGGGTTCGTCCATAAGCAAAACATCCACACCAGTGACAAGTTCTCTTGCTACGGCAACTCGTTGTTGCTGTCCACCACTAAGCTCACTGGCATAACGTTTTTCCAACCCTCGAATCTGCACCTGATCCATAACAGTATCAATTTTTGTTTTGATAGTATCCGCTGACATCTTCTTGATCCGTAATGGGAAGGCGATATTTTCCCAAACAGTCATGTGTGGCCAAAGTGCATAACTTTGAAAAACCATTCCTAACTTGCGTTTCCCAGGGGGTACAATAGTCCATGTCGTAGAATCAAATACTGTTTTGCCACCAATTGTGATTTGGCCTGTGGTTGGCTTTGTTAACCCAGCAATCATTCTTAGAGTAGTGGTTTTGCCACAACCAGAAGGTCCAAGAAGAGTGAAAAAAGCACCATCAGGAATTACTAAATCTAGGTCTTTTACTGCGCCAACATCACCAAAATACTTATTTAGGTCTGTCAAAACGATTTCTGGCATTATTCGCCACCTCCAAATGCTCTACTAACTTTTGCACCGGTCAGTTTACTGGCAACGTAATTTCCTACTAGCACTAAAACAATGATCAATACAGCAATGCCATCAGATAACTGGCGCAACTCACGATTGGCATACTCGAACGTAATAACCGGTAAAATAATTGTTGACGGTGTGTACAATAGCACAATCAAACTTAATGATTTCATGGTTCCAATAAAGGTTAGAATAAAGCCCGCCATAAAACCATTTTTTGTTAAGGGCAACATGACTTTCCTAAACGTGGTAAGCCAGGATGCTCCGTGAACCATGGCAGCCTCTTCCATTTCCATGCTGACTTGCATCATCGAAGCAGTTCCTGAACGGGTAGCGTTGGGTAAGCGTTTCATCGTTGATACCAATACAAGCAGGGCGAAGGTTCCGTACAAAGGAGGTAGGGGCCCCATTCGATAAGCGGACATCGTGAGATAAATAGCACCGAATGCAATGCCCGGAATCAAGAAAGGCAAGAAGGACAATTGCTCTAAGATCAGAGCGAGTTTTGTGCCTCTACCACGGGAAATCGCATAGCCTAAAAGTATTCCTAATAGAGCTGAGAGCACTCCCGTTAATCCACCTAACAAAATGGTATTCCATGCAGCTTTCCAGATCCTAGAATTAACCAGCAATCCTATGTGCCCTTCACGCACCGTTGGATCCGTACCAATCCAATAATGGGCTGTTAAATTGGATAGACTGTAATCTCCGACTCGTTCCATCAAAGTATTATAAAAAAGTATCCCAGCGGGCAACACAGACGCTGCTAACAGAAAAACAACTACTGCGATAGCGATTGGATACTTCCACTTGCCTAAGTCTACTAATTCGGCCCGACCACCCTTTCCTGACACAGTAGTGAATTGTTTACGAACTCCTATCATTTTATGATTGACATACACTAACAACAAGGCCAAGAGTACCATGGCAATAGCAGCAATAAATCCTTCTGCAGAACGTAGGTTTTGCATCTGGGAATAAAGAATTGTCGACAGCACATAGTAGCGGCGGGGAACTCCCAAAAATGCGGGAACCCCGAACGTACCTAAACCCTTGGAAAAAGTTAGTATAAACGCCGAGCCTAAGGCCGGAAACATAATGGGCAAAATAATTTTGCGAAAAATGGTTTTGCGGCTAGCCCCGTGCATGATTGCCGACTCTTCTAATTGGGAGTCTAGCGTACTCAAGGCAGCCGAAAACAAAAGATATGTGTACGCGAAGTAGTTGATAGCTAATATGATTATTATGGGAAAGGGACCATAGGTAACCCATTCCGGTAAGGCAATTCCCGTGAGGTACTGGATAATACCAGGAGTACCCCCACCCCCAGTATCAGACTTAGTTAATGTTAACCAAGCTAGGGCCATCGGCCATGAGGGGATAATGTAGGGAATAATGACTACTCGCTCTATAAACTTCTTAAAGGGCATGTTTGTTCTTACTACTAAGTAAGCCAGGCAGATACCTATCGCGAGGGCAAGAACGGTATAGCCCGCGGTAACCGTAAGCGTATTCATGAGTGGTTTAAAGAACAAGTTGGTCCGCATATCACTTATCAAGGTGCGGAACCAATAAAAAGTGGTGAATTCACCCGCTTCAGATCCAGGGATTCTTCGAACATCCGATAGCTGAACAGTAAACGTTGTCTTAACTATTTCCAAAAATGGGCTTAAGACAAAATAGGCTAGAATCACCACTAGAAAGAGTGAGAGCAAAACCCAGGGAGTCGTAATCCAATCGATGAATTTGTTTAGTCTAGCCTGAAAGTTAGATGTCTCCCGTTTCGCTTCCAACATTGGCGTCTTCAAGAACATCACTCCTCTTTGATTTCCGGGAGATGCCACCAGGTAGCAGGCGGTAGTGCTTCCCCGCAGGGAAACACTACCGTAATCTACATAGTTACATCTAAATCCCTACATATGTGTGAGCCAAAAATCCATTACCTCAATTTCT
>DHNI01000163.1:10792-11106 GCA_002409455.1 Firmicutes bacterium UBA5420 | reverse complement strand
CCAGCAACGGTACCAAAAAGACCTACACCAGCTGCATAGTTGTCAAACATTTCGCCTGCTGGTTTGTTTGTTCTACCAGTCAACTTGATTCCAAGCTCTGGCATGAACTCATAGGTCAAGGCAACCGCAGCGAGAACGGTGTCAGGAACTGCCGGATCAGCCTCGTCATCGGCTTTCTTAGTCTGAGCAGCAAGCACGTCAAGTGTTAGATCATCAATAATGTTAACTTTTGCTACACCACCAAAACCTTGGTGTCCATTAGGTAGTACATAGTTGCTAAATGGTGCAAGGTTGCTACTATGGATTCTACCAAC
>DHNI01000163.1:0-10555 GCA_002409455.1 Firmicutes bacterium UBA5420 | reverse complement strand
AGCTCCCATTCAAAGAACGCTTTGAGACTTGTTGCCTCAGAGGGTTTCAAGTTAAGGTTAAGCGTGCCTTCTTGCGTGAAAGCATAATTTCCATCAGACTCATATTCACCCTCGAGGCTCAGCTCACCAGAGAGAATTGGAGCATTCTCAAACTTCGCAACAGAAGTCTTCAAGCCTGCTACGTCGTCTTTCAATACTGCTACATCACCGTCAAGCTCGTCAACCCAGTCAACTAGACCAACAATGAGGTCTCTGTTTTCTTGAACTTGGCGATCAACTTCTTGAACTTGCTTACGGATGAGGGCTTCAGCGATAAGCTCAACATCAGTTCTGGTTAGTTCAGGAGTTGTGGAGACAACTTTTTCCACAATGGTGGTCTCTTTAACGCCACTAGCTACACCCAAAAGAGCCTCTTGAACTCTAGCAGCAATCAAAGCTTCGATTTCATCCATAGAAGGTTGTTCTACAACAACGACTTCTTGCTCTTCGAGCTGGCTCATGTCATGACGAATGCCATCGATCAAACCGAGCATTCTGGCTTCGAGATAAGCCATATCGCCTTCAAGTGCCTCGGTTGCAATTTCGTTGGCACGGATGCGGGCGGCTGCTTCTTCATCTAGCTCTTTTTGAACAGTTTCAACTACTCTGGTCTCCACTACTGGTTTGCCAGCAGCAGCCATCTGAGCTTCGATCTCTGCCATTAATTCAGCTTTGATCTTGTCAAGCTCTGGTAGGAGATTGTTGTTAGCAATTTGACTCTCGAGACGACCTAATGCTCTGGCAAATACCATAGCAGCTTCGTAACGAGTCATCATTCTTGCTCCACCATACGTTCCATCAGGATATCCTTCGATTAAACCAGCAGCAGCCAATTCCGCAACGGAATCATAGGCCCAGTGATCTGCAGGAACATCTGCAAATGGGCTGGCGAGTGCTGTGGATGCTGCACTAGCTAGTAGAACTAGGACTAGTACTAAGGCAAGTCTTTTCTTCATGTTCATTTTCCCCCTTGGTTTAGGTTAGTTCTCATTTTTTGTGTTTCATGTTTATGTTGATGAAAACCCTCTTGTCTACTATCTTTTGAGTCTCCTTGTTCCCTCAGTTTCAGGCATACAAGAGTGCATTCACCTTTCAGTATCTTCTGTTGGCGGAAACCGCGGGCACCTCCTTTCTGACCGTCCTAACTTGTAAGACACTGAAAATGATACCATATTTGAGGATCATTCTCCACTAGCTTACCAATTCCTTCTCGCAATAGATAATTTTAGTGGATTTCCTCTGGAAGAATAAGCCTTCCTGACTATAGTCTAGCATAGAACAAGGAATATTACGATACAAAATTCCATAACCAGAGAAAAATTCCTGCTATGCATCAATTAGCATTTGTTGGTACCTCTAGGGGACGAGATCTAGATATAATTCGACAGGACTGGCCGAACGCCAGGTATCTTCGGAAACCACCAGTCGAACTTCCACCGGTTCCTCCATCTCTCTGGAGGCAATAATCACCTTTCCAAAATCATTGCCCGGAAGCAAGATAGCATTACTTCGATCTTTACTTATAGACATACCTGCATTCAACGCAGCGTTGTTGGCTTCCCTAAGAAGCCGTAAAACAACGAGGTCAATATCGATCCCGCCCCTGGGATCCCACATATCCGCTGCTAAAACCGTGCCTTTAGAAAAGACCATTTGATCAGGGTAGTTCTCTAGATAAATCCACACTGGCACCCCAGGAATACTATTTCCCTGACTCACCGCCCGAATGATGACATCGCCTGGAGCTAAAAGGACATCCTCCACTACAAAGTCCAACACACCAGTTTGCAGAAAAATCGCCCGATACGCGTCGGACTCAGGGGCTCTGGCACTACGCCTATAAGCCTCATCATCCACTTCCTTTATGAAACGCTCTAGGTGAGCACGTACTTCCTCGCGCCCTATGTCTTTATTGACCACGGTCGTTAGGATCACTTCGCTGGCGTTAAAAGCAATATCGGCCATGCGAATTTGCCCAAAGGCTGTTTCAACCACATCATAGCTTGCCTCAAGTCGATTGGCTTCTGCTTCTAGTGCCAGCACTTCATTCTCCAGCGCTGCAGCCTGCTGCCGTAGGGCTGTCACGCTCTCTTCAGCTTCGGCCAAATCGCTAATAGTCTGCTTATAACTCTCTTCTGCCTCCTGCAGTTCTTGCTGGGCTGTGTCCCTTTGCCCCTTCATTAGAGCATAATCATGCTGCACTCCTTGCAGTTCGTCTTGAATCCTTTTCATGTTAAAAAGAGCCGTTCGCACATCGTGCGAAGCAATGGACAAAACACCAATTGATGCAGCCGAAATCAAGACCCCTGTGACAATGGTAACCAAAATGCTAGTATGTTTAGGGCGCAGACCAAATAACGTTAGCTTTTTACGACCAACGTGCATGCCAAGGCGATCGCCAATGTAGGCGATGATCCCTCCTACGATGACCAGGGTCAAGATGAGGGTTATACCATACATGGTCTGCACACCTTCTTTCCTTCTAGAGCGAAAAATTCTCTCCCAAATAGTACTCCCTAGCCAATGAATCTTGGGCGAGCTGATCCGTGGATCCTGAAACCAGTACCTTTCCTAAATGCATAATATACGCTCGATCGGTAATACGTAGCGTCTCTCTAACATTGTGATCTGTAATAATGATACCTAAATTACGGGAACGCAAGCGGGCGACAATCCCTTGGATCTCGCCAACAGCAATGGGGTCGACCCCTGCAAACGGTTCATCTAGGAATAAAAAGGCCGGATCCAAGGCCAATGCCCTGGCGATCTCCGTACGGCGCCGTTCACCACCAGACAGTTGATGACCTTTTTGATGACGCACCTCACCTAGGTTAAACTCCTCAATCAGGCCGATCAAGGTAGTCTCCTTCTCTTCCCTAGATAAGTCCTTGCGCAGTTCCAAAACTCCCATTAGATTCTCATCAACAGTCAGTTTACGAAACACCGACGGCTCTTGTGGCAAGTAACCTAGACCCAAACGAGTACGTTTGTACATAGGCAACCCTGTGATGTCTTGACCATCTAGGAAAATTCGGCCGCTATTAGGCTTGCCTAGACCTACAATGAGACCAAATGTAGTGGTCTTACCGGCACCGTTAGGACCTAGAAGGCCTACGATCTCACCGCGTCGCGCCTCAAAATCCACATTCTGCACTACAGTGCGTTTACCATAGATTTTCACAAGCTGCTTAGCTTCTAGTTCCTTCATCGCTTCCACACCCTGCCATTTCCACCACTAAGTCAGCAGCTCTACCCACTGAACCGGGTTCTCCCAACTCATACTCAAGGTGGGAAAACTCCTCTAACATGGCCTGTCTGGCCTCGTCATCATAAAGCAATCGTTCAATGGTTTCCGCTACCTTCGTATGGACGAAATCTCCTTGAATAAACTCTGCTATCACAGTCTTTCGCAAGATCTTGTTGGTTATTGTCATATTTGGCTTACGATCAAGCAACTTTTCTACAAAATAGGTGCTATGTGGCACACGATAGACTGCCACAGATGGCACACCAAGCAGAGAAGCTTCCAAAGAACCGGTACCAATCGAGGTAATAGCTACATCTGCAGCCCGCAGTACACAATACGTATCCCTCTCCAAACGCACCTGAACTTGGGGGCACCTCTTGACGATCTCATCGACAAGAATACTGCGAATAGTGGGAGCCACCGATACGATAATCTGCACATCGTCATGGCGCTTAGCGACTAAGTCAAGGGCCTTTAGTACATTGGGCAACGCATTTCTTACTTCCACTTCGCGTGCCCCTGGCAAGACGCCAATCAACTTTGTATCAGTTGATTCTATACCAAGTTTGGTTCGTGCCGCTCCAGGCGTTAAGGAGAAATCTGTTAAGTCCATGAGGGGATGACCCACAAACTCACAATCAATCCCGGCCTCTTCGCACTGCGCTGTTTCAAAACGACTTATACTAGCTACCTTATTCACAACCGTGGGGAAATGACTCGCTTTCACATTCCCTAAACCACGACTAAGGGGTGTGTAATAGTATAATACAGGAATTCCTTTAGCCCGTGCAATTTCTAAAAGTTTATAACCAAAGACCGGCAAGCCAATTTGCACAACCAAGGAAGGCTGTTCTCTATCCATGGCCTCAACCACCCGTTTGATCATACGCTTAACTACTAGGGATCCTTTCATAGATTGAAATATTCCTAAGCTCACCTGTTCCGAAATATCATAAAGCAGGCGTACCCCGGCATCACTCATCAGGGGTCCACCCACTCCAAAAAGCGTTGTTCGGGGGCATTTTTCCAGGATCTTACGAGCTAATGCCAAACCAAACCGATCACTTGTGTTATCCCCGCCAAGCATCATGATCTTCTTCATAGCTGAGCTTCCCCCCTAGGCACAAGAGCGAATGTCAAGTGTCCTTCGGCGACAACCTTGTCGTCTACCTTAGCTATGGCGGAGATCTTCACTACGCCAGCCCTAGCGGCCTGAACGGTAGCACTAATCACAAGCTGATCTCCAGGTTTCACAACGTCACGAAACCTCACTTTCTCAATAGCAGCAAGCAGGGGGAGGATATCACTATCAGGGGCTCCTGCAGTGGCCAATCCTCCTACTTGGGCCATAGCCTCGACGATCATTACCCCAGGCATTACAGGCGTCTGGGGATAATGCCCTTGGAAGAAAGGCTCATTGATTGTGACGTTTTTAACCGCCACCACCCTCTGACCCTCTTTTCTTTCTATAACCCGATCAACCATCAAGAATGGATAGCGATGGGGTAAAAGTTGTTGAATCTCATCAATGGAGAGCATGCCTCTCACTCCTTTTTGCGAAAAAGCCATACTTCTGCTCGTAGAGTTTTCGGCACAGATTCTCCATTTCCTCCTTTCACGCCCGAAACGCCTCCTAATTGACTAGGAGTTTTCGGTAGAGCCTGGCAATATCAGATTGAGGATTCTCAAAAACTTTACTAGGTGCCCCTTGTTCCACAACCTGACCTTTGTCCATGAAGACAATGCGTTCGGCCACCCTCAAGGCAAAGGAGACTTCGTGAGTGACAATGACCATAGTCGTGGCTGTGGTCTTCACCAACTCTTCCATCACCTCTAAGACCTCACCGACCAAAATGGGGTCGAGGGATGCTGTGGGCTCATCCCACAACATGATTTCTGGGTTGGTTACTAAGGCTCTTGCAATGCCCACTCTTTGCTGCTGACCACCGCTCAACTCATGGGGGCGACGATCCTCAGTGGATCGTAGGCCCACCTTTTCTAGGGCCAAACGGCCTTTTACCCTAGCTTCATCTTGATTCATACCACCTAGAACTAAATGGAACATGACATTCTCCAAAACAGTAAGACGTCCAATCAGGTTGAACTGTTGAAACACAAAGCCCACATTGCGCCTAAGGTTTTGAAGCTCTCTTCCATTGAGGCTTAAGACATTTTTCCCACCAAGTAAGATAGTCCCTGTATCGGGCTCAGTCAAACGATTAACACACCGAATAAGAGTGGACTTGCCGCAGCCTGAAGGACCCATGATCACAACGGTTTCGCCCTTGCTTACCCTCAAGTCTACCCCATCGAGCGCCACTAGTTTCCCATATGATTTATGCAAATCCTTGATCTCAAGCATCCTGCCGCACCCCCTAGAACTGCTGTTTGAAGCGATTGAGTATATTGAGTAGTCCCGGACGGCTGGGGGGAATAACCACTTCCCGCATAATCTGCACATTAGAAAGGCCCAGGGATTGTCCAGCCATAAGTTCCATGCTGTGTACAGGGCTAAAGCGTTCGGCAAAGGCTACAATCAGTACACCAAGAACAAAGCCCAAAAGTACCACGAAGGGCAGACTAAAGAAGGGAATCTGCGATCGGGACAGATAATACACACTGGTCAAGATCACGGTGCCTAGGGTTCCGCCGAGGAAAAAGAGAGGGTTAAAAAGACGCTTCCAGCCCCTTTTATCCGGTCTTTCACAGGCACGAACATATTTCAGCGTACTAAAGATGGTGGCATGATCCAGGATCAACACAATCATGGTGAATATAATGGAGAGCATCCCAGCCACAATGGAGCGAACTTCCTTCAAAATGCGAAATACTTCGCCTCTAGCATCAGGGCTCACCATCCCCACCGATGTTGAATACGTGTGCAGATACGGATTCTCAAGTTCCTCTTGGAAAATCGTCTCGAACACCTTTGCGTCCAGGGGTTTGCCTTGAATGAGCAGTTGCACGCGCTCACCAGGAATCACCTGGCCAGCTAAATAGGTATTGATGAGGCGGATGGACTGACCAATCTCGGCATCATTTAGATCAGGCAGGGTATCCCTGACAAAGCCGATTTGTTCCATAATGGCCGTAACATCTATCTCTTGCACATTACTGATCTGCGTGCTAATTCCAGCCAAACTTTTGCGCATTTCCTCAATATCGAGGTTTTGCAGAGAATCCAAGGACTCTTCGCCAGTATTGATCACCCCTTGAGCCAAGGTTTGGAACAGCCCATTGAGAAGTAGAGTGACCAAAAACTGTTCGCCGGAAGACTTGGCCTCACCGCTCGCGATACCCTCGTTGAGTTGTCGCATCTGCACCTGCAATACTTCCAGCTGCATGAGGGCTTCCTGGAAGGTAGTCAAAACCGCCTCCGCATTATCCACCGCCGTGCTAGCTTGTACCGACAGTTCCTCGAGTTCAGCAAGGAGGCGCAAACTTTCATCTACGGCATAAGCCAAACGATATCGCTCGTTTTCAATCTCAACATCTCCAATGAACTCGCCGCGCTCGCCATCATTACGGTAACGATAGCCTTTTTGGACTATTCTGTCTGTAGATTGCACAGGCGAACCCTCCACAATCATGGCTTCAACTAAGTCTCCATACATTCCCGTAACCTCAATTGTCAGATCATCTTCTAAGAGAATCAGCTCGCCCACCCCAAGCTCCACACCTGGCTCAGGAATGATACGCACCTGCGAAGCATAGCTTCCTAGAAAATCACGCATCTCCACTAATGTCTTTAGGAAGGCATCCAGATCCTCTCCGTATTCAGCAGAGGTCACATTCTTGTACACATCTTCTCCAGTCGTGTTCTGGGCATGTAAAATTGCCAGGGCTTGGTCTCCCACTTCTTGGGTGTCAACCTCAAAACCCATAGGAAAGCGTAGTTCTAGAATCTGATATTGCTGCAAAATATCTTCAATTTTCTTCGTTACACCAGAAATCCAGTCTTCATTAAGGAGAACAATCACCAAGTTGTTGCCATCTTTGACCACAAACTTCACGCCCTCCAACTCTTCGATTTGCTCTCGCACATCTTCGCGAGCTGCAGGGTGTACACCTCGGATTAAGACGCTCGGTTCTACCATTAGAGTATACCCGTTTATTCCTGGAACCGCGCCAAAATAGGAGGTAATGCTCTCCAATACCTCCCTCGTGCGATACGCATCAGGAAACCCAAAAAAGAAGTTAGCTTGACCGGCAATGGTGAGGGTCTGGTTAACCCTATAGCCAGGAAAAGACTCTTCACCAATGCGTTCAAGCTCCCTTAACGCGGTTTCTTTGGCTTCTTCACGAATGTGCAAAATTACATCATATTCACCATATTCCCCGATCATACCATCGAGGGTATCACCAAAATAGGTGTCGATGGCCCAGGCAATACCCTGGGAGAATACGGCACCTACAATCACAGTTAAGACAAGTAAGATTATGAGGTCTTTATAAAAACCGTCTCGAAAAAAAACGAGCATTACCCCGCCTCCTCACCTAGCGACTTAATTATAACATGCCTCTAGCTGGGGTTTAAGTGGTAAAGCCCGTTAATATTGTCATTAATTAGTCTTCGTCACTATTCACATCACTAAACTCACCTTGGAACGAACCGAAGAAGCGCAATTCACTCTTTTCGAGCAACATCAAAAATCGTTCGCCCTCTAAACCACCGTCGGAAAAGACGACTTTAACATTGCCGGTAAAAAGAGCTTCGTCTGTCTCTTCATCGTAATCAAGGTGATCCGCATACACAGTGGCATCTTCTGTGATCACAACTACATTGCCCTCTGATAGTAGCTTCTTCTCATCGCCAAAGTATTCTATGGCATCACCAGTTAACTCAAAATCCTCTTGGGTGAGCTTGGCATCCACGGTGAAAAACAAATAGTTATCGTCAGTGCGCCACTCCATGGTCTTTCCCACAATCGTTACATCTTCGAGTTTCACCGTAATTAGAGCCCCTACAATTTCACTAACATCGGCGGAAAACACTCCGGCATCACGGTCATAACGGCCCGCATTAACGTCCGCTGGCACCCCCGTTATCTCTAGGGTGCCAACTTGGCCCTCAGCCCTAGCCATGCTTGTTCCGCCTAAGAGTAGCGCCAGCACAATCACTACACCAACAAATCTTCTATTCATCGTCGCCAACCTCCCCTTCTAAGACCACACTACCATAGAAATCCATACGCCCATGATCCAAATCATACACCGCATACTCTAGTCTCCATAACATAGAACCGTCTCGAATTCGCACATCATCCTGAAGATACACCAGATTGCTCTGGGCTTCCATAAGCATTTCCTCAGCCTGAATCTCTAGGCCTTCCCATAACATGAAAACGGGTCCCGGTGAGGTAAGGGTCTCTTTGGCTCCATCCCAGATCAAAAGATCACTTTCCAGGTAAAACCCATCGTCCTCATCACGAACCAGTGATTCATACAGATGCAAAATCTCCAGCTTGCGATCCCAAACGGCGGTATCCGCATCAATGAACAAATAGGGTTCTTGATCTTGGAACATGGTGATTTCATCAAAATCTGTAAGGGTGACAGAATCCCCTGCTTGTAACACCGATTGGGCCAAAATCTCCCACTGCCTCAGACCATCTTTGCGCCCAACGAGTCTTGATTCTAAAAGCTGCACACTAGGGGGCACACTAATCGGTGGCGCTGGGGGCTCAACGAAGAAGCGAAAGATGGAGTAAACGGCGATCATTAGTATTGCAAGGGCTATGATAGCTTTTTTCACCTTGCTACTCAGCTTCATCACTCCTCTACGCCAATAATATCAGCGACGTCTTCCAAATCAAAGAGACTTAACCCTCCTTGCGAATCCCAGCCAATCGGTAGAGTTGGAAAGGCGTTGATGGTCAATTGTAAGGCCACCCTTTTGACCACATGATCATAAGATATGCTAAGCTCGCGGCAATGCAGATCTTTGGAAACTGTAACAGTACCCTTGGTAAATGCCTGTTTGGGAGGCTCAAAGACACTGTCATAGCTCACCTTCCAAGTATCCCCAAGAGGCAGTGCAATGCGGGTATCCACCCTCCTTAGCACCCGATCTACTGGTTGGTACCAAGCGCCCAGCCTCAGTTCAACCTCGTCTTTTTTCAACTGCACCGTAGGCAGAACATGTGTCAAAGTCTTCGTGTTTAAATCATAGTCAGCCCTTGCACTTAAGTTCCAGGTTTGATTCGGCTTCCAAGTTGTCTGTAGCGTCAAAAGGCTGAATCGTTTGTTCAAAATATTATAGCTGGTCCGGACACTAACACTCCATGGTGAAGTGCTGTAGTTCAACCTCAAATCAAGGTTCTGCAGTGGGCTTTGTCGATCAAAGCGAAAGGGTGTTGTACCCCACACATCTCTACGGCTATAGGTCGATGAAAACTGTAGATTGCTCGTCAATCTCTGCGTAAGCCCTACGCGCCCATAAGTCCAAAGTTGCCTTTGATCATCGCCATAGGTTGCTCCAGCCACATGCCCCTGGTAACTCACAGTAGTTGTTGCAGTCGGACGCCAAGATCGCTGCCCCAAGGTAAGCTGGCCGAAGGCTCTATTCCTTGTCACGGTAGACGGTCGTTCACCATAATGACCAAGTACTATTTGTGACCGTAGCGGTAGTCCGGGCACACCTAAATCACTCACATTCCATTTGAGTTCAGGAATGCGCTGTACGCTCCGCCAGGCAGGGCTCTTACCCTCAAGCAAATCAGGATTATATTGCTGCTGAGCAGCTAAAGTCAGGGTGTGTTTGCCTTGCCGGTACGTGGTTTCTGCTAAATAATCTATCAGGCGCATCTTTTGCTGAAGCCTTGTTTGTTCAACCAGGGAGCCCTGCAAATTCAGACGCCATTTTTCCGTCAAATTTTGAGACCACTTCAAGCCCAGATCCTGTTTCTCGCTGATTGTGATGGCGGGATTCTTTACGTATTTGAACCAAGCTTCAGCGTCTACTGTGGGCAAACTTAGCTTTAGGCGGTTATCTGTGCTGAGTTCATACTTAGCCCACGAATTCTCATAGCCTGAGCTGGTTGAAAAATCCCAGTTGCCTCTAGCCCACTGATGCGTAAACTCTGTTTTTAGAACCGAACTTGCACTGGTCGGAATTCCATAAAGGTAGAGCGAGCCCTGGCCCAAGTTTTGCAGATCATAAAAATGGCGTACACCCACACCTACCCCTAAGCGGGTAAACAAATCGAGATAGAGATGACCATGAGATCGAGAGTTGAAATAATAATTAAAGGTATTCTTCATGTAGTA
>DHNI01000086.1:18043-18730 GCA_002409455.1 Firmicutes bacterium UBA5420 | reverse complement strand
TAGAGGAGATCAAGATCCGTGCGGTCATCTTTCACATTGGATTCCATCTGCGTCAGTAGATCCTGCGTCACTTCGCTGGCCGCATAATACACATCGTTCATGTTGGTGCTATCGACCTTAAGGACCCTAAAACCGATATCTGGCACCTTTTTAGACTTCTCGGCATCACCAAGCTCAGCATTGGTCTTTTCAACCTCTGCCTTAATCTTTTCCCCTGCTCTGCGAACTCGCTCCTTACCAATGTCAGCGATCGTTCCGTATCCAGCCCGGTGAGCTTCACTCCTTGCATCGATCTCTTCAGGCAGTTGAACCATAATGAACTTACGCTTGCCACCATCTTCTGCATTGAGCTGCATCACGGCATGGGCAGTGGTAGCAGAACCGGAGAAGAAGTCGAGGATAATGTCTGATTTTCCTGCACACAAATGGGCGAAAAAACGAACCAGCTCCACAGGTTTCGGATAATCAAAAACCCTTTGCATCTCTAGACTTCTTAGCATAATTGATCCTTTCGCCGTCGTCCCTATTTCATCGATCAGTAGCGTGTCATACGGTATGATAGACGTACTCTCACCAAATGTTCTATAGATCTCATATCTGTCATTCTTCCGTACAAGCTTTAACATACCCTTTTTCAGCAAGTTCAGGGCAGTTGCTGAAAAAGGGTATGTTAAAGCTTGTACGGAA
>DHNI01000086.1:17722-17943 GCA_002409455.1 Firmicutes bacterium UBA5420 | reverse complement strand
TTTTTCAGCAAGTTCAGGGCAGTTGCTTGACCTACCCGCCATCTACCCTCACTCGAATCATTGCGAGTGGGATAAACTTCTACACCATCGATGGTGATGGGATAATACATGGAGGGGCGATCCTCCCGCCTGTCAGATTGTCCCCATTGACGAAGGTTTTCTACCCGCCCATCATTTTTGCTTTCGATCATGGTAAACTCGAGATGCTCGAGTGCCCTCGC
>DHNI01000086.1:17282-17555 GCA_002409455.1 Firmicutes bacterium UBA5420 | reverse complement strand
TACTCATGTGTCGTGGAGATCGTCGATGTGGTACCCACTTTCCCAAGCTTTGATTTCCATACAAATTGGCAAACGAAGTTCTGCTCCCCGAACAACTCGTTACACATATGCCGTAAAGCATGAACTTCATTATCATCAATACTGATAAAAATGACCCCGTCTTCGCGAAGAAGACCACGGGCAAGACGTAAACGCGGATACATCATCGTGCACCAATCACTATGAAATCGCGGATTGGTTGCGTTATTCTTCCGGAAGTTGATATTATCCTCT
>DHNI01000086.1:6862-17109 GCA_002409455.1 Firmicutes bacterium UBA5420 | reverse complement strand
GCTCTAAAACTCCTGCAAGAGAGCTATCTCAGTTCAGTGAAGATGATCTTCACTGAACTGAGATAGCTCTCTTGCAGGAGTTTTAGAGCGTCAAGGTTATCGCTTTCGATGTAGAGATTTTCTGTGCTTTCCCAGTCCTTGCTTTCTTCCATCACAGGACGCAGGGTTTTACGGATTTTCGTATTGGCCTCAACAATGGCAGCCTTCTTGCCCACCCAAGTAAAGTCGTAGCTTTCTTCCCCATCAATCACATCACCAGATAGTTCCTGTTTAAGAAGTTCAAAGTTAATCGCCTTCTTCAGCTGACCATCCTCTCCCTTCATTTCAGTGATCACCTGAGGGAAGAGCTTGGCAATCTGTTCAATATTGGTCTGGGTTTGATCCTTCGTTTCCATTCTGAGTTTCTTCAATCCACACCACACCCTTCGCTTTTTTGATGCATGAGTTTCTTATACCTATAACATCGGCTGGCGCTTCTGGTGCTAGAAACAACAAAGCGCCGGCCAAAAGGCTGACGCTTCTCCGAATCCTTCTTTCGCTGTAGTCCCCTCTACTAAATACACTAGATCACGTACTTCGCTGTGGATGCTCCTCTGCATTCCCTCTGCCGTTGGCCTGCTGCCAATAATTGACTGCACCAATCCCACCAGCTACAAGAACTAGCGCCGCCAATATGGAGATTGTCAACTGTTCATCGGGTAAGAGGATGGCTGATAGAATAGCACCAGAAATGGGGATAACAAACCGATAGATCGTTACCTCGCCAGCTTTATTGTGCTTCAGTAGAATATACCAGATGGAAAAAGCTGCAGCAGACAGAAACGCTGAATAGATTAACAAGGCCCAAAAAAGCGGAGTTGGGGTCAAGGTGCCGCTTTGTAGGGCTGGAATACCAAGTGCCAAAAGTAGCAATGACCCCAATGAAAGCTGGTAGGCATTGATAACAGTCGGACTAAGCGTCTTGCCCAGGCGTTTCGCTCCAAACGTTCCAATGGCCATGGTCACTCCGGCTAAAACAAGAAAACCCTCACCACGCAAGCTAAACTCCCATCCTATCGAAGCATCAGGTTGCCAATTAATCAGCACAATACCGCCAAATCCCGCCAGTAGACCTAGGATTTTCCCCACATTGAGACGATCATCTGCGTAGACAAAGTGAGCGAAAATCACGACGAAAAAATTGCCCACAGAGTTAAGAATTGCGCTCTTAATTCCACTTACAGCAGCGACTCCGTTATAGAAAAAGTAATATTGCAGCCCAGTTTGGGCCAACCCCAAGAGTAGTAAGGACATGAGGTTCGACCGCGGAACCTTGACGGCTTGGCCCGCAGTCAGTCGTTGCACCGCAAAGACCATCAGGCCGGCCAGCAGAAACCTTACGCCCGCAATGAGCATACGGGCCGATACATCGGAGGGGCCAATCTGTAATTCAGCATAGGTGATTTTCAAGACTGGAAACGCGCTACCCCACAAGATACAAGCAATCACCGCCATCAGCGCGACAAAATATTTGTTGGTCCACATGTTTTCTTGTGCCACCGAGTTAATTACCTCACGTTCTAGTCTTTATTCTCTCCCGAGCCAAATCACAATATTCGGGGATGATATCATAGCCGACATAGGCTCGTCCACTCAAAGAAGCAGCCAAACAAGTTGTACCAGAACCGCAGAAGGGATCGAGAATTACATCGTCTTTGTAGGAGAACAGCCTGATTACCCGATCGGCTAATTCCACAGGAAAGGGGGCTGGGTGACCTACCTTCTTTGCTGATTCTGGCGCTATATTCCACACCGATAACGTGCCACTCATGAATTCTTCCTTGGATATATCCGATTCGCCCTTGTCTGGACGACTAAAACCTTCCTTCGTAAAGACTAAAAGATACTCATGAAGGTCACGCAGCCTGGGGGATTTAGCCGACATCCAAGATCCCCAAGCGCAGCTTCCATTCATCCCTTTTCCTTTTTGCCAGATAATTTCACCCGCGGTTTGAAAGCCTAGGGCGGTATGAATGGCATAAAAATAAGAGTGTAGAGGAATGTAGGGCTTTCTGCCTAAGTTGGCAACATTGACGACATAGCGGCCCCCCGGTGTCAAGACGCGGTAGACTTCAGCTGCTACCTTAGCGATCAAGGTAAGGTACTCCGCGAGCCCTAAATCTTCATCGAAGTCTTTACCAACATTATATGGTGGTGATGTAAAGGCAAGCCCAACAGCATGATTGGGAATATGAGCCATGTCTTCTGCGCTATGGCAAAAGATGCGATCAATCCACTCTTCTCGGGGTTTATCTGTAATAGCCTTGGTCGTCTGTTCGGCGACAATGGAATCCATCTGAGCAAAAACGATCGCAAGATCGCCTCCATAAAGGTTGCGATTGTAGAATTCGGAGGCGTCATGGGACTCCCGTGTTGAAGAACCGAACGAATACGTCTTGGTTCGAGCCATTGTCTCACTCCAGTTTCTGAAAACTACAATTCAAACAAGGCTTACCGCAGCTAGGATGGCGAATCCGAAACGCCCCCTGCCAATTCCGCTTCTTCTGCCGCGCGAATAATGCCTATGGGGGTCTGCTCCGAGGATTGTCCAAGTGGGTTATCTCTAAGCAATGCGGTTAGCAAGGACGTATCTACTTCCGATCCTGATACTCCTAAGATGTCCACACCTAGATCGTTAGCATCGATTACAGCTGCATGACATCCCACCGCCTGCTTGATCTGCCTCGAAACTAGGTCGGGGTCTTGTGGTCCTAAAACCGCATAATCATTATAAGGGGGGATTGTGTAATCGCAAGGTCCATCGATCGCCCTTGCCTTTGGACCGCAGATACGATAAAAAAGCCCTTTAATGCCCAAAAGCTTGCCAATAGCACCAACGATGCTGGCAAAAATAATCTTCAGGGCCCCCACCTCCCTAATGGCTAGTTCCATCGTTTGGGGCATTCCCAGGCCGATCCCATAGGGGGATTTATGGACAAATCGGCTCAAAAAAACTGCAAGTCTCGAAGGCTTGATCTCGCTAATGCGAAAAGCCCTGCCCTGCGTAATCGCCACAACTTTTTCACTCACCACAACCACATCATCACTTTGCACGAGCCCTTCCGTATACTTGCTTACCACCTCGACAATGTCATCGGTAGCCTGGATCAGCGCGGTTTGCACCGGAATGCGCAAGTACGCCTTTCCCTCGATCTCCAGTTTCAGCTCTTTACCGGGATTTGCCTGCATCGCTATTCCACCATTCCTTCAATTCTATCAAAGAACTTCCACAACTCATCTTCCACATGTTCGGTTATGGCCTGTCTTGCACCAGTCTTTCGAATTACCACCGGGTGATCGCCTGCGGTAATCGTGCCAACCACAAAGGCTGGGATATGTATCTTGCCAAGTCTATCTACAAGCTCCTGTCCACCCGGAGTGACAATTAACATAGAACCAGAGGACAAGAGTCCTAAGGGATCTAGTTTAAAGTGTTCGCAAATTCCCTTGGTAAGCTGGGGTATGGCAACATCTGCCTCCCTAATCTCTGCTCCCACCTTGGCAGCCTGACAGATCTCCCTAACAGCTCCGAGCAAGCCACCTTCGGTAATATCATGCATGGCATGAACCCCATATTCGGCTGCTAACAAACCCTCCCGCACAACGGAGAGCTGTTTGGTGAAGGTGAGGATCTCCTCGTCTGTAACCGCAAACGGAAGCAGGTGCCCATAATCCCTGGCTAAAATGGCGGTGGCTTCAATACCCACACCTTTCGTAATCACAATATCATCACCGGGCTTTGCACCTTTTGAGGTGACATAACGTCCCTTCGGGGCCCTTCCAATAGCAGTGACGGAAACAACGGGATCCGCAACTCTACTCGTAATCTCAGTATGACCGCCGAGCACTTCCACCTCAAGGCTGGCTGCAGTCATCTGGATATCCTCCATGATTTGGTGAATCTCCTCTTCTCTCGTATGCTCCGGCATCAACAAGACAATTTGTACTCCTACGGGGGTTCCTCCATTGGCTGCAAGATCATTACAAGCGACGTGGACTGCCAGCTCGCCCACGCCTTCGGCCGCACCCGTAATGGGATCACTCGTCACTAGGCATACTTCGTCACCAAAGTCGATGACTGCACAATCTTCACCAAGCCCCGCATGGACTAAGACATCGCTACGTAAAAACTGGATGGTTGATAAGACCATCCGTTCTAGCATATCCCCGGATAGTTTCCCTATTTTCAAAAGTCCTCAACCTTTCGCACCTGCAACATGTTTGTCGTCCCCGGAACCCCTACCGATAAACCAGTAATAATGGTAACCACATCGCCAGGTGCAAGCAACTCGCGCTCCATCGCCTTATTCATCGCCTTATTGATGGAAGCCTCCACGTCACCGTCTCTTTCCTGATACACAGCAAAGACTCCCCAAGACATGGCCAGCTGTCGAACCACTTCTTCGTTCTGAGAAATAGCGAAAACGACCGCCTTGGGACGCTTTTGCGATAATGAGCGAGCAGTAGCCCCCGAATGGGTAGAACAGATGATCAGACCCAGCAGTAAATCATGGGTCACTTGGCAAGCCGCTAAAGTCACGGCCTGGTCAATGGCACTGCGCCCCTCATTTGCTTTTTCTCGTAACACCGCTCCGTAATCAATAACCTGTTCCATACGGCGGGCGATGCGATCCATGACTTGCACAGCCTTAATAGGGTATCTACCCATGGCTGTTTCGCCAGAGAGCATAACACAATCGGTGCCTTCGAAAATCGCGTTGGAAACATCGGTCACTTCGGCCCTTGTTGGCCTAGGATTGCGGATCATAGAATCCAGCATTTGTGTAGCAGTTATCACGGGTTTACCCGCCAGATTACACTTGCGAATCAGCATCCTTTGGGCTAGTGGAACCTCTTCCGCAGCGATCTCCACGCCTAGATCGCCCCTGGCTACCATGATGCCATCGGCAGCAGCCACGATCTCGTCAATATTGCGTAGACCAGCGCTGCTTTCTATCTTTGCTATGATATGTTGGCTTCCCCCCGCCTCCCGAACAATGCGGCGCACAGCCTCCACATGCTCTCCCCTACGCACAAAGGAAGCGGCGACAAAATCTACCCCATGCTTCACGCCAAAGCGAATATGTTCTGCATCTTCTTTGGTAATGGGTGGCAGATCTACATCAATGCCGGGTAAAGAGAGACCCTTACGTGAGTTCAACTCCCCACCTACCACAACATGGCAAATTACATCGGGGCCACTGACTTCTTGTACTCGTAGCTCCAAGAGTCCATCATCGATGTAGATCACTGAACCTGGACGCAAGTCACGGTTCAAATGGGGATAGTCCACATGAATCTTCGTCTCATCGCCTTCGTAAGATTCCACCGTTAAAGTATACTCTTGCCCGGGAATAAGCTCAACCGGGCCACTTTTGAGTCGGCCCACCCTTATTTTTGGCCCCTGAATATCAAGGAGTAAAGCCAAATTGGCCCCGAGCTCGGCAGCAGCCTCTCTGAGGTTGTTGATTCTTTGTAGATGTTCATCTAGGGCACCATGGGAAAAGTTCAGCCGAGCCACATTCATTCCAGCTCGAATCAAGGCCCTAATGGTTTCAGGACCTTCACTAGCTGGCCCAATGGTGCACACAATCTTGGTTTTGCGCATATTTGACCTCCTCTAGATCGATGACAGTATGTTGGAGAGATGGTAATAATCAAGGTTCAACTGTTTTTCCTGTGCTAGTACATACGAAAGGTCAAAGGACTTCACAACCTGATCGACTTCACCGAGCATCTTACCACTTTTTCCTTGATAAACCAATTCGATAGCATGATAGCCGAGACGGCTGGCCAGAAGGCGGTCACGAACAGTAGGTGCTCCGCCTCTTTGAATATGTCCTAAGATAATAATGCGGGTGTCAAAACCAGCTTTCTCTTGAATGTAGTGACCTATTTCCAATGAGGGACTCTCCTCACCCTTCTTTCCAGAAATCGGCCTCACACCCTCGGCTACCACAACAATATTGTAAGTCTTGCCCATACTATTGGCCCTTTGGATCTGTTGGCAGACCTGCTCTAAATCGTAGGGAACCTCTGGAATCAAGATTACATCAGCCCCGCCTGCCAGCCCCGAATAAAGAGCGATGTAACCAGAGGCACGGCCCATTACTTCTACTACATAGACCCGTTCGTGACTACTTGCCGTATCGCGGATCTTGTTTACCGCATCCATCACATTGTTTACCGCAGTATCAAAACCAATGGAATAATCGGTGCAGGCAATATCGTTATCGATGGTGGCTGGAATACAGATCACCTTCACACCGAGCTCTTCCAGACTGAGCGCTCCCCTAAACGAGCCGTCGCCACCAATAACAATTAGAGAATCAATATCGTGCTTTTCAAGCATGTCCACCGCTTTAGCGCGCCCCTCAGGCGTGCGAAACTGATCAGAGCGGGCACTCTTTAAGATCGTGCCGCCCCTTTGAATAATACCTGATACAGTTCTGCTGTCCATGGGTTCTAATTCTCCGCAAATCAATCCATGATAGCCGCGGTACACCGCCCAAGGCTCCAGATTATAATGTAGAGCCGCCCGAACAATCGTACGCACCGCGGCGTTCATGCCCGGGGCATCGCCTCCGCTGGTCAAAACTCCTATTCTTCGCCCCATATCTATCTCCCCTTCTTTGACAATAACAGTACATCTATAAGTCCGCTAATGATTTTTCGTTAAACATTCCAATTTTGCGAAACCGAACCAGTCGTTCCTCAACTAGACGGTCTGCCGGTTTTTTTATGATCGTGGCCAGGTAGCGGCGCATAAAAGAACGCATCTGCAGGCCCGTGGTGACGTGATCTCGATGGGCTCCGCCCAAAGGCTCAGTGATGACATCGTCAATAATTCCGAATTTCAACAGATCTGTGGGGGTTAGGCGCAGCAGCTGTGCAGCTTCTGCTGCCCTAGATGAATCACGCCACAAAATCGTAGCACACATCTCAGGGGAAATTACAGAATACCATGCGTTTTCCAACATTAAGATACAATCGCCCACGCCTAGTGCCAAAGCCCCTCCAGAACCGCCTTCACCTGTAATAATGGAGAGAATAGGCGTCTTAAGAAAGGACATCTCTTCAATACACTGGGCAATGACCATACCTTGACCCCGCTCTTCAGCTTCAATACCTGGATAGGCACCTACAACATCAATGAGCGTGATAATGGGACGACCGAATTTTTCGGCCTGCTTCATTAAACGAAGCGCCTTCCGGTAACCTTCAGGATGGGGAAGGCCAAAGTTCCTGGCAATATTATCCTTCGTCGCCCGGCCCTTCTGGGGCCCGATCACGGTAACGGGGCGGCCTTCAAAAAGGCCCACACCTCCCACAATGGCCTGGTCATCTCGGTAGCTGCGGTCTCCATGAAATTCGATAAAGTCATCAAAAAGAAGGCTAATATAATCCAGCGTTGTCGGACGTTTGGGATGGCGGGCCATTGTCACCCTCTGAAAGGGGGTCAAATTCTCGTAGATCTCCTTCCGCAGCTTCGACGCCTTGCGTTCTAGGGTTTTGATCTCTTGACTAAAATCCATCTCTTCACTATGAACAAATTCTTTGAGCTCGCTAATGCGGGTTTCCAATTCTAAGAGAGGTTTTTCCCATTCAAATGCTTGCACTTTCTCTCACCTACCTATGCCACGCCAAAAGGCGCCCCACATAGCTTAACATCTGGGATCGAGATACGATAGCGTCGATCATGCCATGTTCGAGGGCGTATTCTGCCGTTTGGAAACCAGCAGGTAGCTTTTGTCGCGTCGTTTCTTCTACAATTCTCGGGCCGGCAAACCCGATCAAGGCACCCGGTTCGGCCAGAATGATATCGCCGAGTGAGGCAAAACTGGCGTAAATTCCGCCCATGGTGGGATGGGTTAGAACAGAAATAAAGAAAAGACCGGCCCGGCTGTGTTTGCCGACCGCCTGGGCCGTTTTAGCCATCTGCATCAGGCTAAAAATGCCCTCATGCATACGTGCCCCTCCTCCGCCCCCTGAGAAAATCACCACAGGCAGCTCCTCCTGAAGACCCTTTTCAAAGCCTCGCACCAACTGCTCCCCCACAACCGAGCCCATGCTTCCGCCAATAAAAGAAAAATCAATGACGCCTAAAATGCAAGGCGAGCCTTTAATCGTCGCCTTACCAATCAATACTGCATCATCTAAACCCGTTTGTTCTTGTGCTTGTTTAATCTTCTCAGCATAACCAGGAAAACCAATGGGATCCATTGCCACTAAAGGCGGAAAGGCCTCAAAATCCCCCGCTTCGGTCAGCATCGCCAGTCGCTTCGTGGCACTAATTCTGAAATGGTGACCACAACTGGCACACAAAAATGCTTCCTTCTCCAACTCTTTGTTGAAGATCATCTTGCCACAGGAGTCGCAACGCGTCCACAAATTGTCGGGGAAATCCTTACGTTCCGGTTCTTCCTGGGGCCTTACCGTCAGATACTTCGGTTTGCCTTTAAACACATTGAGCATATTACCCCACCTTAGCCAAAGGAAGCAGCGATGATCTCATTGGCCTCGTCTACTTCTGATTCTGGTACCAATATTTCAACACTAGCGGAATCACCCAAATGGGGAGCGCCTATGGGTCGTAACATAGGCAGGATTCCACCACCCTCCAAAAGCTCTTTCAACATTTCTGCTATGGGGCGATTAGGGGCAATGTAAACCACCGTCCACATCATGTCGGGCCCTCCTTTTGTTATCACTTACATTCCTATTACGCTAGACTTATTTCTTTAGTGGTGAAAAAATCCCTTCTGCTAAACGTTTTCTTTCCAAGGATCCAACCATGTGTACACAATTTCCGCCTCCTGAAGACGCTGTTGGATTTCCCTTGCATCTTTCACCCAAAACTCCCTGGGCAAGAGATGATAAGCCTCCCCCAGTAACAAAATTGTAGGTTTAGAGCCAAATTGCTGCCGTAGTATAGCCTTGATGGTTTCTAAATTGCTGGGGGTAGGGGTGATCAAGAGCGTCGGCCCAAGGGGCAAGGCCCAGTTGACTTCGGTATCTCCAAAAAGGGCCAGACGCACGCCTACAGCTAGACTCAAACCGGCAAACCTCTCTTTCGCACCCTCAAAGAAAAACGATCCCGTGGGTGTATCAAGGATTCCTTGCCGCATATTTCCAGCTGCCTTCATTTCCAGTATTTCTCCTGCAACCACATCCAATTCACCTTTGAGTTTGTGGACTAAGGGTAAAAATGGGCGACAAGGGTGATCACTTCCGTATATTCCCAGTAAATCCTTTTCGATATGGAGAAGTTCGAGTTCACCTTTCGTATCAAGTCCGAGTTCTTGCAGGTGCTTGTTACGACCACCTAGATCATCGAAGCATCCACAGAGCACAAGTTTTTCTAAGGTAGCCTCATCAAGACGAGCATACTGTCTAACCTGGGCTAAACTTGCCCACTTGCCCTTTCCCTTTACAATCGCCTCTGCACTCTGAGGCGTAATGTTGCGACTGGTGGAAAGGCCAAGACGGAGCTTATCCCCTTCTAATGTGGCTTGGATGTCAGAATGAACTACACTAGGGGGGAGCACCTCTAATCCTAAACTTCGGGCATCGAGGAGATACCTACGGCGCTCCTTACCGGCACTGCCCTGGTTGAGTAGGGTGACAAAAAATTCCCCAGGATAATGGGTCTTCATGTAGGCAGCCTGCCATGTAATCCATGCGTAGCTTACACTATGGGCTTTGTTAAAAGCATACCCGCTAAACTGGCCAATCTTGGCAAAGAGCTTTTCTGCGGCACGTTTTGATAGTCCAGAGTGTGTTTGGGCCCCTGATGTAAAGCGCTCCTTCCATACGTTTGCCGCCCTGGGGTCATCTTTGGCCAATGCGCTGCGGAGTAAGTCAGCTTCACCAAGAGAAAACCCACCGATCCTACTTGCGATCAGCATAACCTGTTCCTGATAAAGAATCAAACCGTAGGTCTCGCCTAGAATCTCAGCCAAGACCGGATGGGAATATTCTCGCTCATCTTGTTGATCCCTACGGGCCACATATTCAGGAAACATAGTTAACGGCCCTGGTCTACCGAGGGCCAAAAGAGCGACTAGGTCCCTGAAGCTCCTTGGTTTTAGCTTTCTAAGCAGCTCACCAAAAAGTTCGCTTTCCAGTTGAAAAATCCCCAGGTTCCTCCCCTCACTGAGTACGTCCCAGGTCGGCTCATCATGGGATGGAATTTCAGGTAAAGAAAA
>DHNI01000086.1:0-6594 GCA_002409455.1 Firmicutes bacterium UBA5420 | reverse complement strand
ATGCGTTACAGGGATGTCTCTATCGAAATATACTGCACTGATTTCTCGGATCGGCCTTGCAGTAATGATCACTCCCGCTGCGTGGGTTGAACGATGCCTTTTTAAACCCTGAATTTCCTTGGCCACTGCGGCATTGTCTTCTCCAAGGATGCGCCTAACCTCCTGGGCAGCACCTTTAGGCCCAAAGGTTCCGTAGGTTCCGATTTGAGCCACATGATCCCGTCCAAAGCGCTCTGCTACATAGGAGAGAATTTCAGAGCGCCGTTCATAGCAAAAGTCGAGATCAATATCTGGCCGCTTGTTCCTTTCTGCATTTAAGAAACGCTCAAAAAGAAGTCCCCAAGCAAGTGAATCCACCTCAGTGATGCCCAAGACATAGGCCACTAGGCTACTGGCAGCACTACCCCTTCCAGGGCCTACCGCTATCTGCGCCTCTTTAGCATAACGGACAATATCAGCTACGATCAGAAAATAATCTTCATAGCCTAGTGCTTCAATGACAGAAAGTTCTTGCGTCAGACGCTCACGGACTTCTGCACTGGGTTCGCCAAATCGTTCCCGCGCACCTATCCAAACCAAATCTTCTAAAGTATCACCAGCACGGTGAGGGGGTAGCATCTGCTCTCTCGGCAACTGCACATTACATCGCTTCGCTAGTTCGAGCGTTGTAGCCAGAACTACCCTCGGCCCATGATACTTGTTGCAGAGCTCTTCCCAGCTTAGAAAGGGATAGGCGGGAGGAATGACGGCATCCTTCCCCTTAATTTTCCCCAAAACCTCAAGAGTTAGCAGAGAGCTCGCCTCTAGATAGCGCACATCCTGACAAAGGACAAACTTGTGTTCTGGAAAGACTCCAAGAAGATCTCGATCGCCTCCTAGTTCATGGCGAATAAAATAGTTTGCCCCAAATTCTTCTTCTAGCCAGGCATCACTCGTCTTCGCGAGCTGACCCCCTGCTAAGATAGCCAGATCAGTCTTGTGTCTAGACAGCTCCTCTTTGGAAATAGGCCCAGGCAGTGATGTTAAGTACAAAAGGTTCTTGTACCCTGCATTGGTCAAAGCCAGTAGTACGGCACCTTGCCCAAAAGCCAGATCCAATTCTACCCCAAAGATGGGTTTGATTCGAGCCTGCTTGCAGTGATGCTCAAATTCACCATGCCCAGCCGTAGTAGCGTGATCGGTGAGTGCGAGGGCTTGAATGCCTAATTTGGCAGCCTGCTGCACAAGGGATTCTACCTTGCAAACAGACTCTAACAGCGAATAATCACTATGGGTATATAATTGCACAGACAGCTCCTCACCCCCTCTGCCTTAGACTTCTGCTACTCTGGGGGAAATCCTGTATAGCGAAACAACAAAAAAGGGCCTCAGCCCTTTCTTGGTCCATTCGTCTCTTCTCGGTAGACTGTGGCTCCGAGTTTTTTTAGTTTGTGTTCAAAGAACTCATACCCTCGATCCAAAATCTCTACACCGTAGAGCTCCGTCCGCCCTTCTGCCGCCAGGGCAGCTATGGCGAGTGCTGCACCCGCCCTCAGGTCTGTGATTTCCACTGGAGCACCCGTGAGCTGGGGGACGCCCCGAATAATAGCCGTGCCTTGCTCAATTTTGATGTCAGCACCCATCCTACGAAGTTCGTCCACATAGCGGAAACGATCAAAAATCGTCTCCCTCACCACACTGGTTCCATCGGCTAGACACATCGTAGCCACGAGGGGTTGCTGCAAGTCCGTAGGGAAACCAGGATAGGGTAAGGTCTCCACATCCACTGGTTTTAGGTTCTTCGGGGCTATAACATGCAGTTCGTTATCACCGCGAGAAATCGTGAGGCCAGCCTCTTCCAACTTCACAATAGGTACCCTTAGATGTTCGGCCACAACACTTTTTATCAGTATATCTCCGCCTGTAATAGCGGCAGCAAAAAGAAAGGTTCCCACTTCAATGCGATCGGGAATGATCGAATATTCAATACCCCTAAGGCTTTCCACACCTTCAATCCGAATACTCTCTGTTCCAGCACCACGAACTCGAGCCCCCATACCATTAAGAAAGATGGCTAAATCGACAACCTCTGGTTCTTTGGCGGCATTTTCTAACGTGGTAGTCCCCTGCGCTAACGAAGCCGCAATCATCAAGTTAATGGTCGTCCCTACACTCGCTCTGTTCACATAAATTTGCGTACCGTGGAGTTTACTTGCCTCCGCCTTCATATAGCCATGCTCAATAAAGACATCGGCACCCATTTGGGTAAACCCTTTGATATGGTAATCGACGGGCCGCGAACCAATGGCACAGCCCCCTGGAAGAGGCACTTCGGCCTTACCCAAGCGAGCCAATAACAAGCCTGCACTATAAAACGAGGCCCGCATTTTTCGCACTAAGTCATACGAGGCCTGATGCTTGTTTAGGGTAGACCCCCGAATATGTAGTCGTTCTTCATCATCAAACCAGACTCCAACTCCTAAATCCTTAAGGATGAGGCAAATGGTGCCGATATCACTTCCCTGAGGGATATTATCAAGTACACATTCACCCTCTGTGGCCAGTGCAGCAGCTACAATAATGGCCAGTGCACTGTTTTTGGCGCCACTGATTTCCACCAACCCACGGAGAGGCTTTCCACCTTCAATAACTAACCGAGCCATAGACTACCCCTCCTTATGCTAAGCCTTTGAAATAATCTGCCACAATTTCTTCCAAAAGATCATTCCGTTCAATAGATTGAATGAGACGTCTTGCATTGCCATGAGCCGTAATATACGAAGGATCGCCCGAGACAAGATAACCCACAATCTGGTCTAAGGGTTGGTACCCTTTTTCTATTAGGGCAGCCCACACTTTCGATAATACCTCTTTGGTATCAACGGCTTCCTTATCAATGGCCGAAAACAAACGCGTCTGATCCGATACACCCATTTAAGACCCTCCCCTTGTACAATAACCTCTTACCGCCTAAATCATTCGCTTCAAGGCGGGTAGCTTTGACCGCAGAGCGCCTATTTGGAAAACGCCAGATCTGCCACAGCCTCAGCAATGTTGTGGGCATGGTCTGCAACCCGTTCCAAATTACTAACAGCGTCTAAAAACAATACACCCACATCTGGACTGCAGAGTCCTTGGTTTAAGCGGGCAATATGGTTGGTACGATAGCGCTTTTCTAGATCGTCCACCTTGTCATCTTCTCCAATTAGGCAAGTGGCCTTATCCACGTCTTGATCTCCTAAAGCCTCTAGCACACCGCGAGAAATGCGATCCACTTCACCAAACATTTTCTGCAAGTCTTCCTTCGCAGCATCGCTGAGCTCGTGTTTGCCCGTTTCTCTAGCATCAGCTAGCTCCGCGATATTGACGGCGTGGTCAGCCATGCGTTCGAGATCGTTGACAACATGCATGAGGTTAACGATTTCTCTAGCCTCAGTCTCGTTCATGGAGTGCTGATTTGCCTTAGCCAAATAGGCAGTAATAGCCTTTTCCAATGAATTGACGACCTCTTCTCTCCGTTCGATCTCATCAAGATGATCTGTATTGCCGTCTGTAAAGGCAGAAACCGCCTGTTCCACCATATCTACTGCAAGAGAGCCCATGCGAAGAGCCTCTTTTTGGGCGCTAATTAAGGCCCCGGGAGTTTGAATCAAACGGTCATCTAAGTATTTTGGTTTGGTTTCAAGGATTGCGTCATCACCAGGTACCAAGGCCGTCACCGACTTCACAAAGTAAGGCAAGAGCGGAAACACGATCAAGGTAGTGAAGATGTTGAACAGCGTATGGGCATTGGCAATCTGCCTGGCCACTGTACCACCCGTCATCAAGACCAGGCTCGTGAAGGGCCTACGAAAGATCACAAATAAGAGCACGCCGGAAAGGTTAAAAAGCACATGGCTGAGGGCTGCACGTTTTGCAGAAATGGGGGCATTGAGGGAAGCCAAGACCACTGTAATACAAGTTCCCAGGTTAGCACCGACAATTAAGGCCAAGCCGGCGGGGAGACTCAAAATGCCCTGCCAAGAAAAAGCAATGACCAAACCTGTTGTGGCACTCGAACTTTGGATCACAGCAGTGAATAAGGCCCCAGCCAAAATGCCTAAGAGCGGACGGTCGCCTATGGTAACCAAGAGGCGCAAAAATGGTTCGTACTCCCTCACGGGACTAACCGAGGCACTCATAGTGGAAAGGCCCAAAAGCAACAAACCAAAGCCCAGGACTCCCATGCCGCCATAGCGTTTCATCTTTTTCTGAGAGAAATAGTAGAATAAAGCACCTACGGCAATCAGCGGATAAGCTAGACTATGGATATTAAAGGAGACAATTTGGGCTGTGATAGTGGTACCAATATTAGCGCCCATGATGGTACCCACCGCTTGCGTCAGTGTCATTAATCCTGAATTAACAAAACCGACAATCATGACCGTTGTTGTGGAGCTCGATTGGAGGAGGGCGGTCACGGCGGCCCCTGTTAATACAGCAGTAATTGGCTTAGAGGTGAAAAGTTCCAAAATACGCCGCATACGTTCTCCGGCCGCTTTCTGTAGTCCATCAGCCAACATTTGAATCCCTAGTAGAAAAAGGCCTAACCCGCCAAAAAGACCAACAACAATCGTAATACCAGTGCTCACATCCCCACTCCTTAGTCAATCAGATTCTAAGTACTCTTTCTTCATCGTGGCATAAAGTATGTATGTAGATCGGAACGAAGGAGGATTGTCCATGAAGGTGCTATTTCTTTCTGACTTTTTCTTGAGTGGCCAAACCACTCATGTCCTAGAACTGGCCAGACAATTGCAGAATCTAGGAATCGAGGTACACATAGCCTTTGGAACAATCCACAGTAACCTGTTTTGGAGTCACTATACCCCCTACTTGCAGCAACACAACATCTCCTTCTCGCAAGGAGCAGAACTCTTACAATTGATCAGTTGGTGCCGCACATTCAAGCCTGATCTTGTTCATAGCCAGAGTTCGACACTGTTTCAAAGGGCTCAACTATTATCCTCTCGCTTCGATATCCCTTATATTCTCACCTGTCACGGTCTAGGTTTTAACCAGGCCCGTTATCGTCATCTACTACTCATGGCCGGCGCGGTCATTGCAATCGGGCCCAACGTAGCCGGGGAAATAGTGGGCCTAAACCAGAATGTAGTCACGATTCCAAACGGCATTGATACCGAGCTTTTCACTCCGCCTGCAGGAAGCGCAGGACCCCGCAAAAACATAGTATATGTGGGCCGCCTAGAGAAAAGGCGCATTGACGCCCTTAGACACTTGGCCCTAGCTCATGAAGCCGTAGCCAGAAGCCCACTTCGCATCATCTCGAACTGGAACCCAGGAATACCCGGAACCATTTTCAAGCCTTGGCAGCCAGACCTTGTTCCCCACTTTCAAAGTTCTGGGATCGTAGCAGCCTGCGGGCGCACCGCCCGAGAAGCGTTGAGCTGCGGTAATGCCGTCTTGTTAATGCAGCAAGCCTATGATGGTATCATCTCGCCCCAACTTGTGACGCGACACGACTTTGATTTCAGTGGAAATCTAGGTCGTTTTCCCTATGCAAAACTAAAAACTGACTTGCAGGGCCTCTTGCGCTCCTCTTATAGATTAAAGAAGCTGCAAAACTGGGGGCGCAGGTACTCCTTAGTCCATCTTTCCAGTGAGCAGATGGCAAAGAGGACTGCCGAAGTCTATCTGGATGCCTTAAAATCCCCTGAAAAAGCCCCATCTGATGGATGGGGAAGATAACAGTTTTGTTCAATTTTTCCTCCACACGGCTAATTCAACGTAAAGGGGCCATTCCCCTGCAACAGAAATCCCGATAGCACAGCCTGAATCAACTGTCCATGTCCTGGTTTTTACTAGATACCAGGCCACTTTCGGACATCCCCAGCTCTTAGGCTAGTTGGAAGAAATAACCATACCTTCGTGTCATGATAACGAACTTAACAAAAAAGTTGAGCCCTTGTCGTAGCCTATCTGACCCTTTTGTTATCACCTCTCGCATATTAAGCAACTCATAGTGAACACTATCATTATGAGACTATGCAATTTTAGAGGGTGATTGAGATTAATCTGCTCAAGGATAAGATGATATCCGGATTTCTGGCAGGCTGTATCGGTGCTCTTGCTATGAATATAATCGACTGGATAGGATATCTGGCTGGATTTCATCAAGAACAACTACTAGATTGGAGCGGTGTCCTAATCTACGGAAGCGTTCCATCTGGTTTTGCAGAGACACTTTTTGCCCAGCTTGCCCAGATTTCCTTCGGTGGCTTCATAGGAATTACTTTCTATGGGTTCTTTCTAAAATGGCTAAAGGGTAATCACTTCGTTAAAGGATGGATTTATGGCATTCTTTCCTGGTTTTTTATCTATGCATTTTCTATGCTATTTGACAAGCCCGAGATGAATTTCCATGCATTTCCTGCCGCTTTCTCTCACTTCTTATCCGCATCCGTTTATGGTATTGTGATGAGTCTTGCGCTTCGCTGGCTAGAACAGAAAGCGGATACAAAAGTGTAAGTCAATGGCTTTCGGCCAATAAGGAGAAAAAGACCGCAAAGTGCGGTCTCATGGTGTTTTATAGATTGGCTGGGGGACTAGGATTCG
>DHNI01000005.1:31277-32332 GCA_002409455.1 Firmicutes bacterium UBA5420 | reverse complement strand
TTGCCTTGGTAAAGCCCGGTAAAACCGTACATTCCTCGGACTTCATTATAACATTTTACATCTTCAAGGTAGGTTTCCGCCACAAACTTAGCCCTTAGTGGATCGCCTGGCATGAGCACCGTCTTGGCAATATCACCAGGATTCGCAGCATTATGCGGTGTAGTCATATGTATCCTCCTTTGTCTTACTATGCTATATACTTTGACAAACACCCCGTTCTTCCTTCAAGGGAGCAGATTCAGTCGCCATGCAGATGGTACTTGCATATGCTATTGGTGATTACGTAGCAATCAACAATGAAAGGAGGAACAGATATGGCGTTTGTTCACGTCGTCAAAGCAGGAGATACTCTGTGGGGTATAACCCAGTTGTATCAAGTGAGTCTAGAAGCCCTGCGCCAAGCAAACCAGTTAAGCAGTGATCGTATTGTGCCAGGGCAGGAGCTGATTATACCCGGAACGGGCCCTCAAGATGATGCGACAGATACACCCATCCTCGGTACACCAGTCTTGCCTTCCCTTGAAGGGGGATTCGTGTTGCCGGAAGAAGAATATTCCCAGCAAGATCTGGAGGATATTGCCCTCTTGGCCCGCTTGGTTTTTGCTGAAGCAAGGGGAGAACCATTTGACGGGCAGATTGCTGTTGCAGCAGTCTTGCTCAATCGTTTGAAACATCCTGGCTTTCCAAACACCGTGAGGGCAGCGATCTATCAACCTCGCCAGTTTGAACCTGTAGCCAATGGAACGATCAATCAGACTCCCGATAATCTCGCCTACCAGGCTGTGATGGAGGCTAGGGCAGGTGTTGATCCTACTAATGGATCCGTCTTCTTCTGGAATCCTCGTAAAGTACCCGCATCAAGTTGGGTATGGACCCAGACAGTTAAGTTGCAGATTGGTGACCATGTCTTTGCCTAAAAAAGCAGCCCCCCAGGGGGCTGCTCAAACTGTAAATAACTACTTCGTTGCTTCGATGGAATCATTTAAGGATCGAAGCAGTTCCGCGTTGAGATCATGACCATACTCCCAAATCATGATTCCACTTAAACCCTTTTC
>DHNI01000005.1:28788-31029 GCA_002409455.1 Firmicutes bacterium UBA5420 | reverse complement strand
TTAATATCCATGAAGTTGAGGCCATGGTCGTAAGCACTACTTTCGTAGGGTTGGAATAGACCATTATTTTCTGGCCCAACACCCCTCCATGCTCTGGCGTAGAAAGGCACTCCCATTAATAATTTGCTAGGTGCAACCCCTGCATTAAGGTAGAGATTGACTGCCTGGTCTGTACTCCAGCCTCCCCATTCAGGATCTTCAGGATTGTTGTACAGGTTGGCTGCATGGCCGGTTGTGCCGCTCCACCCGCCATAGTAGTCGTAGGACATGAGCTTGAGGTAATCTACCTGTTCTTGAAGGCGAAGCACATCAATCACTCCCGGAAACCAGCCACTGGCAGGAACCGCAGTGGTAACAGCGAGGTGTTTTCCGAGTTCTTCGCCCAGCTTATCAAGGGCTACCCGCAGATCGGTGAGCAAGAGGATATAGTTTTCAGCATCTTCTGGCCTGGACTTGATTTCTTGACCCCATTCGGGTCTAACGGGGTATTCCCAGTCGATGTCGACACCGTCAAGATCATATTTTCGAATCCAATCTTCAACATCGGCCACAAATTCGGCACGATTTTTAGCTGTCAATGCCATGTCGGAGAAACCTTCAGCTCCCCAGCCACCTACGGAGAGGTTGACCTTTACATGTGGATACCTGGCCTTTACTTCCGCTAGTTCAGCAAAGAGATTTGTGAAGGCGGGTATGGTGATGTTGGGGTCAGTCTCACCAGGTAGATCCACCATATCCTTGATGTAAATACGATTTCCATCCAACAGCCCAAAGGCTACGTTGATTATGGAAAGAAGGTCGCCTTGAATATCATCTGCAGTCCATCTTTGGCCAAGATCCATATCAGCCTCTGTACTACCAATGGGCCAAGTCCGAATATAAGACACAACAGGAACATCAGGAGCAGCTAAGGCTACCAGTGAGCTCGAGAACAGAGCGACTAGGGTCAATGTGATAATGAATAGAAATTTGTGACTAAACATTTTTTACTAACCCCCTTAGATTTGCGTTGGATGTTAATAAACCCAATGATATTGCAACTATTAGAGATTAGGCCTGGGATTCCTCTAACAAAATGTACATTGCGAAGCAATCTGGTGATTGCTCCGCAATCACCCCAGAGTTTCGTTCCACGCAAGCAAGAGTTTTTCTGGGAAATATCAGCATAAAGCAGGGGGAAAAGGAAAAACGCTAGGCAGATTGCCTAGCGTTTACCTACTCGATGAAAACTTGCGATGTTGCTTATACTTCGGCCAGTCTCTTGTAACCATTGTAACGGCGTTTCACATCGGCTTCTGCCTGCGCATAGAGTTCCTCAGCGTGTTCTGGGAACTGACGAGCGAGGCGAGAATAACGCACTTGGCTCTTCAGGTAGGCCTGGAACTTGTCGTAGTCAGGCTCCTTGGAGTCTAAGACGAAGGGATTTGCACCTTCAGCCTCTCGGCGAGGATCGAAGCGATAGAGATTCCAGTAGCCGCATTCTACAGCTTGCTTGCTCTCTTCGACGCTCAGACTCATGTCGATACCATGGTTAATACATGGTGCGTAGGCAATAATCAGGGATGGGCCGTCATAGCTCTCGGCTTCGATCATTGCTTTCATGAGTTGGTTGCGGTTAGCACCCATGGCTACAGTAGCCACATAAACGTAGCCATAACTCATGGCCATCATGCCTAAATCCTTCTTGCGTGTGCGTTTGCCAGAGCTGGCAAATTTGGCAACTGCTCCCGTAGGAGTGGCCTTGGAGGCCTGGCCGCCGGTGTTGGAGTAAACCTCAGTATCCAAAACCAGTACATTCACATCGGCACCAGAGGCAAGTACGTGGTCTAGACCACCATAGCCAATGTCGTAGGCCCAACCGTCTCCGCCAATAATCCAAATGGACTTTTTCACAAGAATGTCTGCATTGGCCAAAATGGCCTTCAGAACTTCCTGCAAGTCGCCTGAGGTTTGTTCGATGGCTGCAGGGAGAAGCCCCCTGATAGTGGCGGCAGCGGTCTTGGTGACTTCAGCATCATTCAGATTGTCAATCCATAGCTTTAAGGCTTCCTTGAGCTCTGCCGGGATATTTTGGTCTAGTAGATCCGCCATCATGTCAGCTAGTTGGCTTCTGCGAGCTTCCTGGGCAAGATTCATACCGAAACCAAATTCTGCATTATCCTCAAAGAGAGAATTGGCCCAGGCTGGCCCATGTCCAAACTCATTCATTGTGTAAGGACAGGTAGGGGCACTTCCACCGTA
>DHNI01000005.1:21647-28546 GCA_002409455.1 Firmicutes bacterium UBA5420 | reverse complement strand
GCCAGTTTAATATAGGCTGTTTCACCGCAACCGGCACAGGCACCAGAGAACTCAAAGAGTGGTTGCTTGAATTGGCTACCCTTTACATTGTTCGGGGTGATATGAGCACCGCGGTTAGGTAGGGTCATAGCGAAATTCCAGTTTGCATCCTGCACTTCGGCATGGTCGGCTAGAGGCTCCATGACAAGGGCTTTTTCCTTCGCAGGACAAACCTGAGCACAGTTGCCGCAACCGGTACAATCTAGAGGCGAAATCTGGATGCGATAGCGTAGGTCAGCCAAGTCGCGTCCTACACCCTTCAGTGTTTCAAATTCTGCCGGTGCATCCGCTAAATCCTCTTCTGTTGCTAGGAAAGGACGAATTACAGCGTGGGGGCAGACAAAGGAACACTGGTTACATTGGATACAATTCTCTGCAATCCACTTCGGAACCGTAATGGCAATGCCGCGTTTTTCGTAGGCGGTAGTTCCGGTGGGAACGGTTCCATCAGCACTAAAGGTGCTCACAGGAAGATCGTCACCTCTTAGAGCCTGCACGGGACGAACTACGTTATCCACATAAGGAATCGTTGCTTCTACAGCTGCAGCGGCCTCAGTGGCATTAGCCCAGCTGGTCGGGTAGTTGATCTCAACCAAGTGTGAAGTAGCGCTGTCAACAGCCGCATAGTTCATGTTAACGATCTTTTCGCCCTTATCGCCATAGCTTTGGAAAATGGCTTCTTTGATAAATTTCAGGGCGTCAGCAGCCGGAATAACATTGGCAATCTGGAAGAAGGAGGCTTGCAAAATGGTGTTAATGCGACCGCCTAATCCAATTTCTGCTGCGATCTTTACGGCATCAATGTTGTAGAAACGGAGCTTCTTCTCGGCAATCGTCTTCTTGAGGGAAGCTGGCAATTCTGTTTCCATTTCCTCTAGAGTCCAAGGAGAGTTGAGCAAGAATACGCCGCCTTCTTTAATGCCCTCTAACATATCATAACGAGTTACATAAGAGGGGTTGTGGCATGCCACAAGATTTGCCTGGCTTACAAGGTAAGGTGCCTTAATCGGAGTGTGACCAAAGCGCAGGTGAGAAATGGTAATACCGCCGGACTTCTTGGAGTCATACTCAAAGTAGCCTTGGGCATACATGTCTGTTTCGTCACCGATAATTTTGATGCTGTTTTGGTTGGCACCAACGGTACCGTCAGAACCGAGGCCATAGAACTTAGCACTAAAGAGTCCCTTAGGTGCTATATCCAAGTCTTCTTTCAACTCTAAGGACGTGTTTGTCACATCATCATTAATTCCAACAGTAAAATGATTCTTAGGATCGCTGCCTGCTAGGTTATCAAAGACGGCTTTAACCATGGCAGGGGTAAACTGCTTCGAGCTGAGACCATAGCGTCCACCTACAACCTCAATGTTGCCACGGCCAGTCTCAACAAGTGCTGCCTGTACATCAAGGTGCAAAGGTTCTCCTAGAGCGCCTGGCTCTTTGCAGCGGTCTAAGACAGCGATGCGCTTGGTTGTGGCAGGAATCATCTCTACAAAATGTTTAGCAGAGAATGGACGATAGAGACGAACTTTGACCAGACCCACTTTGGCACCCTGGGCGTTGAGGTAGTTTACTGTCTCTTCAATTGTATCATTGCTCGAACCCATAGAAACGATGACATGTTCAGCATCTTTGGCTCCCACATAGTCAAAAGGCTTGTAAGAGCGGCCAGTTAATTCACCAACCTGCTTCATCGCTTCAATCACGATCTCCGGTACGGCTAGGTAGTAGGGGTTGGCAGCCTCGCGACCCTGGAAATAAATATCAGGATTCTGGGCGGTTCCCCGTTGGTGTGGATGCTCAGGATTCATAGCCCTGGCTCTGAATTTCGCAATGGCGTCTTGATCGACGAGCTTAGCTATTTCGTCATAGTCAATGACATCAATTTTTTGATACTCATGCGATGTTCTAAACCCGTCAAAGAAGTGAACAAAAGGCACACTACTCTTGAGGGTAGCCAGGTGTGCAACGAGTGCAAGGTCCATGGCCTCTTGAACGGAAGCTGAGGCAAGCAAGGCAAATCCTGTTTGGCGAGCAGCCATTACGTCAGAATGATCGCCAAAAATAGATAGGGCATGGGCTGCCACAGAGCGGGCTGATACATGGAAAACAGTAGGTAAGAGTTCGCCGGAAATCTTGTACATGTTTGGAATCATCAGAAGTAGTCCTTGAGACGCAGTAAACGTGGAGGTAAAAGCTCCGCCTACCAAAGAGCCATGCACCGCCCCCGCGGCTCCTGCTTCAGATTGCAGTTCTGCTACACGTACAGGACGCCCGAAAATGTTCTTTTGTCCGTGGGCGGCCCATTCATCACAGTACTCACCCATGTCGGACGATGGAGTAATGGGATAAATCGCGGCAACGTCACTAAAGGCATACGCCACATGGGCAGCAGCGAAGTTTCCATTAACAGTCATCTTGCGCATAAGTTCACTATTCCCCCTTAAATAATCTTGAAAATAAAGCCTGTGGCACAAAAATGCACCCCCCTGTGGTATGTCCACTATTTCTGTGAGGTCTGTCCCCCAAGGGAAGACACTCACTTCAGAGCGGGCACAAGGACAGGCATTTTTTCCTCGGGAATCCCTTCTAGATTAGCCATTGGATTCCTTCCCAATTATACACCTTTCTGGTGCAGAACGTCAAATAATTAACAGGGGGAAAAGAGGCGTGAAAAGGGCCGGTACATCTAGTGTTTCTAGGAGCACTAGAATCAGAGCATTCCTACGATTTTCGTCAGCACGATGCAAATCATAACACCAAACGCAGTAGGCAGTAGGGCAGAGAGAATGGTCCATTTCAGACTTCCCGTCTCTTTTTTGATGGTTAGGAGGGTGGTGCCGCAGGGCCAGTGAAAAATGGTAAAGATCATGAAGTTTAGGGCAGTGAGCCAAGTCCACCCGTTGGCCACGAGGACACCTTGAATGGCAGCTAGCCCCTGTACTTCCATGAGGGATCCTTGGGAGAGGTAGCCCATGAAGATGATTGGAATAACGATTTCATTTGCTGGCAGTCCTAAAATGAAGCCTAGGAGAATGACTCCGTCAAGGCCCATGGCCTGGCCGAGGGGTTGGAGCCAGTTAGACAAATGGGTCAATAAGGTGATGTCACCAATAAGGACATTGGCCAAGATCCAGGTTAGGAGTCCGCAGGGGGCGGCTACAATTACTGCTCTCCACAACACAGTTAGGGCTCGATCTAAGAAGGAACGCACTAAGACAGTACCAATTTGTGGTCGGCGGTAAGGGGGAAGCTCTAAGATAAAGAAGGACGCCTCACCTCGTAAAATAGTAGAGGTGAGGAGTTTGGAGACCATAAGTGTGGCAAGGACACTAATCACAAGTGCGCTTAATACTATGAGGGCAGCCATAAATCCCCCCATTTGTGCACCAACTATGGAGCCCGCCATAATTGTCCCCATGACAATGAGCATGGGAAATCGACCGTTACAAGGTACAAAATTGTTGGTTAAAATAGCCAGCAAACGCTCCCTTGGAGAATCAATGATCCGCGCCGCGATGATGCCAGCTGCATTGCAGCCAAAGCCCATGGCCATGGTTAAGGATTGTTTTCCGTGGGCGCCAGCCTTTTGAAATAAGCTATCAAGATTGAAGGCCAGGCGGGGTAGGTAGCCAAAATCCTCTAGGAGGGTAAAGAGAGGAAAAAAGATGGCCATGGGAGGTAGCATCACCGAGACCACCCAAGCAAGACCTCGAAACATACCTAGAACAAGAGCACCGTGGAGCCAAGGGGGGCTACCTAGTTTGGTAAAAAGCATAGTTAAGAGGTCTTCCATATGAAAGAAAAGGCGGGCCAAAAGATCCGAGGGATAATTGGCGCCCACAATGGTGATCCATAAGACGGAGGCTAGTAATCCCAACATCAATGGAATACTGAAATGGCGTGATGTGACTACTTTATCCAAACGGGCTGAGAATTCGCACCCCTGTTGGGATTTTGCTATCACTTGGTCTGCAATCCTCTCCGCATGGGAATAAAGTGATGCAGCAAGGTTTTCGTGATCCACTTCCATAGTTATTGGTTCTGGTCTAAGAACTCCACTGATCACTCGGGCAATGGCATCCTTAAGAGCCGGTAGCCCTTCGCCAGTCGTTGCGGTTGTGGGTATAACTGGTACCCCAAGCTCCCGTTCGAGCCGATCTATATCAAGCCTCATATTTTGGCGTCTCACTTCATCCATTAGGTTTAGGCAGACAATAACATTGGTCGTAAGCTGGGTAATCTGTAGTACAAGATGCAGATTACGTTCTAGGCAAGTGGCATCAACAACAACCACTGTGACCTGGGGCTGTCCTGAACAAATGAAGTCACGGGCTATCTCTTCTTCAGGAGATGAAGCAAGAAGGGAGTAGGTACCAGGCAGATCGTAGACTTCGTAGGTATGTCCCTGGTAAGTATAGTTTCCCTGAGCCAAAAGAACTGTCTTTCCTGGCCAGTTACCAGTGTGCTGCTTTAGCCCTGTAAGCTTGTTAAAAGCGGTGCTCTTACCAGTGTTGGGGTTTCCTGCCAGGGCAATTAAGTACCTTTCGGACATGAAAACGACCTCCCTAGAGGGTGAACTGTCACGTTCTTAGCTGTAGAAAGACGCAGTGCTAATATAGTACCACGTACCAGATAGGCCACAGGATCTCCATTTCGACCTTTGAAGCGTGCCTGAATGCGAGTTCCCGGCAGCAAACCTAGATCAAGGAGCCTCTGCCGCAAAAGATGCTCGGTATTAACAGTTTGGATGATCCCTGCATCGCCAGGGAGAAGATCGGCCAAGGTCATAAACACCACTTCCTTTTTCAGCAGTCACCTTACTAGACTATGAAAGAGTCCCTTAGTTGTGAGTTGACCCTCCAAAGGGAACTGGACATAAAGGGAGAATATATAGATCACACTGATGTGAAGGGGCGAGATAATGGATTTCGGTTTGATTCAGGACAAGGCGTGGCAAAGCATGGGGAAACGGCATTCACATCCTGACCGCGAACCTGGTTATGCTTACTACCATGGACAAAGGGTAGCCAAAATTGCCACGCGGCTACGAGAGTTAGTTCTTCCCGCTCAAAGCGGTGATGATGATGTTATTGTTGTGGGAAGCTGGTTTCATGATGTGGGAAAGGGTATTGAACCGCACTGGGAGTATGGAGCGTTGATCTGCAGGGAGATTTTGCAGGATCATTGCACCAATGAGAAGCTGAAGCAGATTGTGGAGATCGTGGGGGAGCATACCCTCCGCAAGACCAAGGAGTATCCCCATTATGTTCAGCTCGTCCAGGATGCAGATATTCTTGATCACTTTGGAAGCCAGGAGATCTGGCTCAACTTCTGGCATTGTGCCTATCGCAGAGAGGCCTTGGAACATTCGTTAGAGTTCTATCGAGAATCGTACGTAGAGCATGTAGCGCAAGTGCGTACGCTTTTGAATTACCCGAAATCCGTGGAGATTTTTGACGAAAAGGATCAGTTTGTGAGGACTTTTATTGAGCGCTTACGCAGGGAGGCTGAGGGGGAATTAGCCATAGATTAGAAAAGACCAAGGGGTTTGGGCCCTTGATCCTTTCTGAGGGAGGAAGTTGCAGATTCTAGAGAAATTCAGTGTGAACCAACTCGTTTATTATCTATTGTAACTTCGACATTTTCGGTTAGAACGTCCGCGTAAGTATACGAACGGCGGCGCACTGCAGTCTGATCTAAGTCTACTACAAATAGCTTGGGATAGGTTTCGATTAATGTGCCTTCAGACTCCAAAAAGCGACGGCGTCCTTTACTGGCTCGAATAAACACCTTTTTGCCCAGATTTGATTCTAGATGGTGTTTGATATCTTCGATGGTGGTTTGTTTTTCGACAGCCATTGACTTTCAACCCCTTCTAGTTGATTTCATCTATTGTAGCGGGATCAAAATCCCGGGAACAAAAAAAGCGCTAGTCGCTGGGACATTAGTCTCAGTAACAATGCGCTTGGCGTACTCCTACGAGGTTAGCTGACGGATTAGGGCACCCAAGTTGCCCATCTTGCTCTAGTGAAGTAATAGAGCAAAATTCACCCCAGAAAAACCGGTTCCCCCGCTGTCTGATGCTTTCATCGAAAGCATCTTGGAGTCCCATTTTCAGAAACTCCAACATGATATTCGGAGATCGTAACATTCTAGCACGGAATCACTCACATGCCAAAACGATGTGTCTATAGTATAGCATGGAACTAAGTATCTCGTCAAGGCAAAATATCCATATTACCCATATTTGGAAGGTGGAAGGTGGAGAAATTGAATATTGTTATTGTAGGCATCGGCAAATTAGGCTCCAAGCTGGCAGAAATGCTAGCTAGCAAGGATAATAACATTAAGGTGGTAGACACAAGTGAGGCCGCTCTAGCTCGGGTTGCTAACCGTGTGGATGTCTTGACAGTTCAGGGTAATGGAGTACAACTTGAACTTTTACAAGAATTAGATGTGAAAGAGACAGATCTGGTGGTGGCAGCCACGGGTAGTGATGAGATTAATATTCTAGTCTGTTTGATGGCAAGAAATCTAGGTTGCCGAAGTGTAGCCGCCCGGGTACGGAGTCCTGAGTATGCAAACCAGATTGACTTTTTTAAAGAACAACTTGGGATCGATTTTATCACCAACCCCGAATTAGACACCGCGCTGGATGTAGCACGCTATATTCTGCGTGGTTATGCGGCACACATGGAGTCGTTTGCAGGGGGTAAAGTGGGTTTGTTTGATGTGCCCATGCAAGCTTTACCCCATTTGATGGGAAAAACCTTAAAAGCTGTCGATGCATTTCAAGAGATCCTAGTGGTCGCTCTTTATCGAGACGGCCAAATCATTATTCCCTCTGGTGATACCGAACT
>DHNI01000005.1:19851-21459 GCA_002409455.1 Firmicutes bacterium UBA5420 | reverse complement strand
TTTACAAGGGGGCTATCTCATCTAGGTGAGAGGCGTGTTACCCGTAGAGTCATGATTTTAGGAGGGGGCAGGGCTGGCTTTTATCTAGCGCAGCGCCTCTTAACAAGTGGTTTGATCGTGAAGATCATTGAACAAGATGAGCAGCGCTGTACATATTTGGCCAGTAGCCTCAAGGGAGCCCTTGTCATCTGTGGAGATGGTACAGATTTAGACTTGCTGCAAGACGAGAGTCTCGGTGAAATGGATGCCCTGGTGTCCTTAACTGGCAATGATGAAGAAAATCTGATGCTCGCTCTCTTAGGTAAGCAGCAGAGAGTACCTAAGGTGGTCGCTAAGGTGAGTCGCTCAAATTTTGTGCCCCTTATTGAGCAGCTGGGCATTGATCGCGCCGTGAATCCCGTTTTGATTTCGGCAGCAGAAATCGTGCGTTTTATTCAAGGAGGTCAGATTGCCTCTTTATCCTTGATGTTTGGAGGTCAGGCAGAAGCAGTAGAAATTGTTGTTCCTGCTGATGCACCCATTATCGGTAGAAGGTTAGCGGAGGCCCAGATCCCCAGAGGATTAGTTATCGGAGCGATTGTTAGGCGGGGGCAGGTACTGATTCCAGATGGTGCATCAATCGTTGAGGCTCACGATCGAGTTATTGCCTTTTGTCTACATAGCGAGCTTCCTACCCTTGACAAGCTCTTTTATCCTAAACAAAGGAGGCTTTGGCATGAACTTTGGCATAGTGGCAAGGGTCCTCGGAAACCTTCTACTCATTGAAGCAGCTCTTTTGTCCATACCCCTGGGTATTTCCGTATATTTTCAGGAACGAGAAGCGGTCTTAGGTCTTTTGTTAGCCATGGGAATTATGGGATTGATGGGTCTTTTTCTTTCGAATATCAAGGCAACGTCTTCGCGGCTTAGGGCTAGAGAAGCTATTTTGGTCGTCACTTTGGGATGGACGCTTACCTCTTTTTTTGGAGCCTTACCCTTTGTTTTCTCTGGAAGCGTGCCGAGTTTGGTGGACGCCTTTTTTGAAACAGTCTCGGGTTTGACCACGACTGGCGCCACTGTTATTCCTGATATAGAAAGTTTGCCTAGGGGGCTTCTTTTTTGGCGTTCTTTTACGCACTGGTTAGGGGGTATGGGGATTTTGGTTCTAACCTTGGCTATCTTACCGACCTTGGGGGTTGGTGGATTGCAGATTTTTAAAGCAGAAAGCCCAGGCCCTGCCCCTGACAAGTTTACACCTCGCATCGCTGCCACAACCAAGATTTTGTATACCATTTATTTTTCGTTATCCCTTGTACAACTCCTGGCCTTTCGGATAGCTGGCTTGCCATGGTTTGACAGTATTGTTGTAGCTTTTGGCACGGTGGGTACAGGGGGTTTATCCATCTACAATGACAGTTTGGTAAGATACAGCCCCAATAGCTTTCTCATTAACGCCATGACGATAGGCATGATTATGTCGGGTGTGAACTTCTCTTTATATCATGACCTCTGGAAGAGGCGTTTTAGGCAGGTGGCGGGCAACGCAGAGCTCCGGTTATATCTAGGTATCATTCTTTGTAGTGCCTTGCTCATTGCGGCAAACCTTTATGGGCGCATCTACGCCAGTCT
>DHNI01000005.1:19496-19716 GCA_002409455.1 Firmicutes bacterium UBA5420 | reverse complement strand
ATGGGCGCATCTACGCCAGTCTGGGGGAGACACTAAAACAGGCCTTCTTTCAAGTAAGTTCAATTATGACAACGACAGGTTATGCAACGACGGATTTTGACTTGTGGCCCTCCTTTAGTAAGGGAATCTTGTTTGCCCTCATGTTCGTGGGTGGAAGCGCTGGTTCAACTGCTGGCTCGGTAAAAGTGATCCGGCTTTTAGTGGCGGGAAAAGTCATGAA
>DHNI01000005.1:13095-19358 GCA_002409455.1 Firmicutes bacterium UBA5420 | reverse complement strand
TCCGGCTTTTAGTGGCGGGAAAGGTCATGAAACGAGAATTTGCACGGATTCTGCACCCCCAAGCGGCGACTCCCATTACCATTGATGGAAAAGCAACGCCACCCGAGGTTGTGCAAGGTGTAGCCAGTTTCTATCTGCTTTACTTTGCCGTCTTTGCCCTCGGTTCGTTGATTATTAGTTTGGAGGGTCTTGATCTTTTTAGCGCAATGAGTGCAGTGGCAGCGACTCTAGGTAATATTGGGCCTGGCTTTGGAGCGGTGGGGCCAAGTGAGACCTTTGCCTTGTTCAGCCCTTTCAGTAAGCTCTTGTTATCTTTGTTCATGCTTCTTGGACGGCTGGAACTTTTTACTCTTTTGGTGATTTTTACGCCTGGCTTTTGGCGGGAATAGGCGCCTGACCAGCTTACTAGCGGATCAAATCGTAGCCCTTGACAACAGGATTTTTCTAAACTATACTAAAAAAAGTGAGGTCTCACTCAGTGGGGGGGTGATGAAATGAGGGAGAACAAGAAAGAGCTAATTCGGGAAACGGCGATTAAAGTCATTGCTGAGCTGGGGTTCCATAATGCAACTACAGATCGGATTGCAGCTGAAGCAGGTATATCCGTGGGAACGATTTATAACTATTTCCGCAGCAAGGAGGCTATTCTTGAATACATATTCCAAGTCGAGCTCGATTTAAGGCGCAACTATTGGGAGAAGATACGCCAAGAATCGTTGAGCCTTAAAGAAGAGCTTCAAATGCTTTTGACAATGCATTTTAAGGCCATTAGTGAAAACCCCGCCTTAGGGAAAATCTTGGCGAAAGAGCACCCAACGCCAATTCATGATGGGTTATTTACTACGATAAATGAATTCTTGGAAGGTATTCCTACCTATATTGGAATCCTCTTAGATGAGGGTATAGAAAGGGGCGAAATTCGACCCTGCAACTCATCGCTGATTGCCACAGCGATGTTTGGGGGTGTGAGTGCGGTAGTATTGTATGCAGTGGGTCGAGATTCCGCGCAAGAGCGAGCCTATGTGTTGCAGCATGCCGCAAACGAGCTGGTGGAGTTTTATTTCCAAGGCTTGGCTATGTGAGGGGGTTACAAGATGGCACATTCCCGAATAAGTTAGCAGTGTTGTCTCCATTGATGAGTGAGCCCTCACTCAAAGGGCGCCTCTAGTCTGAAAGGTGTTGAGTTATTATGCAGTTTGTGTATGCGAAAATATTGAAATACCCCAAAGTGGTAATTGCCATAGTGGTGTTATTTACGATCGTTTTTGGAGTGTATGCAAGACGGGTGGGGATCACCACTGATATTAAAGCATTCTTCCCTGAAGATCATCCTCAAGTCATCTCTTATGATGAGATTGGTGAGAAATTTGGTGGAGCCGATCGCATTATGGTGGCCTTGACCACAGCAGACGTATTTACTGTAACAAATTTGAGGAGCATAGAGCAGCTTACGCAGGAAATCCAGCAGATTCCAGGTGTTACGAATGTACGTAGTCTGACAACGATTGAGGAAATCGCTGGAAGTGATTGGGGAATAGAAGTGGTTCCCCTTATAGGTGAAATTCCTACAGATCAGCAGGGCATGGATCTTCTGCGAGAACGTGTTTTAGGCGATGAGATGTACGTTGGTACCATTGTCTCCTCCGATGGAACGGGGGCCTTGCATGTGGCCGAGGTGGATCCCGACTATGACGCCGTTGAAGTGGCCCTAGCAGTGCAGGAACGACTAAGCTCAATGGACGTAGCCGAAGGGAAGCTATATCTTACGGGAACGCCGGTTCTCAATGCAGTTCTGGCAGATTCGATGCAAGCAGACTTGATGAAGCTACTTCCCGTTGTATTGCTCTTAGTAGCCTTTGTCCTATACCTTTATTTTCGGAACTTCCGCGGCGTTATTTTACCTTTCATTACCGTGTTGATCAGTGTGATATGGACTTTGGGCCTCATGGGTCTCATGGGCAAACAACTTTCGCCTTTAAATGCAGTCATGCCCGTTTTGCTCGTGAGTCTAGGGAGTGCTTATGGAATTTATATTATCGCCCGTTACAATGATGAGTTGTTGCAGGGAGCTGACAAAGAGAAGGCAGTCAATCAAACGCTGAAATCAGTGGGAATATCAGTGCTTCTGGCTGGAGCTACCACGATTGCAGGATTTGCCTCCAATGCCTCTAGTAGCATTACTCTCATGAAAGATTTCGGCTTGTTTACAGCCTATGGAGTGCTCGTGGCTCTTTTGATTTCTTTGACATTTATTCCGGCCATGCTTTTGCTGTTGCCTGTGCCGAAAAAGATTGCCACGCAAAGAAGCAATGAACAACAGGGAGTGTTGCTTACGATTTTGGCCCGCGTTGCTCACATAGTGACGCAAAAGAAACGCCAGGTGCTAATGGTTATGGCCGCTATTTTGGTGGTGGCTTTACTCGGGATACCCAGGCTGTCTACAGATAGTAACTTCTTCAACTTCTTTGCAGACGATACAGGGCCGAAAATCGCTTATGAAATGGTAAAGGATAAGTTTTCGGGTTCGGAGAGTGTGGAGATCGTAATTCGTGGCGATGTGCTTGATCCCGAGCTACTCCATGCCATGAGGGACTTCCAGTCTGATTTAGAACAGACCGGACTTGTGGGGCACCCTCAATCTATCATCAACATCCTCGAACGGGTCAACATGGCTCTCAATGACGGTGACCCTTCCTTTGAAATCTTGCCAACGACACGCGAATTAGCCGCCCAGTATCTGCTCTTGATGGAGATGAGTGGCGGCGAGATGCTTGAACAATTTGTCACTCTAGATTACGAGCAAGCACGTATCCAGGCCTTGGTCAAGGATTCGAGTAATGAAGCCACAACAAGATTATTTAGTGAGATAGACAGGTTGTTTATGGAGTACTTTGGCGATCTTGATGTAGAGGTCACCCAAACGGGGATAATTGCACTTTTGGATGCTTTAGCGTCCATGATTATTGATGGTCAGATCTCCAGTTTATTTACAGCCCTAGTCACTGTCTTTGTCATCGTGTTATTGCTTTTGCGGTCGTGGGAAGGTAGTTTGTTTAGCACCGCAATCGTTGCTTCTACGATTCTGATCAATTTTGGTCTTATGGGGTGGCTTGGTATTCCATTGGACATTGTCACTGTTCTAATTAGTAGCATTGGTATTGGTGTGGGAGTTGATTACTCCATTCACATCTATACCCGCTATCAGGAGGAAAGACAAGCGCACGATCCGGTTCAATCCGTAACTCGTGCGATCATGCATACTGGTAAATCAATTGTGACCAATGCAGGCTCGGTGATTGCAGGGTTCTTGATCTTATTGCTCTCATCGTTTCCGCCATTTCAATATTTCGGTAGCTTGGTTACCGGAACCATGTTTGTGGCATCCGCGAGTGCCCTGACAGTGCTACCTGCTTTAATCTTGGTTCGCTGGGAGAGTAAGGAGAAAACTAGAAAAGAGGTGATACAGCGATCGTAGAACAGATTGTGTGGTGAAGAAACCTATATATGGAGGGATAGCAATGAAAAAGACGTACATTTTTTTGTTCATACTAGGACTGATTCTGGGTTCGTGTGGAATAGGGTTCGCTGCAGAGTTGACTGCCAGCGAGATTTTAGAAAAGGTCGATACAGTGATGGCTAGTGATTCGAAAATAATGACCCAGCAAATGACGTTGGTTAGCTCGTCGGGTCAGGAGCGGACGAGGGAGATTCAGCTCCAGAACAAGCGGACTGCAAGCAAGGATCTTATGTTAGTGCGCTTTTTGTCACCATCCGATGTACGGGGCACAGGTTTACTTATGGATGATGAGGATACGTGGCTTTACTTGCCCGCCCTAGGCAGATCGCGGAGAATTGCAGGTCATGCTAAGAAAGGCAGCTTTATGGGTAGTGACCTTAGTTATGATGATATGGAGCAGCTGGGGATGACAGGGTTCTCGAATGATTTTGTGGCTACTTTACTGCGGTCAGAAGTATTGTTGGGCACAGAGACCTATGTTTTGGCATTGGAACCCCAAGATAACGATAGTGATTACTCCAAGCTGGTGATGTGGGTGGATCAAGAACGTTTTCTTCCGCGCAAAATAGAGTATGTGGATACAAGTGGGCAGCTGCTTAAGGTTCTGCATAATGAAAGCCTCCGCGAAGTTGATGGCAGATGGATCGCTTCAGCCATGGAAATGCAGAATGTGCAGGAGGGCACAAAGACACTTTTGCGTGTCTCGGATGTAGAGTTTGATGTTGCTATTTCCGACTCGATCTTTACTGTTCGCAGTTTGGAAAGGGGATTATAAGTTTATGAAAAAAGTTTGTCTCGGCGTTTTGCTTCTATTGGTTCTCACTGGAATGGCTGCTGCTGCGCCACTTGATATTTCTGGATCGGTAACCACAGATATGGTCGTAGGTTTAGAGGAGCCATACTATCTCAGCCCCGGTAGCGAACTTGAGCTCAAATTCGATCACTTTGTGGGGAGTGCTGCTTTCCACGTTGGGGCAAAAGGTTATTACAATGATGGTTTTCAGGTTGAACTCGATGAAGCTTACTTGGACTATTATGCGCAACAGTTTGATCTGCGAGTTGGTAAGCAAAGGTTCTCCTGGGGAACAGCGCTACAGATCAATCCTACCGATATCCTAAACCCTGTAGATGTGCAAAATCCTATGGCTGATAAACAAGCAGTGTATGCTGTGGCCGCGGATTATTACATTGGACAGAGTACCAAGCTCACTGCGGTTTGGATACCTGTTTTCAAACCAGCTTTTGATGAAATTCCCCACCCACTTATGCCCGGAACCGTCATTACTCCAAAAGAGGTGGAGCCTCGATTGGAGAATTCCGAGCTGGGCCTACGTGCGTCTTTCTTCGGTCTCAATGGTTGGGATCTCTCTCTTAGCTATTTTAGAGGCTGGGAAGACTTTCCGACCCCTTGCATTGAACCTGGCCAGCCACCACAGATCAAGGCCCTCTTTCAAAAGGTGCAGATGTTTGGCTTTGATACGGCGACTACTATCGGAGATATGGGTTTATGGGCCGAAGGTGCTTACTTCCTACCCGAACCTCAAGACGCGAAGGGCTATTATCAGTTCATTTTGGGTGGAGACTACGGTTTTCAAAATGGTCTTGTGCTGATTGGACAATACTACCATCACTCGGCTGGAGAGGGAACCAACAATATTATTCTCGCTGCTGAATACCCTTTTGGCTTACTGCATTCTGCCAGGCTCGGTGCTATGTATAATTTGGATAGCAATGAATACATGCTATCTCCGGAGATAGCGTTGTCTTTGGCTGATTCCACCTTGCTCAGCCTAGGGGTTCAGTACTTTAGCGGAAGTCCCGGTGATTTGGGCATGCCTGCTCTGGGTCAAAACAATAACGCGTACGCTGCATTAAAGGTGGGCTTCTAGACGATGTTGGTAGCATGATTATGGATATGGGTTGTTCTCTGGCGAACAGCCCATATTGTCTTACCGTGGAATAGTATCGTATCCCAGCAATTATAATCTGTTTCCGAATGATATAATAAAGGAAGATACCAGATGAGATTGCGAGGAGAGACATCATGAAAAAATCTGTGATGGCCGTTGTGGGCATTCTCCTTATTGCAGGAATTGTAGGGGGTGTTATCCTCTGGCAATATGTGCAAAAGGATCCAGTTGATGTGGCTGAAGCCTTTTTGGAGCAGATCGAAGGGCGTGATTTCACGGAACTTGACATGTATTTTGATGTCCAGCCCCATCCGGCGGCTTCCGAGCTCGAACGGGGTTTCCGTCAGTTTAGCCAAGCGTTCGGCCTCTCGGGCGTTACCATGACGAATTTGGCGCCGGTTTCTAAGGACAACAAAGCAGCGGTCTATAGCTTCGCTTTGCGCTATGAAAGCCAGTATTTTGAGCCACTTGTGGTCGAAACAACGCTCAACCTAACCCGTGAAACCATCTTTGATGACTGGAAGGTTCAGTGGGAGAATAACTTACCCTTACCGACCTTCGGCCTTGCTGCAGATTATGCCAGGGCTCGCCAAGAACCTAGGCGAGGACAAATTCTAGATGGTAGCGGCCAGATCTTGGCTGGCGAAGGGAGTCTCGTAACAATAGGCGTGCAGCCCGATCGCATTACAGATTCAGACATACTTCTAAAGGCTCTACAGGAGGAACTAGCACTTTCGCCTGAGTATGTTCGTAGACAATACGAAGCACCTGGGGTGCAAGGACATTGGTTTGTACCTTTGATTAGCCTTTCCGAGGCGGAATACCAAAAAGTCGAG
>DHNI01000005.1:0-12851 GCA_002409455.1 Firmicutes bacterium UBA5420 | reverse complement strand
GAAGCTTTTAGCCAGATCACAGGTTACTTAGGTGAGGTTACAGCCAACATGATAGAGGCCTATCCCGAACGGGAATATCTGAGCGGAGAGCTAGTTGGTAGGGCAGGTCTGGAGCAAAGTCAAGATGACCGTTTGCGCGGACGCCCTGGTTACAGCTTTTATGTAGAAGTTGAAGGTTCTCGCACTTTGCTGGCTGAAAAACAGGTAATTGATGGAGAAGATGTGGTGATCACGCTCGATAGCTCCATGCAACAGCTGGCCTATGACGTATTGGGAGATCGCCTTGGGGCATTGGTTGTATTGGATGCAGAGACTGGAGCGATTCTGACCCTTGCCTCTACGCCGAGTTATGATGCCAATGACTTTGTAGGTGGCATTAGTACTGCCCGCTGGCAGGAACTGAGTACAGATGAGCGCCTGCCCATGTTTAACCGGGCTCTGCAGGGGCTATACCCACCGGGTTCAGTGTTTAAGGTGGTGACTGTGGCTGCCGCGCTTAATGAGGGTTTGTATGACGCAGGCAGCACTTTTACGGATACGGGAGAACTTGGAGTTCAGGGCAATATTGTGCGAAACTATCAGCGGCAAATATTTGGTGATCATACTTTGCATCAGGCAGTGGTTGATTCCATCAACACCACAGTGGCGCAGGTTGGATTGAATCTAGGTGCCGCCAAACTAGAAGAGTACTTTAGAAGTCTTGGGCTTGACCAAAGCTATCACTTAGGTCTTCCTATGGTACGTGGGCAGGTGGGCACCCCAGGTAGAAGTAGAGTGGCCCTAGCCTGGTCTGCCATCGGACAGGATCAGGTGCTCTTGACCCCAATCCATATAGCCCAGATCTTCAGCGTGTTTGCCAATGGCGGGCAAGTTCCTCCCATTCATCTCATAGCTGGTGACGAACAGCCCGAGGCCACCATGGCACTAAACCTGGAGACCGTGACCCAGATGAATGGTATGTTACAGGATGTTGTTTTGCAAGGGACAGGTACCGCGCTCAAGAATTTGAGTAGCAATGTCTATGGCAAGACGGGAACGGCGGAAATGGTGGGTGGAGATATGCATGCCTGGTTCGGAGGCCATACAGAACTACCCAACGGCCAAAGGCTGGCTTTCTCCATTTTGGTCGAAGAAGGTGGGGTTGGGGGCCAAGCCGCGGCTCCGCTTATGAGCGAATATCTAACGCATCTTTTCCAATAGAATAACGATGAGGCCGGTTGGGTCAGGACAGAAGCCTAAGCCCCTGGCCTCATTTAGTTTGGCAATTGTTTAGACTATTCCGGCATTTGCAGAAGGAGAAACGAGGTTCTTTACAGAAGAATATTGTCTGCCAAGGGAAGGCGAGGTTGTTTTATGGGTAGAAAATGGCTTAGTATGTGTCTTGCAGTCTTGCTCTTGTTTGTGGGGGCGAGGGGTATTGGCTTTGCGCTAGAAGAAATGCACATATACTATTTCGACGTCGGTCAGGCGGAGTCTACTTTGCTTAAGGGACCTGGCTTTACCATTCTCATTGATGCAGGTGATCGAGGAAAGAATGATGTCATAGAGCACTTGCAGAGGTTAGACGTAGAGACAATTGACCTTTTTGTTATCACGCATCCCCATGCGGATCATATTGGGCAGGCGACAAAGGTCATGAAGAACTTCGAGGTTCGTGAGGTTTGGATGTCGGGATACGAGCATACAACGCTGCTTTTTGAAGAGCTACTGGATGCCATTTTGGCCTCCAATGCAGATTATTGGGAGCCTAGAGCTGGCGAGACGTTTCCATTTGGAGAGCTCAAACTGGAGGTCCTAAATCCCACTGCAAGTTGGCGAGATCTCCATGATTCCAATATTGTGATTCGAGCGATCTATGGCGATCTTGCTTTTCTTTTTACTGGTGATGTAGAGCGCCGGACAGAACAGAACATCGTTGGGCAAGAATTGCCACTCAAGAGCCAGGTCTTACAGCTCGGACACCACGGGTCGCAAACGTCATCGTCCCTGGATTTTCTAGTGGCTGCCAGCCCAGACGTGGCCATTTATTCGGCGGGGATAAATAATCCTTTTTGCCATCCCCACGAAGAAGTTGTCCTTCGTCTCATGATCTTAGAGATACCCCTCTATGGAACAGATCTCAACGGAACGATTGTTGCCCAGACCGATGGTATAAGCTATAGGATCTTTAGGGAAACAGGGGATCCACTGCAAGAAACGGGGCGACAACACACAAATTGCCCTGAGGAAAATGGACGCGTGGAGTTGAACACGGCTTCCTTTGGGGATTTGCAGCGGATTATGCATATTGGCCCTGCCCGGGCCCAGGAGATCATAGATCTTAGGGAAGACATCCCTTTTAGGTGTGTTGATGATTTGAAATGGGTTTCGGGTTTAGGCCCGCAAAGGATTAAAGAGATTAAGCAGCAGGGCTTGGCCTACATTAAAGGAGTGATGGAGGATCACTAGCAAACAATCTATATCGGCTGTCATCGATCGCATTGTGGATGGAACAATCGCAGTGCTGTTGCTTGAAGACACCCAGCTTTATGTTGCAGTTGACCAACTTCCACCCGGTAGCGCCGAAGGGCAATGGCTTTTAGTTTATGTGGAAAATGGCGAGTTCGTAGGTGCTAAGTTGGATCTTGAGAAGACGCAGCAAGTGAAGGAACGGATTAGTGCAAAAAGGGCGCTTCTGCTAGAACGCATGGCCCTTCGTAGACGAGATGAATAACTATCCTGGCGATCTATTTGACGAGCATGATCCATTTGCCCGAAAGATCGCTAGTCGTGCCGCATTCTTGAAATCCTGTTTTCGCATAAAGGCGCCGTGCGGCGGGATTATCTGCACGAACATTCAAACCGACGCTATAGGGCTCAAGATCGTTTAGCACACTTCGAAAAAGGAGAGTTCCCACGCCTTGTCCCTGGCAAGTAGGACATATGGCGATGGATATGATCTGGGCCTGGGGTCGGGCGCTTTTCTTTGTTCGCTTGGTCGAGGTAGCCATTATTAGTTGATTATGCAGTAACTTGCCTATTTCCGCTAGCGACGTCTTGCTGGCCATTTTCGGGAGCACAGTCAACATCTTGCGTAGACTTCGATTGGCAGATGCTTCTCTAGCGCTGCGATACAAGCAATACCCATAAATTGAACCCGCCTCATTCTTAACAAGTAGGGCTTCTCCGCCCGAATAGAAGACCAGTAGAAACGTAAGTTCCAAAAGATTCAGAAGTTTATCAGAGGGCTTCGTTCCGAAGAAAAGCTCCACGCTTTCCGGAAAAGCAGCGCAATATAGCTTGGCAATCTCCCGGGCATCCTGGGGAGAGCCCTTGGCAACATACATCCCCATCTACCTCCTTATTCTGGGCGGTCTACCTGTGGAAATGTCTCCGGCGGAGCACCATGTAGTAGTTCGTCTAAGGGTACAATCTCTAGCCCCTTCGATCTGATAATATGGATGACATTAGCTAAGGACAATACGGTAGCCCTGCGATCGCCACCTTCGCTTTTTACCAGGGCACCACTATCGTGGAAGAGGATAATGTCGCCGCCCCGAACCCGACTTTCTACAAACCGTTCGATATAGGTGGGTGTGACGCCATAACGCCAATCGCGTGTGGAGATAGACCACAGCACAATTTCTTGGCCCAGTAGTGTAGCTAGACGCCGAAACCGATCATCATACATACCCCTAGGTGGGCGGACAAAGGCTGGATACGTTCCCGTCGTCTCCGTAATAATGGCGGTTGCTTCCATGACTTCTTTCTGCAATTCTATGGTGGCAAGCGTGGGCAGATTTCTATGGTTTTGCGTATGGTTACCAATGGCGTGCCCCTCCTCAGCCACTCGTTGGGCCACGTGGGGGTATTTTTCCACATGTTTCCCTACCATGAAGAATGTAGCTGGAACGTCTAGATCCTTGAGAATATCTAAGATGGGCAGAGTAAACTCTTCACTAGGGCCATCATCAAAGGTAATGGCTACTTTATTGGAGGCACGGTCTCCGACCCGGTAGATATCGGGCTGGTAGCCAAAGCCGTGATAAACCCAGACAGAGAAGAGAAGAAACATAGTTAATATACTCAAGACTAAGGATAGCGGTGCCAGAATGATGTTTCGGTTCCTTAGCCTGAAAAGACGCAGGGTGCGGGTTCCGATGCGCCAGTAAAGAAGTGCGATCAGCGCTATGATACCAAGTAGGAAAACTACTCGTAATGCGAATTCGGGATTCCACACGATCCTAACCTCCTTTCGCCCCATTGTAACCATAGATAGCGTAACCTTGCAATAGAATCCTATCTTGTTTGAGTGGTAAATGTTCCTTTTCACCCGTTTTTTGCCCAACCTTGCTTGTTCCGCAAGATAGTAGTAGAGTAGTGTTAGTGTTAATTATGGGGGTTTATTGCATTGGAGAATTATCATACGCATACGTTTCGCTGCAATCATGCAGAAGGTGACGCTTCTGATTATGCACAAGCTGCAATCGACAAGGGATTGACGATTTTGGGAATTACTGATCATACGCCTTTACCTGATAACCGTTGGCTGTACATGCGCATGGGACTATCTGCACTTCCAGTCTATGCTCGTGCTATCGAAGAAGCGCAAGATGCGTATGCTGATCTTACAATTTTAAAGGGTATGGAGTGTGAATGGGCACCAGAGTATCATAACTTTTTCCATGAGGTTCTTTTGGGTGAGTACCGCTTTGATTACCTTGTTTTGGGTTGTCACTTCTTCCCCTTTCAAGGAAGCTGGTTGAGTAGTCACGTTGATATTGTAAGCCCCAAACGCCTTCTCGCCTACACGAGGTTTCTAATCGAGTCTATGCAATCTGGGCTTTTTGCCTTTGTCGCTCACCCTGATTTGTTCGGCCTTTCCTATTTCGAGTGGGACGAAAACACCAAAGCCGCATCAAAAGAGATCTTGAGTGCTGCCCAAGAACTCCATCTACCCCTAGAGATCAATGGCTATGGCTTGATGAATCGAATAGTCAGGACAAAAAAGGGCGAGCGCACTGCCTATCCATGGTTGGCCTTTTGGGAAGTAGCGAAAGACTATGATATCAAGGTTGTGGTGAACTCGGACGCCCATTATCCGAACAATGTGGATCAAGGTATACTCGAGGGTCAAGATCTAGCTAAGAGTCTAGGTTTACCATTGGCGAATATGAATTATCTTAAGGGAGGTTGCGATGTTTAGGATCTTTAATGAAAAAGAGCAACTTGTGCCGATCAAGGTGTGGTTGCCGAGCGTGGATCATCTCGACGAGATGTGCTTGCGTCAGGCGCTAAATCTTGCCAACTTGCCCTTTGCTTTTAGGCACATCGCATTAATGCCTGATACGCACTCTGGCTATGGTATGCCCATCGGCGGGGTATTAGCCAGTTCCGAAGCGATTATCCCCAATGCGGTGGGGGTAGATATTGGCTGTGGCATGGGGTTTGTGCATACCAATATCCCAGCCAACCTCTTGCGCGATGTGACCACACCACAAGGAAGCCTAGCTCAGAGCTTGGTTGGTCAGATCATGCGGGATGTTCCCCAGGGATTTGAGCATCATCAAAAGCGCCAACGATCGGAGTTTTTGGATCGCTTTCCTGTGCAACAACTCTATCATTATGGAAAAAGCAAGCTGCCTACGTTAGAAGAGGCCTATGTACAGATTGGGACACTAGGCGGTGGTAACCACTTCATTGAGCTGCAAGAAGATGAAGAGGGTTATTTGGGGATCATGGTGCACACGGGGTCCCGCAACTTCGGTTTTAAGGTAGCAAATCACTTTAACCAGGTTGCCAAGGAGCTTAATATGAAGATAGGATCAAAGATCCCGTCTGAATATGATTTGGCCTACTTGCCCCTAGGAACCAAGGAGGCTGCCGGTTATATAGAATGGATGAACTTTGCCTTGGAGTTTGCCCGGCATAATCGGGCGCAGATTATGAGCCGCGTTCAGGAAATCGTCTTGGACGGATTGAAGCGCTATGCCGGCATCAAGGACATTCAGATCGCCAACGAGGTCAATGCTCATCATAATTACGCCGCCAAGGAACACCATTTTGGACGGGATGTGTGGGTACACCGCAAAGGAGCCATTCGGGCTCGCCAGGGTGAACTTGGCATTATTCCAGGTGCCATGGGATCCTATTCTTTTATTGTAGAAGGTTTAGGAAATCCCGAATCCTTCCATTCAGCTAGTCATGGGGCAGGGCGTGTCATGGGACGCAAAGAAGCCGTCAGGCAATTTGGTGTCGACGAAGTGCTAGCAGACTTCAAGGTCAAGAAGGTCGTATTGGGCAAAAGGCGCAAGGTTGATACAGCGGAAGAGTATTACAAGGCTTACAAGAATATTGAAGATGTGATGGCCTACCAAGCAGACTTAGTTCGGCCTATCTTAAAGGTAAAGACGGTGGCAGTTGTCAAGGGGTAACCTACACAATTCTGACAGATCATTCCGCTTACTTTGGAAGGAATTAAGGTTATAATGGAGAAAGAAAAGTAGTACAGCAAATATAAGACAGGGGGTTTTTGTTTTGCGTAAACGAATCAGCTTGATTTTTGTCATGGTTCTGTTAGTTGGTCTAGTTGTTAGTCCAGTCTATGCCCAAACGCCTAGAATTGGACTTATCTTAGCTGAAGGCGGCTTAGGGGATCAATCCTTTAACGATGCGGCCTTTCGTGGTCTGATGCAAGCAAAAGACGAACTCGGCGTAGACGTGGTCTATGTTGAGCCAGCAGACATTGCTGAAATGGAAGAGCATCAGCGCGCCTTTGCTGATCTAGATCTAGATCTGGTTATTGTCATTGGTTTCATTCATCAAAGTGCTTTGGTGGAAGTATCAGCTGACTATCCACACATTAACTTTGCCATCGTCGATGACGTGGTGGATAATCCTAACGTGACTTCTTTGGTCTTTGAAGAACACGAAGGTTCTTTCTTAGTGGGCGTGCTCGCTGGCCTGATGAGTGAGACAAACAAGGTTGGCTTTGTAGGTGGAATGGAAGTACCCTTGATTCGGAAATTCGAAGTTGGCTTTGTAGAAGGTGCAACGTATGCGAATCCTGATGTAGAGGTCTTGGTGAACTATGCAGGTGCTTTCGATGACCCAGGTAGAGGCCGTGAGTTGGCTATTAGCCAGAACGAACGCGGTGCTGATATTGTTTATCACGCTGCTGGCGGAACTGGTAGTGGCGTCATTGATGCGGCTGTAGCTAATGGATTCTATGCCATCGGTGTGGACTCCGACCAAGACTATATGGCTCCTGGTATTGTATTGACCTCTATGGTTAAACGGGTTGATACGGCCGTATTCGAGGTGATCAAGTCCGTAGTAGATGGTACCCTTGAAGGTGGCGTGCGCAGCTTTGATATTGAAGATGGCGGTGTAGGCACTTCTGAGTTCACTTATACCAAGGATCTCATTCCTGAATCCGTCTTTGATGCTATCGAGGATGCAAAGGCAAAGATCATCTCTGGAGAGATCGTAGTTTCGAATCCTCTCCAATAGTCCAGGATTAATTTGAGGGAGGCAGCCCGCCGCCGTACGGTTGGCGGTGCCTCCTTTTTTTAGCAGGGAGGAAGTCTCCATGGATAAAATCTTGGAAATGCGCGCTATTACGAAGCAGTTTCCTCGGGTTTTGGCTAATGACCAGGTAGATTTTGATCTCCAGCATGGGGAGATCCATGCTCTAGTAGGGGAGAACGGTTCAGGCAAATCTACGCTAATGAACATTTTATACGGTCTGTACCAAAGCGATGGTGGAGAGATCGTTGTACGCGGGAAGCAGGTTCAAGTTACAGAACCGCGTGTGGCTATCGATTTGAAGATTGGCATGGTATTCCAGCATTTCATGTTGGTTGAACCTTTGACAGTAGCTGAAAACATCGTTCTAGGTTCTGAACTTCGCAAAGGGCCCTTCTTAGATTCGAAACGTGCTATTCAAGAAGTAGCGGAGCTTTCGCGCCAATACGGGCTGAAGATTGATCCCCAGGCCAAGGTCGCCGACTTATCGGTGGGCGTTCAACAAAGGGTGGAAATCCTCAAAGCCCTGTACCGTGGAGCAGAGATTTTGATTTTGGATGAACCAACTGCGGTCTTGACCCCCCAGGAGGTGGAGGACTTGTTTAAAGTCCTACGCGCCCTAAGGGCCGGGGGCACCAGTATTGTCTTTATTACGCATAAGATTAAGGAAGTCCTTGCTCTATCGGACCGGGTGAGTGTTCTAAGGCGTGGCAAGAAAGTTGGAACAAAGGTCACGTCCGAAACCAATGAACAAGATCTGGCCGAGATGATGGTAGGACGTGTTGTTCTTTTAAATGTGCGCAAAGGACCAGCCCATCCAGGGCCAGAAGTGCTCAAGATTGAACAGCTCTCTGTTATGGATCAATTTGGTCATGGGAAAGTCAATGGCGTAGACCTTAGCGTTCGAAGCGGTGAGGTCTTGGGCATCGCTGGCGTCGAGGGAAACGGCCAGTCTGAACTTGTTGAAGCCATTGCAGGTTTACGGAAGACGGCAGCAGGGAAGATACATTTAGGTGGCCAAGATATTACCGATTGGTCTCCTCTAAAGATTAGGGACGCGGGCTTTGGTTATGTTCCCGAGGATCGCCATCGGCGTGGTTTGGTCTTGGATTATTCGGTGGCCGATAATTTAATCTTGGGCCTCCATGGCAAACATCCCTTTGCCAAGCATGGCCTATGGCGTGACGATAGGGCGATTAGTGAGAATGCTGAGCGTGTCATCGAAGAGTACGATATTCGTCCGCCAGTAGCGAGTCAACCTGCGAGCAGTCTTTCTGGTGGTAATCAGCAGAAGATTGTGGTAGGCAGGGAATTCACTCGGGATCCAAGGCTGTTGATTTGCGCCCAACCCACCAGAGGCGTTGACGTAGGTGCCATTGAATTTATACACCAACAAGTGATCACCCAAAGGGATCATGGCGCTGCCGTTCTCTTGGTTTCAGCCGAACTTGATGAGATTTTGTCGCTTAGTGACCGCGTTGCAGTGATGTATGATGGCCACATCGTCAGTGTGATGGCGGCCAGTGAGGTGACAGAGCATAAATTAGGTTTCTTAATGCTTGGTGGGCGTTTGGAAGATTATCAAGGAGGCGAGGTGACAAGCCATGCCAAACAGGATTAAGGCAATTCGTTGGCAGGAGATTGCGACACCACTTGCGGCAGTGATCCTCGCCCTAGTGGTAGGGTCAGGCTTTATTCTTTTTGTAGGCGAAAATCCTCTTATTGCTTATAAGATTTTGTTTGTGGAATCCTTTGGCAGCATACGCAATCTGGCTACCACATTGCAGCGCGCCACGCCTTTGATGTTTACGGGCTTAGCGGTTGCCTTTGGATATAGGGCAGGCCTCTTTAATATTGGAGCTGAAGGGCAACTATACATTGGAGCCTTTGCTGCGGCCTGGGTTGGCTTTACCTTTACCGGACTGCCCCGTTTGATCCACCTGCCTCTAGCTATTCTAGCTGGTATGCTTGGTGGAGCCTTGTGGGGCTCTATACCTGGTTACTTAAAGGCTAAACTAGGAGTTCACGAAGTTATCAATACCATTATGCTCAACTTCATGGCACTCTACTTGACAGACTGGTTGGCCACGGGGCCTTTTCATGGTGGTTCGTGGGTACCCGAGACGGCCCGAATTAGCGCCACCGCGGCTCTCAGCCGTTTGTATCCTCCCACACGTTTGAGTGGGGGCATAGTTCTGGCCCTTGCAGCAGCTTTTGTGGCGTATCTAATCTTATGGAAGACCAAGCAAGGCTATGAGCTACGGGCTGTAGGCCTGAATCCGCAGGCTGCCGAATACGGTGGAATCAATGTGGCCAAGAATACAATTATTGCCATGGCCATCAGCGGTGCTTTTGCGGGGCTTGCTGGGGCAGAACAGATTTTGGGTTTGCATAACCGCTTTATTGTACGTTTTTCTTCAGACTTGGGTTTTATGGGTGTAGCCGTAGCACTTTTGGGCAAGAATCACCCTGTGGGCGTGATCTTTGCCGCGATCTTGTTTGGGGCACTGCAGACAGGCTCTGCCGCTATGGATCGTCTAACCTCGGTGCCCCGTGAGTTAATTACCATTATTCAGGCCCTGATCATTTTCTTCGTGGCTGCGGAGTACTTAATTCGGCGCATTCTGCGCATGAAGGAGGAAGCATAGTGGGCGAAGTGCTGGCCTTGTTGTTTAATACTGCAGTGTTTGCTGCCGCCTTAAGAATGGCAACGCCGCTGATTTTTGCAGCCTTAGGCGGAATCTTCTCTGAACGCAGCGGGGTGGTGAATATAGCCCTAGAGGGCATGATGTTAATTGGAGCGTTCACCGCGATGTTTGTGTCGAATCAAACCGGCCATCCTTGGATGGGTGTTCTCGGTGCTATGGTCGCTGGGGTTTTGATCGGCTTGCTGCATGCTGTGTTTTGTATACATTATCGGGCGAACCAGGTAGTTATAGGAACGGCCATTAACATTTTTGCTGGAGGGCTGACCGTTTTTTTGCTACGCTATTTCTTTGGGGCTGCAGGCACTTCGCCAAGCGTTGCTACGATTAGTGACATTACCATTCCAGTTCTCAATCAGATTCCTTGGATTGGAAGGGTGATTGGACGCCAAAACCCGTTGGTTTACTTGGCCCTCATTGCGGTGGTGGTTGCACATCTTGTGATCTACAAAACGAGTTGGGGGTTAAGACTCCGGTCTGTAGGCGAACACCCCAGGGCCGCTGACACGGTAGGAGTTAACGTTTTTCGCATGCGCTATGTGGCCGTGGCTTTAAGCGGTGCTTTGGCGGGTCTTGGCGGCACGTATTTATCCATAGCGCACCTGAGCCGCTTCAGCGAGGGCATGACTGCCGGGCGGGGTTTTATCGCCTTAGCCGCTGTTATTTTTGGAAAGTGGACTCCCTTTGGTGCCTTAGGCGCTTGCTTGTTTTTTGGCTACGCCGATGCGCTGCAGATGCGTTTGCAGGATGTTGGGATACCAACGCAGTTTATGAATATGCTTCCTTATGTGCTCACGATGGTTGCTCTAGCTGGCTTCATCGGAAAGTCTGTGGGACCTAAAGCATCAGGGCAACCCTATATTAAAGGTTAGAACGGGGTAATTGAGAGTATATGAGTAATATTAGACGATTTATATCCTATTATAGATCAGAGCGTCGCCTCCTGGCTATGGACCTAGTCGCAGCTAGTATCGTTGCACTGCTTGATCTATTGTTTCCCATTATCACAAGAACGTTCATGAAAGATTACATCCCTGATCAGAATGTGCGAGCTGTTTTGATCTGGGCAGGGGTGCTTGTGGTGTTGTACGTGCTCCGCATGGGCTGCCAGTATTTTATGCAGTACTACGGGCATGTCGTGGGTGTGAACATGGAATACCAGATGCGTACAGACTTGTTCTCCCATTTACAGACCCTTGATTTTCGGTTTTTTGACGACACCAAAGTAGGACATTTGATGAGCCGTATCGTCAACGATCTGCGAGATATTTCAGAGCTAGCCCACCATGGGCCGGAGGATATCTTTATCGCAGGCTTCATGCTTATAGGATCGTTTTTGTACTTGCTTACCATCAATGTACCTCTTACTCTGATTACCTTTATCTTCATTCCCGTTATTTGTTGGTATGCCTATACAAGACGTACTGCCATGAACAGGGCTTTTACCGAAGAACGAAAACGTATCGCCGATGTGAATGCCGATTTAGAAAACAGTCTGTCGGGTATTCGAGTTGCTCAGAGCTTTGTGAACGAAGAGTATGAGAAGCGTCGTTTCGACGATTCCAATTCGTCCTTCAAAGCATCGAGACGCAGGGCGTTTAAGGCCATGGCCATCTATAGTTCCGGCCTAGGCTTCTTTACAGATTTGCTTAATGTGGCTGTGTTATGTGCTGGTTCTTTGTTTATGTTTAGGGGGCACATCGATCTCGCAGATCTCACGGCCTACCTGCTCTTTATTGGCTATTTCCTGCAGCCCATCCGCAGGTTAATCTCCTTCACACAGCAGTATCAGCAGGGCATGACGGGATTTAACCGCTTTGTGGAGTTGATGGAGGTTTCTCCAGGTGTCACCGATAAGCCGGATGCTCTTGAATTGCCACCGGTGCACGGTGCTATTGAACTCAACAATGTAAATTTCCAGTATACACAGCACGCCGAGGTATTGCAGAACGTTTCGCTGCAGATTCCTGCTGGAAGTACTACTGCCTTCGTAGGACCATCTGGCGGTGGTAAGACTACACTATGCCATTTGATTCCACGGTTTTACGAAGTCAGTGGGGGCGAGATTACAATTGATGGTTATGATGTTCGAGAAGTGACCCTCGATTCGCTTAGGCTGCAAATTGGTCTTGTGCAGCAGGATGTGTTTTTGTTTAATGGAACGATCGGGGAGAATATTCTCTATGGTTATCCTACCGCATCCGAAGATGAGATGATCGCAGCGGCCAAAAAGGCGCAAATACACGATTTTGTCCTTTCGTTGCCAGAAGGTTATGATACCCAAGTTGGGGAGAGGGGTATTAAGCTCTCTGGTGGACAAAAACAGAGGATTTCCATTGCCAGGGTTTTCCTGAAGAATCCACCGATTTTGATTTTGGATGAGGCAACATCAGCCTTGGATACAGCGACAGAACAGGAGATTCAAGGGGCACTAAATGAGCTCGCTAAAGAGCGAACGACCCTTGTAATTGCCCACCGCCTATCTACGATTCGTCACGCTGACCAGATTGTGGTTCTGGCCGACGGTCGGATTCACGAGCAGGGTACTCATCAAGAGCTTTTGGATCACAAGGGGATTTATGCAGGTTTGTACGCTACGCAATTGGAGGATGTAGTCTAAGAACCATAAGTTAAATAAAA
>DHNI01000110.1:2973-3193 GCA_002409455.1 Firmicutes bacterium UBA5420 | reverse complement strand
TGAACGGAATCGAAGTGGCCAAGGCTGTTCGCGAAAAGCACCCTAATACAGAAGTCCTAGTCTTGACGATTCATGATAATGAGTCTTATGTAAACGAGATGATTCGCGTTGGGGCCAAGGGTTATTTATTGAAGGATGCCGAGCCCCGCGAGGTCGTTCTTGCTATAAAAAAAGTCGCTACTGGGGACACTGTGTATTCCACCCAGTTGATGGAACGGGT
>DHNI01000110.1:2612-2742 GCA_002409455.1 Firmicutes bacterium UBA5420 | reverse complement strand
TCAGCAATAAGGAGATCGCTAAAGCTCTTTTCATCAGTGAGAAGACGGTAAAAAACCATATTACGAGCCTGCTTAGAAAGCTTGAAGTAGAGGACAGGACGCAAGCTGCCGTTTTCGCGGTCAGTCATGG
>DHNI01000110.1:0-2344 GCA_002409455.1 Firmicutes bacterium UBA5420 | reverse complement strand
AGATAGATTTCGAAGAAGTCCATGATTTGGCAGATTTGCTGATCGAAGGCAATTTCCAAAGTAATGACGTGTCGAGCTTGATCTACATAGAGTTTGCCGTCGGTTATGGCCAGGTTGACCCGATCGTGGATGCCAGGGCGCGTATCGTCGTCTAGACGGTTGGCCCTTGTACGATGAGCATCACTCTTGTCAGCTAAGATTAAGGCTGATGTGATAGGGCTCACTGCCTTGCCGATTTCCTCCTCGTGGTTGCCGATGGCTGTGGTGATACTGCAAATTTCCTCTACATCCATGCCCAAGCGCCGAAGCTCGGAGTAGACAATTGTTGCACCTGAGATGGAATGATGCTTGCGATTGATGAGATTGCCGATGTCATGAAGGTAGCCAGCAATTGCCCCGAGTTCAACAGTGCGGTCGTCAAAGCCTAGATCTTCAAGGATGCGGGCTGTCGTTTTTGACACATACGAAACGTGGCGGAGACCATGATCAGTATAGCCGCGAGCCCTCAAATAGGCGCTAGAATTCTCAATCAGCGTGAGGAACACCGAATCTTGTTGAATATCTTGTAGAGTAAGCATTATATCGACCTCCCGGTTGTTTTCTTAGTTATACCATAGCGCCGTGGCGTTGACAAGCACGGCGAAGGACACCTTTTGCTGCGGATTTTCCCAATAGTCCTATGAAAATTAGGACCATCGTCCAGTGTCCTTACTGGGCCTAAGGTGTTAGACTTAACTTAAGACACTTACTGAAAAAGCAGTGGCCACCCCCAACCCCAACCCCCGGCTACTGTTTTTTCTATATGTGCTTTCCTTTTGTGGACATTGTGTATGCTGGCGAATACTATAATCAAGAAATCAAAGTAATGGGTGGGAGGGTGTCCTATGGAAGAAAAGAACCTTTCTCTCCTTACCCCGCGGGAGCGCGAGGTCTTAAAGCTGATAGCACAAGGTCTTTCAAACGGGGAGATTGCTTTGACCTTGTTCATAAGCCAGCACACGGTGAAAAATCATGTGAGTAACATTTATCGCAAGCTGGGGGAGCATGATCGAACAAAGGTGGCGTTGTTGGCTGTTGGGGAAGATGTAAAGGAGTAAAGTGGAGTAGTGAAGGCGACATTGCGCTATGCAGGTCGCTTTCTTATTATGCAGGAATTGTGGTAATCAAAAGAGAAGAAGTACTTGCTCAGGGTCTAGGGAGGACTTTATGCATAAATTACAGATTTTTGTGTCCAAATTCCAACGAACCTTTCGAGTGGGTTTGTTACGCAATCCTCGGCACAGAACTGATCTAGTCGTTGATCAGGAGCAAGATGGAGTTATTTTGACTGGGCCCCTGCCTAGTTCGAAGGCTTATGAGGCGTTAGGACTATGGGAGAGTCGATTTGGCGGTAGATGGCGTTTTTTGTGGTGGCACATGTTTACTAGGAGGGGAAGTGGAGATCGCGCTTTGAGGGTGCCTCCCCTTCATGGAAAGGATTCTAGTGACGCTGTGCTTTCCCGGCTAAAAGAGGTGTTAGATGGCCGCCTTCTGTCTGAACAAAGGCTTGTCCATACTCTAAGACAGGAAGGATTTTGGCCCAGTGATATTAGCCAGGCCTTGGATGTAGGTGTGCATCAAGGTGAGCTTAAGCAGTTTCCGGGGTTTATAAACGGCCCCTGGGGAAGAAAAATCTGCACAAGGTGCCAGGGCGAAGAGGCAAAAAAAGCTCCTTGTTTAGTGTGTGGAAGCGATGATTGTATCCTGTGTTCGGCATGCCGTAGCATGGGCGAGCATCGTTCTTGTAGTACATTGCTGACCCTCGCTAAACGAGGGTGGCAAGGTGAATTCGCGGAGCCTGAAAGCTCCATTAAACTGCAACTTGACTATGAACTTACTGCCTCGCAAGAGCAGGCAAGCCGAGAGCTGTTGGGGTTCTGGGAGCACGGGGAGGGAAAGGCCTTAGTCTGGGCTGCTTGCGGTGCTGGTAAAACTGAAGTGACCTTTGCCATGATTCAAAAGGCTTTGCGTGCAGGCGGGCAGGTTCTCTTTGCCATACCGCGACAAGATATCGTTCGAGAAATGACAGAAAGGTTGCGCCTTGCTTTTCCCGGCGTTACAGTGGCTAGCCATTATGGGGGCAAGCCTTGGTTTGCCCCTGGAGAATTGGTGGTGGCCACAACCCACCAGGTTCTTCACTTTTATGAGCGTTTTGATCTAGCCATTCTCGATGAAGTAGATGCCTTTCCCTATCAGGGAAATGAAATGCTGCGTCTAGGCCTCAAACGTGCTCTTCTACCCCAAGGCAAGTTGGTGGAAATGACGGCCACACCACACACGCGGCGCGGGTATGAACGGGTGATTA
>DHNI01000092.1:73089-75525 GCA_002409455.1 Firmicutes bacterium UBA5420 | reverse complement strand
AGAAGTTAATGCAACGCTAGTGATTGTCGCTAGAAGAACGATAATAGTCTTGCGCAGGAATGAACTTTTGATTAGCCTTTTCTTGGGCTTGTACATCTAAGGCTTTCACCATCCTTCCCGTCAGCAGTTCTTCCGATTACTTTTATAAACCTTATGTAATCCATCTTACGTTAGATCGATCATTTTTTCAATTGTAATCCCATGGAAGAGGCGTGTTCTCTGCCTGGTCTGAGCTGTGCGACAGGGAATGAACGCCTCAGCGATATGTTAGCTAGCGGGACTAAACGCATTTCCCAGCCAAAAAGGCTACCCACAAAGGGCATCCCGTTGAAATGCTGATGCTTAGTTAATAGATTCCATATGGAGCTTCTTGATAAGCGTTCGATTTCCGTCCTGGTTTTTTTGGAGGCTTCCTTGGCTATAACTATCTTGCGAAGCACACTTTAATCATATCAATTATTCTGTACTCCATTTCAGCTCTATTCTTCCTGGTAATCTTTACTTTTAATATTAAGTCCACTAATGTTCCACATGGCATTCTAGCAACTCTGGTTCAGGCTCTAGGAGCCGTCATCATTTTATTTGGAGCCACCTATTTCCTTATGAAGGGGTAGCATAAAAAAGGGAAAAAGCGACATCGTGAACCCCTGGCGCTGAAAAAAACAGCCGATACCCCTTTTCAGAGCATCGGCCTCAAATGCCTTATTCATCTACACTTAAGCATGGTGGACCATCACGGATTCCAATTATATTCTTGTTCTTTTTCCCTGTCAACAACGAAAAACTGTTTAGGTACTCGATAGGCAGGGTACCTCAATGTGGTAGAGCATACTGGAAAATAAAAATGATGAACAATAGCATGAAAACGGTAACCATGAGTGTGGAACTTAATAGCTTGCCTATTCCGATGAACTCACCGTTACGCAAAAGTGATTGCCAGACCACAATGCCTAAAGGAATCGTTGCTGGGGCAGCAACGCCAGTAAAAGTGACGATAATCAGCACCATCAGGAAAAAACCTTTAAGACCGGTGATCAACCTTGAACCAAAGGAGTAGTTTTGACTTCTGACGGAATACTCACCTTGCCATATATATCTTCCCGCCTCACGTAACAGATCTTCAAGGCTCTTGCTGGCAGATCGTTCTGCTTGCTGTCGCGCTTTCTGCTGTGCCTGCGCGAAACGTCCGTCTCTAGCAGGATCACCAGTGCCTGTCTGATGTTTGCGGGCATTTTGATGTTGCTTTCTCAAATAGTCATAATCCCTACGAGTATTGGGATCGCTTAGGATCTTGTGAGCTGTAATGATTTTGATGCTTTGTTCATGTGCATTTGGTCTGGTGCAGATGTCAGGGTGCCACACTTTAATCAAATTTCGGTAGGCTCTTTTTATTTCTTCCTGACTGGCAGTAGATGAAATACCCAAGATCCCATAATGATCCTCCATTGAGTCCATCCTTTCGTTTTGTCACAAATGTTATGGTCATGCTTCGCCAATGTTTTGTTTGTTCCTTCTCTCGATTGGTATTTGAGGAAGACCAGCGCACTTTCAGATCTTTCTCATATTCTTGAGCCAACTGCTCTCGCCATCTCCAAGGGGAACTGTTCGACCAGTACAAGATCTGATGTTGTTCATTTTCCACACTCCTTCGTTTTTTCAAACAAAGAGCCGCCCCACAACAGGACGATTTTGCCGTTTCGCACAATTGACTCTCAGATTCCCTCTAGGAAGCTATCACTCCCGCAGCCGTTAGCGCCGACACACGTCACAGCCAACTGTTATTTCAACCGGAAACTTCAAGGTGTAACTTCAATTTCAGACAATTACAGGGTTGCACCACACCTACTCTCCACAAATTGCTCCTGAAATCACTAGCGTTGCATTAAACTAGATCCTTTTGGAGACTGGTGAACATCCCGAAATTGCCCAGAGTTCCTCGGACATTCCGAAATATCAGTTACCATCAATATATATACCCACACCAATCCAAGGCTCAAAAATAAGGAAAGGCCACAACTGTACCGTGTCAAGACACCTTCAACAAATTCAATTCCGCATTCGGCATTCGAAAATATTTCGCAGGATGAACGAAAATTGTATCGGGTCAAAACCTAAAACCGACAAAGGCGCATAGAACGTATGAAACACATAAGCTAGTACCCGCCAACTGGTACAAGATGAGGACTACTGCTCCTTTTCTTGTGCCAGTTTTCTTTCAAAAGCTTAGTTTCACAGTAAAAATATGCCGAAAATTATGTCCGATGCCAAAAATAGCCGATACCCCTTTTCGACGATTTGCCCAATTTTGCCCAATAGACTACCTGATTTCGGTTTTTGACCAAAACAAAAAAAGACCGCGGATTGCCGTCTTATCGTGGTCTTATGTATGGTGGGCCATCACGGATTCGAACCGTGGACGCCCTGATTAAGAGTCAG
>DHNI01000092.1:68256-72970 GCA_002409455.1 Firmicutes bacterium UBA5420 | reverse complement strand
GCTCTACCAGCTGAGCTAATGGCCCACACGCACTACCAATTATATTCCTACACACAAGCCGTGTCAAGAAAAAAAGATCGACCCATCGCCCTCAAAAATTGCAGAACTAACTTCCAATACAAAAAGGGGCGCCACCTGGGCACCCCTCCATTTTGACCGTACTTCACCCGCTACTCTAGAATCAAAATCCGTCCACCTTCCGGAGCTTCTACGACACCTCGCTCAGCAATGTAATCAACCATAACATCTCTAAGCATGATACCGGTCTCGGCCACGAGAGTTGCATTCATGAACGAATCGTAACCATCTCCACCTGCTGCAAGAAAATCATTGGTGGCTACAGTATAGTATCCGCTAGTTGCCAGCCTGTTCTCGCCCACCTTTGCATTAATGACACGGCCACCAGGTAATCCATTTGGATCCACCTCAAAGGTGATCCCAGAGACCTGGAGGAACGCTCCATTTTGCTCTGGCAATAGCCGTACACTGTGCTCTAGAGCCTCCAGAATGTCCATCCCCATCATTTCGACAACAACAAGACTGTTATCAAAAGGCAGTGTGTTATAGATATCGGCAACACGAATCTCGCCTGCATGAATGCTGGCACGAATTCCGCCGCCATTAGTCACAGCAATATCGGCTTCCACAGCATCTCGAATAACGTCAGCGACGAGGTTACCAAGATTGGTCTCTTGAGTACGAACCGAGGCGCGCTCGCCATCCCAACTTATATTGCTGGAGCCAACAACATTATCGAGACGCGCTTGGAGCTGCTCATTCCAATGGTCAATAATAGATTGAACCCCCGCATGCTTCTCAATATCAGCAGTTACAGGAATCAAGAAGCCTTCGTGCGCCACAATCTGCTTATCTTCCACTTCCAAGTATAGAAAGCCAAGATCATTGGCATATTCATGGGCCTGAGCAATAATAACTCCGTTAACTTCCCTTGGTACGTTGAGCCTCGTGTGGCTATGTCCACCAACAATAACATCCAACTCCGGAAGCGCTTCAGCTAACTCCACATCCTTAGCGTAGCCCAGATGGCTCAAAGCGATGAGGATGTCCACATCAGGGCGCAGGATTGCCGCCGTCTGCTTGGCCATGGCGATAGGGTCATAAAACGTTAGCCCTTCCACATTCTTTGGATGGGTCACAATAGGAGTCTCTTCTGCCACCAAGCCAATAATACCAACCTTAACGCCGTTCACCTCTTTGACTAAGCCACTGTAGCCGGCAAAGAGTGAACCATCATCTTTCATTACATTGGCCGCTAAAGTTCGGAAATTGGCATCCAAAATGCGTTCCGTTAACACCTCTTGCCCATAATTGAACTCATGGTTACCCAAGGTAAAAGCATCGTAACCCATGGCATTCATGATTTGAATGGAAGGTAAGCCTCCAAACAGGTTATCAATATTCATACCATGAATGGCATCCCCAGCATCAAGCAAAAGGACTTTGTCTTTACCATACATATCCCGGATTTCTTCGATCAAAGTTGCTACCCTAACACGACCACCCTGTTCTGCCTCAGCACCTTGAGGAATATGAGATTCAATACGAGAGTGCACGTCATTGGTATGCAAAATAATGATCTCCGCCGCGAAGATAGGCAAACTGCCAGCCAACGATATTACCAAAGCCAAAACCAGCACAAGCCAAGAACTTCTCCATTTCGCTCTCAAAAAATCGCCTCCCATAGTAGTCTTTACCCTTCTACGTTTCTACATATGTCAGTCTATCCCTCCGTATATGGAAAATTTGTCCTTAATTGATGATCCGCAACAGGACTATGTGGTTTATTATGGAATCAAATAAGAAGAGCATGCCAACCAGGAAAGGATGGATCATGTTATGCGAAAGTCCGGTATCGTCGTTACCGTTTTGCTCTTAATTGCAGTACTTGCTTTAATGGTGGCTAGTACAGGGTTGCTGCCCATCCCACCTTTTGATTCCAAAGAAACTGGCACACCCCCGTCTATAACTATGCCCTTTAGCAACTCTCAAGAGAAAGAAACAGAACACATTGTAGAGCTGCGGCCCAAACTGCAAGTGGAAACACCTCACGGGCAAGTCATTCTACAAGGGGGCGACGTTGAGCAAATCCAAGTCCATATGCATGTTCAAACCAGGGCAGCCAGTCCCGTAAGAGCCCAAGAACTTCTGGGGGGAGTGTCGCTCGAAATCACCAATACTGCGGAAGAAAACAAGCTGCAGGTACTTGCGCCCAGGATTCGCAACAACGAAATGGCCAGGGCTGATCTGATTATTACAGTACCCATTCAGACCAACTTGGATCTGAAAACAAGCCTAGGCGAAGTTGAGATTACGAATATTCAAGGATCCGCTCGGGTTCTTGATCATCTTGGAACCATCAAACTACGGGATTTCCAGGGCGATGCGTATCTAGAAACATCGTTAGGCAATATTGAGATCGCAAATTCCCAATTTGATAAAGAACTAGTAGCCCTCTCACATCTCGGTGACTTGACTATTGAAGCCAGTCTGGCGAACCGCAATGTACTGGAAAGCAGTTTGGGCGACCTAACACTACTTCTTTCCCCAGATGAATCATATGTATTAGAGGGAAGCCTTAGCCTCGGATCCTTCAATGTTATGGTTCCCTTTAAAGGGCAACAAAACAAAGAACGTATCAAGGGAGTGCTTGGTGAAGGGGAGCAGCGGGGATCGATTTTCGTCGATCTGTCTCTGGGCTCCTTGGAACTAAAAAACCAAACAAATGGGAGAGATGAACATGAATGATATCGTGACCTATTTAGCGTATTTTACCCCCATCATTCTCAGTGTGCTGGTAGTCATTTTGGTCATCGCCTTGCGCTGGTTTAGCTACAAAGAGCGCATGGCACTTATTGCCCAGGGAGTATCACCGGAAGATGAACGTAAACACGGCAAGAACCAGAAGACTTTCCTCGCCATTGGTCTGGTTATCGGTTTGATCGGTTTAGCCCTCACCATTGGCCTTATCACCTTAGGTGTTGGCCCCTGGCTCTTAGCGGGACTACTGCCGCTTTTTGTAGGTCTGGCCTTCATTTTAGTCAGCCTTGTGCTAGCCCCGAGTAAACCAAAAGAACCGGAGCAGAAACTGCAAGTTGAGCCGGAGGTAACTACGCAAGAAGACCACATTGAAGAGGACGAACGAGAAGAAGAAGACAGAAAGGAAACCTTCGGATTCACAGACGATGAGAAAATAGTGGGTTAAGAAAACGAGGTGTGGCCCAAAGGCTACACCTCTTAATTTTGTTCGGAATAAAGGGTAGGAACATCCACTGCGTCTTTTGCTACCAAGATCACTGCTACCTCACCTTGGAGATTGGGGTTAGAGACAATGGTAAAATCCAGATCCTGTTTACGGGCTTGCACAATGAGGGGCATCGCCCTTGTTCTAGCCTTTTTATGAATCACCAGCTCTACCCCACGAGAATCTCTGAGAGCCTCCTCCATGACCTGCAAGCCTTCGGCGGTTTGAATTTGCTTAAAGGTAACGGCCTGGATCACCCGCTCTTTGAAAAAGCCCAAAAAACGTCTCTTTTCATCAGGTCTAAGCTGTGGAGTTCCGTGAATCCCTGTACGGATCGTTCTTTCTAGTTCACTCGATTTCTTAGAACTTCGCACCTAATCCCTCCAGACAAAAAAACACCTCAAGGGGGTGTCTAGTCTTAGCTATGGTGCCGGGGGAGGGACTCGAACCCTCACGGGCGTTAGCCCAACGGATTTTAAGTCCGTAGCGTCTGCCATTCCGCCACCCCGGCGCATCCAAAAAATATTATAGACTATTTGCACCCCTTAGTCAACTGCTGTTAGCTGAGCGACATGAGCGAGCCATATAGCAGATCTCCAGAGGTCGTGTAGAACTTCGAAAAACCCATTAATTCTACCACTTGAACTAAAATAGCCGCACCATATACAATCACATCTTCCCGCCCGGCCTGCAAAGACGGAATTTGGCGGCGTTCTTCTAACGATAGTCTGCCCAATTTCTCAGAGCATTTCCTCAATTTATCCAAAGAACAGGAGAAACCTGTGACCTTCTCATCGTTATATGTCTGCAAATCTTGGATTATGGCAGCAAGGCTTGTTGCAGTGCCGCCCACAGCTACCAAAGTTTGGGGACAAAGCTCTAGGTTTTTCTGCACCACAGGTCTGAGGATAGGTACAACATCGCTTCTACCCCGTTCTAAAAGGCGCACTGCGCCAATTTGCGCGCTACCCCCTCCTAGGAGCTCTCCTGTGCTCGTGCCGGTATAGATTTCGGTACTGCCCCCACCGATATCCACCACAGTGATGGGATCCGAAAGATGGGCATCTTGAAGGGAAAAAGCAGCGCCCCGAAACGATAGTTCCGCCTCTTCTAAACCGGAGAGAATTTGCAGAGTAAGGCCTGTTCTATCCTTAACGAGCTGCGCAAATTCTTTCCCGTTTTCTGCATCCCGCACCGCGCTCGTGGCCATGATGGAAGCAGGTGCACCCTGAGGAATCAAAGCGGTAAACTTAGTCAAGATAGACAAAGTACGATCTATGGCCACCGAATCTAGTCTCCGCCTTTCATCGACTCCTTGACCTAGGCGGGTGACCTGAACCTCCCTTGCGAGCGGCTCCACTTTATCTTGTGACACCTTTGCTACAAGTAAACGAACCGAATTCGTACCCACGTCTATGGCCGCAACAACGCTCACTTAACGAACTCCTCGCA
>DHNI01000092.1:57062-67999 GCA_002409455.1 Firmicutes bacterium UBA5420 | reverse complement strand
TGGGTATGAAAGCACTTAACACCCTCTAAGCTACGAATTCCCCCTACACCCGTCTCTGCCAACACTCGATAGCGATCAGGGTACTCTTCTTTGAGATTTTCTTGAACAACGGTAGGAATAAGTGCCAGGCGGTGCTGAGCATAGCTTTCGTGATTCTTCTCAACCAAAGCTGCAAATTCCGGTTCCTCTTGGATGCGCTTTTCAAAGTGCGCAATAAGACCTTCGCCCTCTAGTAGGGCCATTTCTTTACGCAAATAAGGACAGGTGAGCCAGTATAGCGTAGGAAAGATCTCAATGCTCGAAGGGGTGGCCGAAACGGGCCGATTTACAATCACCTGGGGATAACCATATTCGCAAGTGGTTGCCACGCCCAAAACCCCCCGGGGCTCCCTGCCGATCTGCTCCTTAATAATAGCTAGAGTTTCCTTATCAGGCTTTTCGTACTTCAGAACATCACTTCCTTAAAGTGAAAACACCCCCGTGGGGGTGTCTTAAGTTTCGGAGAAAGGCTTGTGTTTCATTTCGATCTACCTTGCGCCCCTGCCTCCCCGTTTTGAATCCTGACTTTTCTTCAGAGCAACTTGCCTTTCATCACTGTCTTTCAAGAAGCGGGATAAACGCTCCTCAAAATCCACAGGACTTGCTGCCTTCCTGCGGGGACCACGACGATCACGCGATGGCTTAGTTGGATTCACCTGTTTAATCGACAGGCCAATCTTACCCTCGCTCATATTAATGACCTTCACTTTAATGACATCATTTTCGTTTAGAAAGTCCTTAATATCCTTCACATAAGCATCTGCTACTTCAGAAATGTGAACCAAACCGGTTTTTCCATTGGAGAGTTCGACGAAAGCACCAAAATTGGTTATTCCCGTAACCTTCCCTTCGACAATGTTGCCGACATCAATTGACATACGTTAAAAAATTCCTCCTCTTGGATTTTGCCGTGCAGGGCACGCGACTACATAACATTATATATTATCACTACTTTTGTGTCAATACGAGGATCGTTTCTCCACATCATGCTCCACATCGCCAGAGAAGGGTTCTGACACTCGATACACCACTTCACCAGGTTTCACCAGACCTAATTGCTCCCGGGCCACCCGTTCCACATTCTCAGGAGACTTCCATTCCTCGATTTCCCGCTCCAAATCTTCTTTACGCAACTCCAATACGACCAGGCGCTTCTCTAAAGCGTCGATCTCCTGTCTCAGCCTGCGATTTGCCAGTCCACTTTTAGCAAAACTGAATCCAACCCACAAAGCTACCAAGAGCAACACAACTCGCCAGGGCTGCAGTCTCACGCGTTTTTTGGCCATATCCGAACATTCCCTCCTGGCTGTTCCATTCACCCCCCGCTTAGGGTTTTCCTGCCAGAATCGGAATTTGCTTTCATTTTCTCCAGCGTAGTCTAGGCTTAAAGCGCCAGACCCTCTTGGCCGCTTTAAGGGGTTTTGGCCTATGAGACCAGCTGAAGCGGGCTTCTTGAATTAGAAGTATAGGAAAAGAAGCTAACCAGATTACGAAGGAAAAGACCAGGTTTAAAAACCCTCCAATTACCTGTACAAGCCACAGTAAGAGGGAGATGACCATACCAGAAAGGAGCAAACGATAAAAAGATAGACCTAAAAGAAGGCCTATGATCACATAACCCCGCAGCTCACCCCAGTTGGCCAAGATGAGATAAAGCACAAGAATGGGCGTAATCAGAGCCCAAAAAAGAAGATCCAAAATAGGCGTACTTACGACACCAGGTCGCAAAAGCCCGCGAATGACCCGAAAAAGATCAAAGAAAAGTCCTAAGGTGATTCCCGCCAATAGGACAATTCCAAAGGCATAAAGTTGAGTGCCTAGGGATTCCATAAAGACACCTCACTTTAGCCCTATTTAAATAGTCTTGCCAACAAGCCCTTGCTGCGCTTTGCAAGGGAGTCGCCCAGGTATTCCACGGATCCAATGTACCCGCTCACGAGCATATTTCCTTTCTCTAAATTGAGTTCCTTAATATGCAGCTCTTCTCCCTGCACTACAAGGCCGCCGAGCTCTGTCTCGAGTACAATTTCCCGGTCATCGAAACTTTCGACATGCACCACTCCATCAAGGGTAAGGCGCTCTCGCTCCGCCAGAACCAATTGATGGCGGACATTACTCAACCTCTTGTCATCCACAGTAACTACCTCCCTGCCCATATCAATGTTACTTGCATCCTCTCTGCAACATTGTATGCGCGAAGTAGTCAAGTTAGACTCAGTCGTAGATTTTGCGGATTTCTATACCCTCGAAAAAAGTCTCTACGATCTCCTTAGGGCTTTTCCCTTCTTCAGCTAACATAAAGGCATCCCACTGGCTTAGACCCACCCCATGCCCATAACCAGTTCCGGTAATGGTAAGAACCCCATTTTCGAATGCAAAATCGCGAACCAAGGCTGACTTCATTTTTGTAGAATCAACCGCTAATCGAAACTCTGGCCCTGAGATTGTCTCTTCGCCCTGGGTTCCTGTAACTGTAATTAGAGTAACGCGTCCGCTGGGGCCCTTTTCGGTGATCTCTAGACCCTGGATGTCCCCCACATTAAGACCAGCGGTCCCGAGGAGTCCATTAAGTTCAGCTGCACTGTATTCTGCCGTCCATTCTTTAACATCATCTGGAACATATTCGTTTTCAGGTAGTTTGACGCTTGCGGTAAAGGGCGGTTCTTCTTCCTTGTAATCTAAACCCTCCTTGGCCCGGGCAGTGATGCCTCCAGAATAGGCATGAAACCAGCCTCGCACAAAGCGATTGTCATAGGTCATGACCTCACCTCGGGTCATTTCCACACCTTTCTTGATATCGTTTGTAACAGCCTCCGGGTTAAACGCCTGGGTTTCTTGGATGGAGGTGGAAACATCCGCTCCATACTTGTCTTTCACCCCGCCCGTAGAAATGAAGTCCATGGTAAAGCTGCGGGCAAAAATAGCCTGCGCGGCATAGGCTTCTACAGGCCAATCAGGAAACATCTCTCCCGCCACCACCCCCGCAATGTACTCCTCTAGCATCATTTCGTGAATTTGCCCAGTTTCATTCACGAAGACAGAAAGTTTCGGTTCCTCTTGTAACTCTCGTACAATATTTCGATCATCGCCAGACCAACTAATCAAGAGGGTAACACTGGCAATTACCACTAACACTAGCCCCAGCACAACGCCACGGTTTTTCTTGAAATCCATACGAAACCTCCTTTTCTTCTAGTAGTCTCACCAAAAAAGTGATCAAAAATCGCCTAAAAGGCGGGTATTATCAAAGTTTTCGGGGAAAATATTACCACTGTTAGCAGGAGAACTCGAATAATCCTAGAATTACTGGGTATATTTCCACCTTAAAGGAGGTTTATTTGTGAACAAAGCAGAATTGATTGCTAGTGTTGCTGACAAAGCAGGTATGACTAAAAAGGCAGCAGGTGAAGCAGTAGAGGCAGTATTTGCATCCATTTCCGATTCACTAGCCAAAGAGGAGAAAGTCACCATCGTAGGATTTGGCACCTTTGAAGTAAGACCTCGTCAAGAGCGCCAGGGCATCAATCCTTCCACCGGAAAACCCATTACGATTCCTGCTACGAAGGTTCCTGCCTTTAAACCAGGCAAGTCCCTCCGAGAAGTCGTAGCTCCTAAGTAGTATTGTTGAGACGCCCCCTAACGGTAGGGGGCTTTTCTTTTTTTCAGCCGAAAGGAGTCAGCTATGACCTGGTCCAATTTAGTACAAGTTGTTAGTCAACTACGCTCCCCAGAAGGATGTCCCTGGGACAGAAAGCAAACCCACGGGAGCCTGAAGCGCTACTTGCTCGAAGAAACCTATGAACTGTTCGAAGCGATTGATCTAAATCATGCGAACTCGATAAAAGATGAACTCGGCGATGTACTTTTGCAGGTGCTGCTCCATGCAGAAATCGCACGGGAGCACGGAACTTTTTCCATCGATGATGTAATTACAAACTTGGTGGAAAAACTCGTGCGCCGACACCCTCACGTTTTCGGGGAGCCTTCCTGCAAAAATGCCACAAAAATAGACACCCCAGAGCAGGTTGTGACCACCTGGGATGCCATCAAGAAGACGGAGCAGTCCTCCGCCCAAAGGATTTCGGCTTTAGATGGGGTTCCGCATGTCTTTCCAGCCTTAATGCGGGCTGAGAAAATCCAGAAGAAAGCTGCCAAGGTGGGCTTCGATTGGGAAGAAACGACCGAGGTCGCAGAAAAAGTCCACGAGGAACTAGCCGAACTACAACAGGCCATGGAAACGGGAATACAAGATGAGCTTGAAGATGAGCTTGGCGATCTACTCTTTGCTACGGTAAATTTGTCCCGCTTTATCAATGTGGATCCTGAGTTTGCTCTCCAAAAAGCGACCGCTAAGTTCACCGAACGCTTCTCCCTTGTTGAAGCCTACGCTAAGGAAGAGGGCGCCTGTTTAAAGGATCTCAGCTTGAATCAACTCAATTTACTCTGGGATCGGGCCAAAGATCACCTGCGTAAAAACCCCCAAGTATAAAGGAACTTAGCTAAGGGTTTGCCAACGACGGGAAGCAAATGCACATCCCGCTCCGTTAAGCTACCTGTAATCATTAATAGAAGAAAATAGAGGATAAAGCCGCTCAAGAGTGCCAAAAGACTAGCCACACTGTGTGGTGCAAAGTAGTTGAGAGTGTTCTGGCAAAGATACATCCACAAGGCCGCAAACACGGTGGTAACACTGGGATACAATAGAGAATGGCGCAAGTTGATGGCCTTGCCTACCCTCTGAAAGACGGAGAGTAGGTTCAACACGGCAATGACTGCCCAGCCAACAGTTGTTCCCCAGGCAGCCCCGAGGATTCCAAACCCGGGCTGCGCTAGTAAAAAATAGTTGAGGGCAAATTTGATCACTACACCTGCCGCTAGGTTTCTCACAGGAATCAGCATATCCCCTAGGCCTTGCAAAATGCCTGTGCTAGCCTGAATTAAACCAAGGGATATAGCTCCAAAGGACAAGATGCTAAGGGGTGCCCCCACCTGGCTATAACCAAAGAGCATCTGGCTTAAGGGTTCTCCTAGAACAAGAAGAGCAGCACAAGACGGGATTCCGAAGATAAGTGCAATGCGCAGCGCCTCTTGCGATCGATGCCGAACTAGTTTCTTACTTTGCAGGGCCCAGGCCTCGGAGATCGCTGGCACTAAGCTTGTGGCCAAAGCTACTGTCAAGACGTTAGGAAACTGGGCCAAAGTAAGTGCCATTCCTAAATGACCTAGACCTTCCCGAATGACCTCAGGCGAAAATCCTGCCATATGCATGCGCATTGGAATAAGCAGGCTATCGGCCAATTGCATCACGGGCCAAAGAATGGTGGCCACCACCGCGGGAAAAGCCAAAAACACCAGTCTTTTTGCTATCCCTACGAGGGGTTCGGGCCTGCGAAGCTCACGGCTTGACGGGCGAAGTTCTAAAAGCGCGTTATGCTTGAAAGCATAGTAAGTGGCTAGAACCAGCCAGCCTGCAAATTCTCCTGCAATAAACCCCCAGGCAATACCTGTTACCGCTATCTCCACGCCCTGGGGCCTCAGCCAAATCACAGCTAAGATTGTAACCGCTACGCGAACCACCTGGTCAGCCATTTGCGATATGGCCGCTGGGGTCATACGTTGCAGCCCCTGAAAAAATCCCCGAAAGGCTGCACTTAGGGCCAGAAAAAAGCATGCAGGCCCAAGTAAAGCGAGAGTTTTCGCCACGCCTCCGTCTTTAGCGAAGTTAAATGCAAACCAATCTGCACCTACAAAGAGCACGCCGCCAACAAGTCCTCCGGTACAGATCAACAGTACTGTTCCGACCATAAACACCCTTTTGACATCTGCCTTCGAACCAAGGGCCACTTTTTCTGCCGTAAGCTTAGAGATAGCTACCGGAACCCCTGCAATGGCTAAGACGGCGGCAAAATAGTGAATGGGCTTCACCAGTTGATACAGGCCCATTCCATCATCATAGATCAAGCGGGGTAGCACAACCATATAGGCAAGACCAATCACCCTGCTGGCTAAACTAGCCAACGTCAAAATCACCGCACCACGTAAAAAAGACTCCTTTGTCATATCTCACGCCTTCCCTTCGCAATTATGCTTACGCAGGGACGATGCAGGTTATGAGGAGTCCGAGAGTTTTTTATCTTTACAGTTACTTTTACTGTTCCATTTGTTTGGCTAAAAAGCCCGCTGCCGTTTCGCAAAGTTTCAGCTCTAATTCGCCTAACTGGCGGTTTGTCTCACCGGTACCGAGGATGACCGATCCAATGGGGTCTCCTTCTGAGATAATCGGGGCTATCACTTGCATAGCAAAATCCCATTCTTCCTCTTCAGAACGATCGCCCTTTTTTGTCGTTATGCTACGCCGTGATTCCATAGCCTCTTCGACCACGGCTACAACCGCCTTATCCATCCATTGCTTCTTAGGAGCACCAGAAATTGCCACTACTGCATCCCGATCTGTAATTATGGCAACATGACCTGTAGTCTCATACAAAGAATCAGAATACTCCTGAGCGAAATCCCCCAATTCTCCAATGGGGGAATACTTCTTTAAGATCACTTCCCCATCTCTGTCAACGAATATTTCCAAGGGATCTCCGTCGCGGATGCGCAACGTGCGGCGAATTTCTTTGGGGATGACTACACGTCCCAGATCGTCAATGCGTCGAACTATTCCAGTTGCTTTCAATGTCACACCCCTTTTCTAGAGTTGGCTTGGGGTTAGTATAGCCCGGTCTACCACTTTTATTCATTTTGGCAAGCAGACAATACCTCAGCTAGAAAAGCTAAAGACCGTCCGTCCTCCCTATCCTTTTCCACCACTAATTGGCCAACACGCCCATGGCGGTAGGAGATTCTACCTCGATACTTGGTGTGCAAGGCAGCGTATTTATTGGCATCTATGGCGAGTCCTTCCAGGAATTTCAGCTGAAACTTTGTTCCCCGTACAGAAACGCTCCCGATCCCGACAAAGCGAGCTAGAATTTTGATTCTGGCAATCTGTAGGAGATTGCGCACCGCATCGGGTAAATCACCAAAGCGATCCTGAATTTCCTCCTCTAAATCATCACAGTCTTCTAGTGTATCTAAGGCAATAATCTTCTGGTAGAGCCCCACTTTTTGTGCAGGATCCGCAACATAGCTATCATCAATATAGGCATCGACTTGCAGATCCAAGACAGGATCCGGGAGCGCAGGCTTCTCTTCAGCCCCGCCTTTTAGCTCACTAATGGCCTCTTCTAGCAGCTTGCAATAGAGCTCAAAACCTACAGAGGCAATGAAACCATGTTGCTCCGGCCCCAGGAGATTTCCGGCGCCGCGTATTTCTAGATCGCGCATGGCAATCTTGATTCCGGAGCCAAGCTCCGTGAATTCCTTAATGGCACCAAGGCGCTTTTCTGCATCTTCAGAGAGAATTTTATCTTTCCGATGGGTGAAGTAGGCGTAAGCGACGCGATTGGTGCGGCCTACCCGTCCTCGTAGCTGGTAGAGTTGTGCCAAGCCTAGATAGTCAGCGTTATCAATGATCAACGTGTTTACATTGCCAATATCCATGCCCGTTTCAATAATGGTGGTACAAAGAAGAATATCAAACTCACCATGATAGAAATCCAGCATCACCCGTTCTAAGACCGATTCGTCCATTTGTCCGTGGGCAATGGCAATTCTAGCTTCAGGAACCAATTTTGCCAGTTCGCTGTAGACATAATCAATAGACTGAACTCTGTTGTGAACAAAGTACACCTGGCCCTGCCTGGCCAATTCACGCAAAATGGCTTGACGAATAAGCTGCTCATCATATTCCACCACATAGGTGCGAATCGGGTATCGATCCTCTGGAGGAGTTTCGATCACACTCATGTCCCTGACGCCAACCATGGCCATGTGTAGCGTTCGAGGAATGGGGGTTGCAGATAGGGTCAGAACATCCACATTCGTGCTCAATTCTTTGAGCCTTTCTTTTTGAGCCACCCCAAAGCGCTGTTCTTCATCTACGATCACTAAACCTAAGTCCTTGAAGGTCACATCCTTAGATAGCAGGCGATGGGTGCCGATAATCACGTCAACTGTACCTTTCTTCACGCCCTGCAACGTCTTGGAGACCTCCGCCTGCGACTGAAAGCGGCTGGCCACGGCAATATTGATCGGAAAACCCTCAAAACGCTCTTCAAAGGTGCGCTGATGTTGCTGGGCCAAGATTGTAGTGGGAACCAAGACTGCCACCTGCTTACTACTGGCCACCGCTTTAAAGGCAGCCCTAATGGCCACTTCTGTCTTGCCATAGCCCACATCGCCGCATAAAAGTCTATCCATTGGCCTGGATTTTTCCATATCCTTCTTCACCGCAGTAATGGCCTGAATTTGATCAGGGGTTTCTTGATAGGGGAACGAGTTTTCTAGGTCTCTTTGCCAAGGCGTATCTTCAGGGAAGGTAAAGCCAGTAATGGCCTCCCGCTCCGCATAGAGCTTTATGAGCCCTTCCGCCATTTCTTGAACCGATTCTTTGGCGCGCTTTTTAACCCGAGCCCATTCGTTTCCGCCGAGTTTAGAAAGACGGGGAGCCCCTTCCTCCATGCCAATATACCGCTGGAGCAGGTGAATCTGATCGGTAGGTACATAGAGCCGATCCTCCCCTGCATAACGAATATATAAATAGTCCTTGGATCGGTTATCTACCTGCAGAACTTCGATGCCTAAGTATCGGCCAATGCCATGGTTAATATGAACCACATAATCGCCAATCCGCAACTCTTGCGGAGTGAGGCGTAAACCTTCTTCGACCTTGGTGGGCCTAGGCTTGGTTTTTTGGCGTCCATAAAGCTCGAGCTCCGTGAAAACCGCCATCTTAAAGCTGGAAAACTCAAATCCTGTTTCTAAGTTACCCGTCGTAATTACACAACTACCAATTTGCAGCTCCTTTTTGACTGTGTCAACATAGACGGCTGGAATTCCATCGTCATGAAGTAGTTCCACGAGACGCTGCCCCCGGTCTTTTGAAGACACCAACATCAAAATGCGATAATGCTCTTTGCGGAGCTGCTTAACTCGCCGTAGCATACGCTCAATACTGCCGCCAAAGTGCTCGGGCATGCGCAAATTTACAGAGGTGCTGCTTAGGGCCTCCATTCCTGCCACTCGCTTGCCCAAAACTGAGAGATAGATAGGCCTATACTCTTGAAATCTCGAGAAAAGCTCGTTCCAATCCCAGTAGAGCTTGCTTAGACTACTGAGAATGCGCCCGCGTTTGAGTAACTGTCCAAAACTCTCGCCAATTTCCATGGAGCTGTTGCTGGCTGCCTCTTTTAGGCGCACAGGTTCATCGAGAACAAGGATCGTATCTCGGGGAAGGTAGTCCAAAAGTGTAACGATTTCCCCAAAAAACCCTTTGTATTGATCCATGCCGGCAAAGAATCCCTGCTGCTCTAAGGCCTCTAAATGGCGCGCTCCTTGCGCCAAGAGATCGTCAGCTTCTTGGGCCAGGTTCAGTTTATAGAGGCGTTCGCTCTGGATTTGCACTTCTCTCCAAATGCTCTCTTTGATCTGTTCGAGATTGTCTGGATCATACAGTGTCTCCCGGGCAGCTTTAATGGTAACCTCTTGAATGTTTTCAAGGGATTTTTGGCTAGCGAAGTCAAAGATGCGTAGAGAATCCACTTCGTCGCCAAAAAGCTCGATGCGCACAGGCTGGCGGTTGTACGAAGGGGCTACATCGAGGATACCACCTCGTATACTAAATTGGCCAAAATTCTCTACTAAGGGTACACGCTCGTAGCCTAGGGTGACTAGAAGACTCGCTACTTCTTCAAGATCCAACGTTGAGTCCAGGTTGATAGAAAATTCTGAATTCCTTAGACGTTCTGGAGCAACTAGACCTTCCAATAAGCCTGTCACTGGTGCAAGAATAATTGTTCCTGGTCTGTGTCCTTCTTGGAGGACTTCTAGCCTACTCGATCGTAAGTCCAAGGCGGAAGGTGCCTCTTCGTGGGGCATCAGCTCGTGGCCCTCCCAAACGAGGGCCCTTGCCTCTGGCAGCAAACCAGCAAAATCTGCTGCAAGCCGTTCTGCTTGTACTTGGCTGGCTGTAACCACTAGCATCACTTTACTGGGATCATAAATGGTACTCAAGAACACAGAGCGTTGTCCGCCTGAGAGACCGGTGATGATCTGGCCGTGTTTGCCTGCGTGTCCCACTTCTTTACTCTGACGCATCAAGTCTACTAGACCTTGTAGAGACAATATGCATTCCCCCTTCCGGTCAGGTTTCGTTCTTCGTTTGTTTGCGGTTATACAGATTCATCACAGCAAGCAGATCCTCTTGCAGCCACATCTCTGTGGCTTGGGCCGCCCGGTTGGCTGCCTCTTCCAATATCTTTGTCTCTGCTACGCCGATTCCCTGCAATACGTAATCAGCCGCTGTCAAAAAGGACGGAGGCTGACCGACACCTATACGCAGACGAGGAAAGGTGTCACTTCCTAAATGCTGAATAATATCGGCCATGCCCCTATGCCCGCCTGCACTGCCAGAACCTTTCACCCTTAAGGAACCAAGGTCTAGGTCGATATCATCGTAGATCACCAAGAGACTGTCTAGTTCTAGTTGATAAAAGTTCATGATATCCGCCACCGGTCGACCACTGCGATTCATAAAACTCTGTGGCTTTGCCAGCATAATGCGCTGGCCACAAGCGTGGCCCACACCTATTTTGGCCCCAAACTTATGCTGCATCATGGGAATCATAAGCCTCTCGCTCAGGCGGTCTATGACCCAAAAGCCTAAATTATGCCGGGTCTGGGCGTAGCGCAGTCCTGGGTTGCCCAGGCCTACGATTACTCTTAACGAGGACACGATACAGCCTCCCTCCTACAAGTCGACATTTCACGAGTGGACGTTTCACGAAGTGAAA
>DHNI01000092.1:56653-56847 GCA_002409455.1 Firmicutes bacterium UBA5420 | reverse complement strand
CTTGGTTATTATTCGGCTTCTTCTTCAACAGCTTCTTCTGGCTCTGCGCCTTCTTCAGCTTCTTCGCCTTCCAGAAGCTCATCGACTTCTTCTTCCTCACCGAGATCGACTTCAGCTGGAATACCAACTTTTACGACCGCCTCGTCTGCATCTAGCAGCACTTCGACGCCAGAAGGAAGATCCAATTGTTCAAT
>DHNI01000092.1:56236-56459 GCA_002409455.1 Firmicutes bacterium UBA5420 | reverse complement strand
CTGACAGTTTCTTCTAATTCAACCTCGCCCACATCAACCGTGATGGACTCAGGAATATCTGTAGGTAAACAGAGCACCTCGACTTCCCAAAGTAGAATCTGAACAACACCGCCGTCATTAGGACGACGATCTTCGCCCACCACTCGAATAGGTACAGTGATCTCCAATTTCTTGGTCAGATCAATTTCATGGAAGTCTAGATGTTGTAGTGTACCGCGCACCG
>DHNI01000092.1:54311-56100 GCA_002409455.1 Firmicutes bacterium UBA5420 | reverse complement strand
ACCGCGCACCGGATCACGATGTGTATCTTTCACCAAAACAGTTCTGGTGGCTCCTTTAAGGTTTAGGTCGATCAGACTGCCATGGGCAGCCAAGGCCTTCTCCACGTCGCGAACGCCCACTTCAATCGTTGTGGACTCTTTCCCAGAGCCATATATAACTGCAGGGATTTTTTCATTAGCCCTGAGTTTACGGGCATAGGATTTACCGGTTTGGGTTCTTTCTTCCACGGTTAGCTGATAATTAGCCATGATTCGCGCCTCCTTTTTACATTCAATAATAATACCATTCTTGCTGGATTTAGTCAAACAACATGCTTACGGGTATTTCTTCAAAGATCCTGCGAATCGCCTCAGCCAAAAGGGGAGCCACAGAAAGAACGGTGAGCTTAGAAATTTGCTTTTCCTCAGGCAGATGAATGCTGTCTGTCACAATCACTTCTTTCAAGGGACTGTCCTGCATAATATCCACAGCAGGCTCCGAGAAAATGGCATGGGTACAACAGGCATAAACCGCCTTCGCTCCCTTATCTAAAAGAGCATTGGCTGCATTGACAATTGTTCCGCCCGTGTCGATCATGTCATCAACGAGGACAGCAGTCTTACCCTCTACCTCGCCGATGAGATTCATCACTTGCGCCATATTGGGGGCGGGACGGCGTTTGTCTACAATGGCCAGCCCACAGTGCAGGCGATCGGCAAGTTCTCTAGAACGAACTACTCCACCCACATCGGGGGAGACTACGATAACGTCTTTTAACTTCTTTTGTACTAAATACTCCGCAATAATCGGCATACCTCTTAGATTGTCCACAGGGATATCAAAAAATCCCTGAATTTGTCCGGCATGTAAGTCTAGGGTGACAACTCGATCAGCCCCTGCCGCTGTAAGAACATTCGCGAGCAGCTTAGCCGAAATTGGATCGCGGGGCTGAGACTTGCGGTCTTGCCGTGCATAAGCATAGTAAGGTATAACAGGGCAGACAACTTTAGCAGACGCCCTTTTCATAGCGTCAATCATAATTAAAAGCTCCATAATGTGCTCTGCAGAAGGATAATTCAACGGCTGTATAATATAAACTTCGGCCCCACGCACCGTTTCGCCGATCTTGCACCGTATTTCGCCGTCTTTAAAGCGTTTTAGCTCAGATAATCCAATTTCTAGACCCAGGTATCGGCAGATATCGAGGGCTAACTCCCTATTAGCATTCCCCGAAAACACCTTCAATCTCTTACTAGCCTGTCTCATGTTGGCTCTGTACCCTCCATTTTACTTGGTCATCAACGAAAAAGGGGCAACCGTGTCTCCCTTGGCAACCACCCTGCCTACAACAATCGTGTTCTCTAGTGCGACACCATCGGCAATTTGGGCTGCCACTAAGCGGCAATTGGGGCCGATAGTGCAGTCCTCCCCAATCGTGGTTCCCTTTTGAATAAAGCTCCCTGGATAAATCACTGTGTCTTGGCCGATCTGACAATCCCATTCGATCCAGGTCGATCTGGGATCCATAATGGTTACGCCGGCCCTTTGCCATTCCGCACAAATTCGATCACGCAAAATGGCCTCCGCTTCCGCAAGTTGAATGCGATCATTGATGCCCATGCTTTCTGTGGCATCCTCTAACAAAAACCCGTCGATTTTTAGGCCACCCTTGATCATTAGGGGCAGTACATCGGGCAAATAATACTCGGCCTGTGCATTTACGGGTGTAATCTGGGTTAAATAATGAAAGAGCAGCTTGCTGTCAAAACAATAGGTTCCAGTATTAATCTCCTTGATTTGCCGCTCCTC
>DHNI01000092.1:48284-54104 GCA_002409455.1 Firmicutes bacterium UBA5420 | reverse complement strand
CCATAGCCTGTAGGATCGTCAAACATAGCTGTCACAATTGTCGCAGCAGCCTTGCTCTGCTTGTGGTGTGCCAGGAGATGATGAAATGTGCCACTTCGAAAGAGAGGCGTATCACCATAGGTCACCAAAACCGGCCCATCAAAACCCTCTAAGATGCTGCGGCACTGATCAACGGCATGACCTGTTCCGAGCTGCTCCTTTTGTTCGGCCAAAGCCACCCCATCTAGAACAGCTTTAACTCTGTCCGCTTGGTAACCGATCACTACAATGATCGGATCAAATGAGGCCAGCTGAACACTGCGCACTGCATGATTTACCATTTCTAAGCCCGCCAGCTCGTGCAAGACCTTTGCCTTCTTTGACTGCATGCGAGAGCCTTGACCTGCAGCCAGAATAATGGCCGCTGCTTGTTCCATCGTTTTTCCTCCTTCGCGTCACTAAGCACTTCGAGAAGACTAGTTTACTTCCTCCCTGGTTTTGAAAGATCATGTATAGCCTGCAAAAAGAGCTCTTCATCCGTGAGTTTCTGTGGTTTAACGGGCTCTTGTCTTTTCGTCTGCCTTTCTTTTTCTTGTTCAAGCCTAACTCTCAATTGGCGAAGTTCTTCCTGGGGCATGCCCCTCGTTAAGGTCGTCCCTTTTTGGGATTCTTCACGACTCCGCACCTGGTTATAACTCTTTTCTACAGTTGCTGCGAACTCCCGGAGCCGCCGGCGGTTCTTTGCATCTATCGCGGTGATACGCAAAACAACATAACCCAAGGATTCAAGATGCCTTTGCTTGGAGGCATCCTTAGCTACTTTCTCTTTAAGAGCATGGTAGTAGCCATCTACCTCTACGCAAATGCGCTCACCCACTAAGATATCTACCTCAAGATCGCCAATATGCACACGGGGTTCGCAGGGAAGTCTACGCCTAATGAGTTCGTCCAGAACCTTTTGCTCCGTGCGCAGGCCGTAGTCCTCGTTTATTATCCTCACCTCCATCACCAAAGAAAAAACCCCGCCCACGGCGGCGGAGCCAAAGTGCCTCAACAAAAGGAGCGGTGCCGCGGGCACCGTCTAGGAAATAATCCAATCAGCCGGACGAACCACCACTTTTTGTTCCTTTACATCAACCTCATGTAAGTAAATGAGCGGCAAGTGATCGTCAATAAGCTTTTCTCCAGGCCAGCCCGTCTCAATCAGTACACCTTTGCCAACCACAGTGCACTCAAATTCGCCCATCAGATCCGTAAGACCCCTAAGTGTGCCACCAGCCTTCATAAAATCATCAATTAAAAGCACCTTACTGCCCTGGGGGAGAGCTCGCCTAGAAAGAGACATCGTTTCTATTTGGCGAGCCGAACCCGATACGAAGTTCATAGTCAAGACGGGGCCCTCCGTGGGACGACTTTGTCTACGCACAACAACCAATGGTATATCTAGCGCGTAGGCCGCCTGCAACGCGACGGGAATACCCGCAGTCTCTACAGTAACCACATATTCGGGAGTATGACCACCAAATTCGGTAGCAAAGATAGAACCAACTGTCCTTAATAAGGCGGGGGAAGAAATCAGATCATCAATATAGACAAAACCCCCAGGTAATATGCGTTGGGGATCGCGTAGACGGGCACAGATATCTTCTACATGAGCAAGAATGTGCTCCCTCGTCAAAAGGGGAAGATAGCGCACTCCTCCCACCGCGCCAGAAATAGTCTCAACTTTCCCCATATGTAACGCCTCAAAGGTGGCGCGGATGATAGCTAGATCTTCGGATAAGGTGGAGCGGCCCACCTCAAAGAGATCGGTAAATTCCCCCACGGCAAAAACATGGTGAGGTCTTTCTGTTAACGTTTTAGTGATCGCCGCAATGCGGTGTGCTCGCCTCATGCTAGGCCTCCTTGTCTTGCACGGCGGCAAGGGTCTTTTCCACTAATTCTAGATCGCTTGGTTTATCTATATCCGTGCTCAGCTCTGCATAGGGCGAAATGATAAATACGCCACTGTGACCCAAAATATCACTGGCCCGCTGCTCCAACTCACGAAGTGTTAGCTGTTTGGTGCAGAATTTGGCAATAAAGAATAGACCAAGCATCCGAATGATTTTCCAAGGCTTCTTGCGCCGGGCGATTACTTGATCCATAATCCAGCGCGAATTCATCACAGCCTGGGGACTGGCAAGCAAAATATTGCCCCCCGTGAATTCCCCTTCTTTGAGGGTAAAGTACGTGCGAATTGTCTCGGGGTAAACCTGCTCATTGGCTTCGCGAGAAACTAGAGGATAGAAGATCTCACCCTGAAGCTCCTGACAGCGATGAATAAAATCATCAATGGCTTCGGCATGAAGAAAGGGGACATCACTTGTGACAAAGAGCACTTCATTCTTCTTTTCAAGAACGTCTAGAGCCCGAAAAATGTTTTCGGTAAGGTCGCCCCCGGCCTCCACCCATCTGGCTTGGGCGGGAAGCGTCCCTTTGATCTCCAGTGGCCCCACCACAACTACATCTGCAACATGGGATGAACTTAGCAACGCCTCAATCACGTAATTCACCATGGGCTTGCCGTGAATGGGGATTTCTGCCTCCCACTTTTCCGAACGGACCTCTTGAAGCGGGCCAGTATTCGGGGCTCCCGCTAGTACTACGGCATCCACTTGCATCACTGTTGGTCTCCTCCGTTCATCTCGGACACATCTACACCTTGATCCACCAAGCTAACCACAAAGACCTGCCCTTCCTCTCCAAAACGGTCTTGAAACTTGAGAGCATGGGCTCGGCTTGTAAAAAGGCCGAAAACTGTAGGGCCACTCCCACTCATCAGGCTAAAGTTGGCTCCATGATCAAAGAGCCTCTTTTTCCACAGTCTCACTTCAGGCACTATGTTGGCGGTTACGGATTCTAAAGCGTTTTCAAAAGTAGGCTCCAAGGATGAATTCGCTCCGCGTAAAAACTCCAGTAATTGATCTGTAGAGTTACCGCCATGGGCCCGGGGCTCCAGGTTCCTATAGATCTCTGCCGTTGGGACAGAGGCTTCGGGCTTGACAAGAACCATCGTCATCTTTGGAAAAGGCTCGACTGGGGTCACCCTCTCTCCAATGCCCTCCACTAGGCAAGTTCCCCCATGTAGGCAAAAAGGAACATCGGCCCCAATGGTCAAACCGATCTTCTGCAGTTCATCTCGATCCAATTCAGTTTGATAAAGCTGATTCAACCCATAGAGCACAGCTGCGGCATCGGCACTTCCGCCACCTAAGCCAGCCCCCACAGGAATGGCTTTTCGCAAAGAGATGGCCACACTTCGCGCACCAGGCATGCCAGTGTGAGCCCAAAAGGCATCGACAGCTCGCCAGCATATATTGCCCTGATCACTTGGCACCGAGGGATGGTCGCTCTCGATCGTAATGCCCTGCTGGGCCTTTTTTTGAAGAGTAATCGTGTCAGATAATGAAATGGACTGCATCACACTTTTCAAGAGATGGTACCCATCGGCCCTTCGTCCTACCACATCCAAAGTTAAGTTCACTTTAGCATAGGCCTTCAGCGTGATCTTGTCCATAACAGTTATCACGAAGCACTCCTCCTGTCTTACCCTTATTTCCGCACAGAAGGGAAAATTCCTTCTGTATTCAGCGGGACAAAAGTAACCAGGCACCCCCAGCCATAAGAACAATACCTAAGCCCTTCCACAGGCTAAAAGGGAGAGGCTCTAAGCCAAACCAACCGAAGTGATCAACCAATCCTGCAGTGAATACCTGCCCTATAATGATGGCGGTTGTGGCCGAGGCTACCCCAACTTTCGAAATGGCTGCCGCCACGAGGTAGATAATGCCTACACTGAGTACCCCGCCTAAGTAGGTGTACCAAGGTGCCTTCGCGGCGTGGCTCAAACTCCCTTGACCTAGACCCACCAAGAGTAGCCCTAAGCCTAGGACCGAACCTACAACATGTACAACAAATGTACCCTCCAACAAACCCACTACTTTTGCCAAAGCAGTGTTTAGCGAACCCTGCAGTGCCATGAGCACTCCAGATAGAGCTGCCAAAAGAAGCGCAAGCATCGTATCTACCCCTTTCCCATGCGGTTCAGGTGTATTGTGCCCATTTTTGGGGTCCAAATTATCAGGCGCTGCTTACAGGATCACAAAGTGCCCCTTGCCAAGAATGACAAAGGGCCGGACCCCTTACGAAGGCTTTTAGCGTCGCAAAGGGTCCTAGCATTAAGAAAAGACCTATTTACGAGGAATGTACAAGCTCTCTCCAACTTTTAGTGCTAAGGAGTCATCTTGAAGGCTAGGATTGGCATCGATGATGGCCGCTTCAGTCGTGTGATATTTTCGCGATAACTTCCAAATCGTATCGCCGCTTTGTACGAAGACATAGGTTAAAGTAGGGGGATCTTCCTCCCGAGCTTCCACTTCAACTGCTTCGACGGCCACTTCTACCTCTACATATTCCACAACATCAACTGTAAAGCGCAGTGTGAGAGCCGCTTCAAGTGTTTCTCTGTTAATTAGATCGGGTTGCACCGCCACCACTTCCACCCGAATTCGAGGCTGCATGCCAAGCTCTAGGCTAGGAACCGCGAGTGTTTGCTGAAATGGTATTACTTCTGGGAACATCCCTCGAAATAGAGGTTTGGTATCCTCTTCAGAATGGGCTAAGTAGAAAAGCTCCACATCCAAAGCGCCTTCTACTGTAAGCTTATCATTTTCCACTTCATAATCTGTCACGTGGGCAACAGCCGTGCTGATAAGGAGCTCTCGCATAGGTGGGAGCGCCTGACTAAGTTCAATGAGACCGCGCACCACCGCCTGCTGTTCTTTCTTGTTGACGAAGCTGTCCAGGGCCACAAGCTCTTTACGAACTTCCACCTGATTGCCCGGAGCTGCAATGTCTGTCAGGATCTGTATGGGCTCGTGATCCCTTAAAAGCAAGTTGCCCCGCAGATGGAGCTCCACCCGGGCGCTTTGACCATCATTTACCACAAAGGCCTCGCTTTGGCTGCTAAGACGCGCCTCCAGGATCATGCCTGCCTGAATCTCTTTGTTTTCATAGACGAGTTCAAAGGGCAGGGCTTGTGCGAAATCTCGCACCGCTACAACAAGATCCTCCCCTTCGTAGAGCACTTTTAGACTGGCCATACCCTTTGCTACGAGCTTACCCTGGCTAACTTCTGTTTCTTGTAGCTGAACCTTGGTCATCACCTCGAGGATTGTCTCTATCGGTGCGATCCCTTCCCCAGAAAACTCTAGTATTCCGGTAATTTCCTTGTCGACCGCAAGGTTCAAGGCCAATGGTAATGGATGCAAGACCACTCCATCTGTGGTGAGTTTGACCGTTTGTGCCATGTTCACATCACTGATGGCCACATATTCCCTGACCTGCTCGACCCGGGCCACCACCGCCACAATGAGATCCACATCCAAAGAGTACTGCCCACCACCGAGATCCCATTCGCAGGCTAGAGTCTTCATCTCCACCTCTGCAAGCATCTCTGGCTCCGCCCCAATTACCTCTACATGCGTGTCAAAGGGGAGGGCACCAGGCCATTCCACCCGCTTTAGTCCCGCTGGCTCGTCTTCCAAGGTCTCAGGCACATAGACCATGGTCAGATCGATTGCTCCCTGGACATAAACACGATCTTGATCTGTGGTAAAGGACTGCACAGTCGGCGTACCCTTCACCCAAACGATTCTTTCTACGGGAGCTGCGGTGCTGGGCAATTCAACCTTACCCTGGAGGACTGTTTGAAGCGTATTTTCCCCCACACGATTTACCGCAACAAGGCGGCTTTCTTTCACACTTAGGCTCATCTCTCTCCCCCTTTTTGCCATAAAC
>DHNI01000092.1:26033-48180 GCA_002409455.1 Firmicutes bacterium UBA5420 | reverse complement strand
GTTTGCTATTTCCCTAATACCTATGAGGATCGCCGACAAAACATGTCTATTGATCAGAAATATTCAAAGAAGCGGGCCGAAAGTGCATGGTGAGGTTCTGCCAGATTCTAGGGTCTTCCATGCCCAACTCATCAAGGATCAAGCCTGCTAGGTTATGGCGGTTAGCCACAGCAGAGACGTCTTCCATAAGGCTATGATGGGGAAGACGGATGTGGTATTCGGTACCTCGCTGTTTATAGGCATAATACGGAAATCCCTCTTCGTCCTGGCTCAGACGGGCACCGTGGCGAAACGCCCTAGAAAGGGCTGTCTGGTATGGCAAACGGCTGGGCCCAACTTCAGCCTCTCGATCTTCTGAACGAAACTCCCATTGTAGTGCATACACAGGAACCTTAAGCAAAATCTTCCAGGAGTGAACGGAAGGTAAGAGCCAATCGACCAGTTCCTCTCCACGACTGCGCTCAAATAGAACTCCTGGCTCCTTAGGGGGAGGCACATCTAACACTACCCGGTCTACGAGACTGTTTACACAGGAATAATCTACACCACCCCACAGCTTCCAACGGGGCACTTCAGGCCCGAGTTCTACCCACAACATGGCCGGGGGCTTAAGTCGGCGCCGGAGTAACTTTAAAAGCTTCAGGTAACGCCGCCCATCGAGGGATGCTACCGCCCGCCATGGAAGATAAAGACCATGACAACACGGGGCCTCAGCAGATTCCAAGAGGTTCTGCGCTGTCCTTCTCCGTGCCCAAGGAGTGCGTAGGTGGTGATGAATTTCAACCACATTCGCATCCTCGCCGACCACTGGCTTTATTACGCATGACCCTTGTGGCAAATCGGCGGGAGAACGCTGGTAAACAAGGCCAGTGAGGGCTTCTTTGGACTGCCCCCCTGTGGCTAACCTACCCAAATGCACCTCCCCCTTAGGCACACTTGTGCAGATGCCCCAGATCTCCCGATCAAAAAAGATCAGGCGCTGGCCTGGATAGATTGTCTGCTTGTGTAAGGAACCTCCGAAAGCACCGGGCCCCACCCCATAGAGCTTAGCAATCTGATCTAACGTTTCCCCTGGCTCTGCCACATGAACTCTTCTGCGAATGGGTACGTTCTTTTTTAGAGCTAAGGCGAAAAAACGCTTCCCGGCAATCCCATCAGCTACAAGTCCGTGGTCGCGTTGCCACCGCTTGACCGCATCTTTGGTTAGGTAGCCAAAGTCTTCTTCTGTACCGAGGTCATAGCCCTGGAGGCGCAAAAACGCGTGCAACTGCATCACATCTGGGCCCTTATGGCCAAAACGTAGCGTGCGGGAACCAAGTTTTCTCCCGGGTAAAAGGGCCAATTGTATCGCCTCCTTCGCCCATTCTTATGCATTATTTTTAAATTTGAGGACAAAAAAAAGCACCGTTTCGCTTCGGTGCTTACGTACCTCTCTTGGGCCATTCATGTATCAATTGATAGCTGCTGGTGCATCCCCAATCATGTAATCATCAACCATGACTTCTACGGTTCTGGTGAGCACATCTGCGTATGTGTAAGAGAGACGCTCTAGAGAATGAGATTCATCTAACTTTACTACGAAAATCTTTGGATATGTGCTTTCGATGACACCTTCGGCTTCAACAATCTTCTTTCGCCCGCGGTTTGCCCGCAGTTTGACCCGCTTGCCCACACAAGATTCCAAGTCTAGCTTGATCTGCTGAAGGCTATTTACTCCTACGGCCATCTTGTCACCGCCTCTATACCATTTTGTCGAACTTATTCTACCATGGTAGAGGCTGTTTGTCAATTAAATTATTAGTTTATCAATGCTCTCTCCTGGTGTCAAGTAGGAAAATGCCTTTTATACGAAATTTTTGGTCATTTTGGTTCTTTTTGCTGGTGGTAAACGACCTTGGCGAGTCGATAGTCATTTCGTATAGCGATCGGCCACAGTCGAAGCCCCATAAGAATCGGGCTTAATCTTGCACAAATACCCCGATCCATTGACCATACCTACCACTTCCTTGACTAGGGTCTTGGTGGCACCGTTGCTTCCTACATCCAAATGAACCTCCAAATTCAGCTCTTGACCAGAATCAGCCAGCTTCTCTGTTAAAAGTGATGCTACAGTCAGACTCAAGGAAGCCTCGTAAAAGATCCTCTGCCGCAGGGAGCGAGCATAACTATCGTGGCGCCTGGTGTAGAAGAATCGGCCCCCTTTGCCTTGGCGATGAACAATTAGAGCAGTAACAAAACAGGTTTCGTCCTTAAGCTGCGAATCGGTTCCCACAATGAGACTGTACTTGTCTTCAGGATGCTCCGACGCATAGGTTAGAATCTCTGCAAATACCTGATCAAAACTAAGGTGCCCCTTCGTAGGGCTAATGAAATCCACTCTTCTTACACTCCCTTCAAAAGCTCTTTCGTTAGCGTACTAAAGTCTCCAAGTGACAGCCGCTCCGCCCTGAGACCGGGTGTGATATTCGCCCTAAGCAAAGCATCATCTAGCATTTCGGGGCTTAGACCCCACTCTTCGGCTATAGCCTTAAGTGCATTGCGCACTGTTTTGCGCCTCTGCCCGAAGCCCGCCCTGATTACGGCGAAAAGCTCTGTTCGTGGTGCATCCACCTTGGGGGCCCGGGGCTTTAGCTCCACCACTGACGAATCTACCGCTGGGGCCGGAATAAACACGGTTCTAGGCACATTCATGGCTAAGCGCCCATCTGCATAATACTGGACGGCTAAAGACAGGACTCCAACGTCTTTGCTGCCCACAGAGGCTAACATACGGGTTGCCACCTCTTTTTGCACCATGACCACCATAGACGCAAAGGGTAGATCACTCTCGAGGGCCTTCATGATGAGCGGCGTAGTGAGGTAATAGGGGAGATTAGCCACAAGCTTGAGGGGCTGCCCCTGCCAACCGGCAGTTTGTAGCAACTCCCCCCAATTGGCACCAAGGGCATCTCCTTCCCAAATGGTGGTTTTGGAATTATCTAGTGTCTCCCTTAAGATAGCCACTAAAGCAGTGTCAATCTCCATGGCTACCACGTGTTCGGCCCGTTCGGCAAGATGAACGGTGAGGGCTCCTAAACCAGGACCAATCTCTAAAGCCCATTGGCCTTCTTTGATATCCGCGTTTTCGATGATCTTCTCCACGATATTTTGATCGATCAGGAAGTTCTGACCAAAACGCTTCTTCGTACTAAAGCCTCGTTCTTTCATGATGCGGGTGACATACGATGGATTCGTTATGTGGGACATGTTCTTCCCCCTAGCCAATCAGATCACTAAGACCCTTGCTGATTCTGCTTAACTCTGCTTTAAACTGTTCGTTATCGTATTCCTCTAAACGATCTAATAGATCGCAAATATCATCGTACTCTTCCTTGGATAATTCGCCGAGTTCCACCAGGTTGCGGCAGGTATCAACAAAAATCACTTTCGTTCGATCCATATCGCCCATGGTAACCCCCTACTAATTTGTATATTCCTCAATAAAACGAGTGTATTCCTTAATAAAGCGCAGTTGTACCGTACCTGTGCTCCCCTTACGCTGTTTGGCAAAAATGATCTCTACAAGCCCTTCTGTTCCTTCCGCTTTGGCCTTTTCAGGATTGTAATAGTCCTCTCGATAGAGGAACATGACCACATCGGCAAATTCCTCGATATTTCCAGAATCCCTCAAATCTGACATCATGGGCCTTTTGTTTTCTCGGCTTTCTACACTTCGGTTCAGCTGTGACAACAAGATAATGGGAACATCAAGTTCGCCTGCTAGATCCCTAAGCTCCCTGACCATTTCACCCACGATCAAGGTCCAGCTCCTATTGGCATTGTTCGGCGGCTTAATCAACTGTAAATAGTCGATCACAATTAATCCTAAATCAGGATGTTCTGACTTGAATTTTCTGGCTTTCGCCCGCATCTCAGCTACGGTAAGACCTCGTTTGTCAACAATGGAAATTGGCAAATGATACAGTTCATTAAACACCTTTTGCGTCACTAAGAACTGTTCATCACTGAGTTTCGTCTGATATTCAAAAGAGGTTACAGCCTGCTCGCCGCCTTCTTTATGGGCAAAAAGCTCGCTGAGGACAATGCGATCACCTAATTGCTCGTCATCCATTTCGAGACTAAAAAGCAAGACCGGAATATCGCGTTTAGCCACATTAGCCATCATATTTAACACCAGAGCTGTCTTGCCCATGGACGGACGGGCAGCCAAAATGATGAGGTCCTTTTTCTTAAAACCCGTTGTCATACCATCAATAGATGGATAGCGCACCGAAAGACCATAGGCGTCATTCACGCCTTCTCTTCGCTTGAGCAAGTTAATGTAGCACTTGTTTAATACTTCCAGGAGATTCTTTACTTCATCGCCCGCGGCATCAATACTCTGGCTTGCGGCAAACATCAGCTCCTGGGCCTTGGCCTGGACCTCTTCTAAGTCTTCATTCTTGGGATCGAGAACCATAGCTTTAATCGTATCACAGGCCTGGGCAATTCTCCTTACCCCCTCCTTATGAAGTAGCATCTGCAAACTAGGATCGAGTTCGCTTAGAGCTACAAAGGATTCGGTAAGGGGAATTAAAAGTTCGGCGGGGGCATCGGTAATGGCGTCGGTACGCAAACGATTGTAGATCTGGGTGTAAGAAATACGGCCCTGCTTAGTATAAATGTCGAGAATAATTTCGTAAATCCGTCGATGGGCCGGATCAAGAAAGTGGGCGGGACGTAAGCGATCGATCACCTTGTCAACTTGACCGGGATGTTTAATCAAGATGCCGAGTATTTGCCGCTCCGCGCTTAGATCCATGGGTAGTTCATAACTTCGTTGTTCAATCGAATTCATCGGGGAAAATCTCCCTCCAGCGCTGTTCTACAGGACTTTGCTCCTTACAGCTTGTAATCGGCCCTAGCACTTTGGCCAGGTAAGGGTTCTCCAAAAGATCATTATACGTACGGATGCCTACGCCATGCCAATTACGCAAAATGCCCTCCAAATAAGGAAAACTAGGATGGGCAGCGGAAGCACACATCTCTTCGATGGCAACAGCAATCACTTCATGGGTTACATTCTTACTTTGCATCCAATACAGCAGCTTGCGCTTTTCATCAGCATTCGGAACAGTCACCCTCGCAGAGACATAACTCACGAGCCATTCAAAGGCATCAAGTGCCTCATTCGGCATCTCGGCGGCGGCCCCTTGCTGAAGTGCAGCTGCAACAGGTGCATTTACTACTTTATCGGGAACTGTCAGTTGAATCTCTAGACCTTCATCGTTAATCCAGCCTCTATCGGCCAAGGAAGCCAAAGCCTGACTTACTTCACGTTTCTCAAGGCCCATCTGCCGAGCTAAAGAGTTGATCTGCATAGGGCGTCCTAGTTGGGATAGGGCAATGATGTTGATCCAAACTAAGGTAGCCGTGGGGCCTAAATCGGCCTGGCATGTGAGAATTTCCACTGGAACCTGAATAGGTAAGCCTTCCACAGGACGCAACAGAACGCCCTTGCTTTTTGCGCCAGACATCATTATCACCCTCCTCAGTGCTCGTCCACTAGACGTTCCCACTCCGCGTATTTCTCGCGCAATGTGTCCTTGACCTTTTGATAGTCTTGAATAACCGTGATGGCAGCATCTTCTCCGTCTTGATAAAGATCGGGCGACGCCAAAGAGACTTCCAGATCTTCCATGCGCTCTTCGAGGCGGACGATCTCATCTTCTAGTTCAGCCCGGGCCTTGGCAAGCCTACGGCGGGCATTGGGCGAATCCTTTTTGCTAACACGCCTAGCTTGGTTTTCTTTGTAGGTCACCTGAGCCATTTCGCTCTTGGTAACAGAAGCCTGTTTAAGGGTTTCTTCGTAGTCTGCAAAACCACCTGCAAATTCGTGAAGTGCTCCATCCTCCAAAACCCACACCTTGGTAGCGAGCTTGTCTATGAAGTATCGATCGTGGGAGACAAAGATAATGGTACCCCCAAATTCAGCAAGGGCTTGTTCCAAAGCTTCTCTGGCTAAAATATCTAAGTGGTTGGTGGGTTCATCGAGTAGTAGAAAGTTAGGGCGGTGCAATAGTAATTTTGCCAGCGCTAGGCGGTTCCTTTCTCCTCCACTTAACACAGAGGTTTGCTTGAAGACGTCCTCGCCTCGAAATAAGAAGCGGGCTAAGACCGAACGCAACACACCGAGCTCGAAGCGGTGCTCGTCGTAAAGTTCCTCCAAGACGGTGTTCTCAGGGTTAAAGGATATATGCTGCGAAAAATAGCCCACGTCAACCCCTGTTCCCCACCGTAGTTCGCCTTTAAAGGCCAGCTCCCCTCCTAAGATCTTGAGGAGCGTACTCTTCCCACTGCCATTGGGCCCTAAAAGCGCAATGCGTTGTCCTCGTTTCACCTCGGCTTGGAGGGGTTTTAACACCAGATTTTCGCCGTAGGATTTGCTGATGTCCTCTAAAGAAACGATCGTATTCCCCGACTGACGCTTGGGTTCAAAGCGAAAGGCCATGGTAGGATCGTCTAGAACCCGCTCAATATCGGGTAAGCGAGCCAACTTTTTCTCCATGCTCTTGGCCTGCCTGGAGCGGGTTCCGGCCTTGAATTTCTGAATGAAAGCCTCCATGCGGGCCCGTTCTTGCTGCTGCCTCTCTAGACTTTCCTCAATTTGGGTCTGTCGTAATTCACGCTGCGGCACGTACGCGGAATAATTGCCCTTGTATTGATAGAGCTTGTACTGCTGCAGCTCCCAAATAGTTGTTGCCACCTTGTCCAAAAAGTAGCGGTCATGCGAAACCACAATAAAGGCCCCTCTATAGGATGCCAAGAAGTCTTCGAGCCAGCGAATGGCTTCGATATCTAAATGGTTGGTCGGTTCGTCCAACACCAAAAGGGAGGGGCGCACCAAAAGCAAGCGAGCCAGGCTTACCCGCATTTGTTCTCCCCCACTGAAGGTATGAAGACTGCGACTTAGATCTGCCTCCGAGAAACCGAGTCCTGTGGTGACGGCGTTCATTTGCACCAAATAGTCATAGCCGCCTTGGTGCTCAAAACGATCTTGCAGGCGGGCATAACGCTGCATAGCCTGATTAAGCTCTGCGTCGGAGTCGATGCTAGCCATCTCCTCTTCTAACGCTCGCATAGCCGTTTCTAGCTCGATTTGCTCCCTAAAGGGCTCTTGCAGATACATATGAAGCGACTGAGAGCTTTGGGGCGGAGCCTGCCATAGGGAGCCGATTGTATAACCTCCGGGACAAACAACCTGGCCCCGCTCGGGGCTAAGCTCATTCACCAAAGTTTTCAAAAGGGTGGTTTTTCCCACCCCATTTGCGCCTACAAGGCCGATGCGATCGGTGGAGCCGATTGTTGCACTTACATTTTGAAAAACGAGTTCATCTCCGTAGAATTTCCATAGATCCTGGATGATCATTGCGCTAGCCCATCACCTACCTTACGAAATGCTAGTACGCAGGGATTGCCGTTCACGGTGTTTCTCCAATGCAATTTCAATCAAGCGATCGAGGAGGGCCGAATAGGGCAAACCAGTGTGTTCCCACAATTTGGGATACATTGATATTTGGGTGAAACCTGGAATGGTGTTAATCTCATTGAGGAAGACTTCACCCTGTTGATCCACAAAGAAATCACAGCGACCCATCCCCGAGCAATCTACAGCACGGAAAGCCCGGATCGCGTAATCCTTGATCTTCGCGCTTTGTTCATCATTAAGAGGCGCGGGAATTAGCAACCGGGATTTTTCATTGTGATACTTGGCCTTGTAATCATAAAATTCATGGGCTGGCACAATTTCGCCTGCCACTGACGCCTGAGGTTTGTTATGCCCTAGAACACTGCATTCCACCTCTCGAGCCCCGATCAAAGCTTGTTCCACAATCAGCTTGCGATCATACTCTAACGCAAGATGCACGGCTGGCTCCAAGTCCGCCGGGGATTTCACCTTGCTAATTCCCACACTCGATCCTAAATTGGCAGGTTTTACAAACATAGGGTAGCCCAAAGCAGCTTCTAAGCGTTCTTGAATTGCTGGGGCATGTTCCTTCCACTCATAGTGAAGAAAGCTGTCCCAAGGGAGCAGGGGCAATCCTGCCTGGGTGAAAAGGATCCTCATAAAGGCTTTGTCCATGGCCACAGCAGAAGCGGCAACACCCGCCCCCACATAGGGAAGGTTAGCTAATTCCAACAGCCCTTGAATTGTGCCGTCCTCACCAAAGGGCCCGTGCAAAACGGGAAACACCACGTCTATATCAGGGTTCCCGTTGGGATCTGCCTGGATAGGGGCACCTTGCCAGCTTCCATCCTGATCGATCTTGATGGGGATAATCGTATATTTGGCTTCATCTAAAGCCTTTATCACCGATTGGGCTGACAATAACGATACTTCATGTTCCCCTGATCGGCCACCATAAATAACACCCACCCTTAACTTGGGCATACTGCATCCTCCCTTGGTTACATACTTAGTCGTTACACAGGCAAATTACATCCATCTCTACCTCTACACCCTTAGGTAGGGCACTGACTTCTACACAAACTCGAGCAGGCGGATTTTCTGGGAAAAAGCTGGCGTAAACTGCATTCATCGCATCAAAATCGCCCATATCAGTGAGATAGACAGAAACCTTAAGGGCATTGGCTAGACTGCTTCCCCCGGCCTGGGCAATGGTTTCGAGATTATTCAACACTTGCCTTGCCTGGGCCTCCACATCACCATAGGCAATTTCACCTGTTTTCATGTCCAGTCCGAGTTGGCCGGAAATAAAAAGTAGGTTACCTGCCCGAATCCCCTGGCTATAGGGGCCTACAGCTGCTGGAGCCTTTTCACTGTGAACTATCTTACGCATGTGATGTCCCTCCGTGTATGTTGTAATGTATAGTATTTTCCCGATCCAAAGCAAATTCCCTTGAAAGGTTCGAGATGTTTTTTGTAGAATAGAGATAAAGTGGAGGTGTGCTACTGGTGAAAAAAGACGTAAAATCAAAAGACGATGGTCGTTACATCATCTTTTATACCTTTCCCAAAAAAATAAGGAGTGAGGAGTGAGACGATGTCTGAACTACGTTGGAATCCACAGTTAAAAGAGTGGGTTATTGTGGCCACCCATCGCCAAGATCGTACATACAAACCGCCCGCGGAGTATTGTCCCTTATGTCCTACCTTACCTGGGGCCTTTCCGACCGAGGTTCCCGCGGAAGAATACGAAATCGTAGTCTTTGAAAACAAATTCTCTTCCCTCAGCCAACCACCGCCACCATTAGGCATCGAAGGAAGTGCCCTCTACCAGACCGCTTCTGCCGAAGGAATCTGCGAGGTTGTTCTCTATTCCTCCGATCATCACAGTAGCCTAGCGAGAGAGTCGGAAGAACATATTCGAAACCTCATTGAAGTATGGACTGATCGTTACATAGAACTTGGGCAAAAACCAGGTGTTCAGTATGTATTTATCTTCGAAAATAAGGGTGATGCCGTGGGGGTAACCCTCAGTCATCCCCATGGGCAGATCTATGCCTTCCCTTTTATTCCACCAATTCTAGAAAAAGAACTGCAGGCAGCCCTCGAGCACCACACAGCTACAGACAAGTGCCTGTATTGCGATATCATGGCCGAAGAAAAGGAAGATGCGGTGCGTATCATCGCCGAAAATGGTGAATTCATCGCTTTTGTGCCCTTCTTTGCCCGCTATCCCTTTGAGGCCCATATTTACGCCAAACGCCATGTCACGAATCTTGCAGAACTAACTGCTGTAGAGCAAGAAGGACTGGCCGCTGTGCTGAAAGAGGTTCTGGTCAAGTATGATGCGCTCTTTGGGTTTTCCCTTCCTTATATTATGGCCATCCATCAAGCGCCCCCAAAGGGAGATTACCCCCATTACCACTTTCATATTGAGTTTTATCCCTTCAACCGCACAGAGACGAAGCTGAAGTATCTAGCAGGGGTCGAATCAGGAGCCGGCACCTTTATCACAGATATGAGTCCAGAACAACAAGCTGCCCAGCTGCGAGGTGACCAACATGAAGAATAATATAGAAAAAGAATTTCAAAAAAGGTTTCAAGGATCAAGCCAGCCGACCATGGTCTGGGCCCCTGGACGTGTTAACCTTTTAGGCGAGCACACCGATTACAACGAGGGGTTTGTGTTTCCTATGGCCATTGATGCTGGAATCACCATGGCAGGAGCGTTAAACGGAGGCAGAAGCGTAAACCTCTACTCCCTGGATTATGATGCTCGAGATTCTTTTGATCTACAACAGATCAAACCTTCGTCTAAAGAAAAGTGGACCAATTACGTCCGCGGCGTGTGCAAAGAGTTTCAACTGGCGGGCTTTGAGCTCCAAGGCCTAGACATCCTCATCAAGGGAAATGTGCCGCAAGGGGCTGGACTTTCTTCCTCCGCTGCCTTAGAAGTAGCAGCAGCAGTGTTAATTAACACGCTGCATAGCTTTCATGTGCATGCTGTAGAATTAGTGAAGTTAACGCAGAGGGCCGAGAACGACTTTGTGGGCGTGGCTTCAGGTATTATGGATCAATTTGCTTCGATGATGGGGCAAAAGGATCACGCTTTGTTTCTGGATTGCCGCAGTCTAGAGTATGAGTTGGTTCCCACCCCCTTCGAACAGCAACACTACGCTATCGTCGTAACCAATAGCGCCGTGCAGAGGGGTCTTGTGGATTCTGCCTATAACACGCGTCGCCTCGAATGCGCAGAAGCAGTAGAATGCTTGAAACGTGATCGACCAGGAGTCTCTTCCTTGCGGGATGTAACGATGGACGACTTATCCCTAATCAACGCTCTACCACAGATTTTGGCCCGCAGAGCCCGGCACGTAGTCACCGAGAATAACCGGGTGCTTAAAGGAACCCAGGCTCTAAAGGCAGGAGATCTAGCGGGTTTTGGTCAGGAACTCACTGCTTCTCATGAGAGTTTACAAAGGGACTTTGAAGTAAGTTGCCCCGAATTGGATCTTCTTGTGGATCTAAGCCTGAAGGTGCCTGGTGTTCTGGGTTCACGCATGACGGGTGCGGGCTTTGGAGGATGTACCGTTTCACTTGTACCTCGCAGCCAGCTAGCCCTTTTTGAGCAAACTGTAGCCCAGGAATATTTGGCCAAGACCGGTTTAAGGGCGGAATTCTATGCCTTCAGCGCCTCGCAAGGCGCCAGTATCCTATAACAGTTCTGCTCGGTTAGAGGAGAAGAGCGTCCACAACCTTAAAGTAGATGATCAAGGATAGGGCATCCACAATTGTGGTAATAACGGGCGCAGCCATAATGGCTGGGTCCTGTTTCATTGCTTTAGCCACCAAGGGAAGCAGTCCGCCCACTGTTTTAGCCAGCAGAACGGTAGCAAAAAGAGCGAGGGAAACGCTGAAGGCGACCAAATAGTCACCAGGATACATCAAAATGAGGCGCACAAAGTTCACAACGGCTAAAGCGGCGCCGACCAAACCACTGACGCCCAATTCTTTCAAGAATACACGTCCTCCATCGGCGAGGGACACCTCACCCAGGGCCATGCCGCGAATCACCAAGGTGGAGCTTTGAGAACCAGCATTACCGCCAGTGTCTGTAAGCATAGGAATAAAGGTAACCAATAGGGGCATGGATACGATGGCTGCTTCATATTTTCCCAAAATAGAGCCGGTGATCATGGCAGAGAGCATAAGAATTAGCAACCACATGATACGGTTTTTAGCCAGCTTAAAAACGCTCGTTTTCAAATAAGGCCGTTCTGAAGGAGCCATAGCAGCCATGATCTGAAAGTCTTCGGTCGCTTCTTGTTGAATGACTTCAACAACGTCGTCTACGGTCACGATTCCGACCAATCTGTTCTCGTGGTCAACGATGGGCAATGACAAAAGATCGTATCTGGCAAAGAGTTGGGCCACTACTTCCTGGTCATCGATGGTGTGAGCAAAGATGACATTTTTCTCCATAACATCGCCGATCACGGCATCGTCCTTCTCCAAGAACAGGTTTTTTACCGTAACAACGCCCTCCAAGCGCCGATTGGCATCCATAACATAACAGGTATAGACTGTTTCCTTATCTAGAGCAGTACGCCGAATCCGAGCAAATGCCTCCGAGACCAACATATCCTTCTTTAAGTCTACAAACTCTGCTGTCATAATACTGCCCGCGGATTCGGGTGGATACTTCAGAAATTGGTTCACTAACTTGCGCGTCTCAGGTGAAGCATGCTGCAAAACCCTCTTGACAACACTGGCAGGGAGTTCTTCAAGAAAGTCTGCCGCATCGTCTACAAAGAGCTGATCGATGATGGAACCAACCTCTTGATCGGTAATACCTCCCACTATGTATTCCTGTTTATCACCGGGCAAATAGGCAAAGATTTCTGCAGCTCGATCTTTGGGGAGTGATCGAAATACCAGGATCACGTGCTCACGATTGAGATCGTCTAGGAGATCAGCGATATCTGCATCTTGAAAAAGGGGTAGTTCTTCTTTTACTGTTTTGAAATCTTTTGCTTCCACTAAGCGTTCTAGGTCGCGAAAGTCTTGAATGTTCATATCTTCCCCCCCGGTTCATTAGTCTGCCCTTAGTCTATCATGAACCACTAGCGTTGTTCAATTCCTGTGCGTAAAAAAACGGCGACTATCGAAGTCGCCGGGAGTAATATTTCTAATTTGCTACTGAAAAGGGCTTGGGGGGGAACTCCTTTTGGAAGATTTGGGCCAAAAACTCCGCTACATGATCAATGGGTACGATCTGTATCTCTTCCGTGAACTGGGGTAGGTTGTCCATATTGTCCTTGGGAACAAATACCCTCTTCACTCCACCTTGTTTGGCACCATAGATTTTGGCGTGTAAACCGCCCACCGCCTTTACTTTACCCCGCAGAGAGATCTCGCCGGTGACCGCGATATCCTGTGGGATAGGCAGCCCCTGCACAGCACTGATAATGGCGGCCAAAATGGCAACGCCAGCGGAAGGGCCATCAATATTCCCTCCACCCACAACATTAACATGTACATCAAAGTCATCCAATTGCTGACCAGTGAGGGCGCGGAAAACAGAAGCGGCGTTGAAAACGCTGTCTTTGGCCATGCTTCCTGCCGTATCGTTAAAACGCACGCGGCCTTTGCCAGGCTCTTTGCTCGGGAAAGCGACTGCTTCGATCTCTAAGACCGAACCTAAGTAGCCGCTGACTCCTAGACCCAAAATGCGTCCTACTTCACGGCCAGCAGCAGCCTTAGCCCCTGTGAAAGAGCTTAAGCGAGCAGACTGAATCACATCGGCCATATCCGCTGTGGTTACCTTAACGTCATCTGGCATGCCATCGCCGCGATATAAGGCTGCACTATAGGCATCGGCCAAAAGACGGGTGGCCCGCCGGCCTTCAATGGTATACTCCGCCACTAAATCCGCCACTCCTGGTTCAAGCCTTGTCTCAAGGCGCCTGCTTGCGGCATAGACAATTTGCACAATATCCGGCGGCGTAAGGGGATCAAAGAAGACCTCGGCACAGCGCGAACGAAAGGCCGGGCTAATCTCTGAGGGATCCCTCGTGGTAGCACCTATGAGTACAAAGTCCGCGGGAGCACCCTTTGTAAAAAGTTGATGAATGTACTTTGGAATCTGCGGATCATGTGGATCATAATAGGAGGACTCAAAGACAACACGTTTGTCTTCAAGAACCTTCAAAAGCTTGTTTTGCAAAACGGGATCTAGTTCTCCAATTTCATCAATGAATAGAACGCCGCCATGGGCTTCTGTCACTAGGCCTAGTTTGGGTTCTGGTACGGAACCTTCTGCCAAATCGCGCCGAGCCCCCTGATAGATGGGGTCATGAACGGAACCAATCAACGGGTTGGTCACTTCTCTAGGATCCCAGCGGAGTGTGGTTCCATCTACTTCTACGAAGGGCGCATTCTCCGCAAAGGGTGTGTAGGCCTTGTCTTTGGCAACCTGCAATGCCAAGCGTGCTACCGTGGTTTTTCCCACCCCTGGAGGTCCATAGAGCAAAATGTGCTGAGGATAGGGTGAGCTCAACTTGGTAAGCAGCGATTTGATAGCCTCACTTTGACCCACAACTTCATCTAGATTTTGGGGCCGCATCAAATCTACGCTCGATCGGGATAGACTACGCTGTTCGAGGATCTCTAGTTCGGCAAACTTCTTGAGGGTCTGAGCATTATCGGGCCCGCCCTCTTCTTTCAGCACCTGCGTACGGAGATCCCTAATATATTCCATATGGCGTTCTTGCATCTTCGTGCTGACCTTTGCTTCGACCTGATCCTCCACCGTGCGCCTAGCCAAAAGATCAGCTAAGTAATCCTCCAATTCGTCAAGGACTTCATCTACTTCTTCTGGCGGCCTTGGATCCACGATAGTAGGATCCTCATGAACCAAGCGCTCGAGGGCCAAAACCCTGTCTTCAATTTTTTCCGATTGCATAAGCTCCAAGGAATCAAGTTTGCCGGCTTTCAAAACCAGCTGATCGTGACCGTGTACCTCCGCTAAGATGGTTAAAAGTGCTGACACGTGTTTTTCCAATGAAGGTTTCAGATCCGATGCGTTTTGCGCTGTTGTCAATTGTTTTGTATCCACTGGGGATTAACCCTCCAAGCAAGTATTTCCCAAGCCTCCTGTCCTACTCCGGTGTAACTTCCACCGTGACAGATACATGGATCTTGGGATGTACTTTCACAGTAACAGGATGCGATCCCAAGGTCTTTATTGGCTCCTTCACGTCGATTTTCCTCTTGTCAATTTCTACCGAGAGTTGGCGACGCAACTGTTCCGCGATATCCTGTGTTGTAATGGAGCCGAAGAGCCTGCCGCCCTCTCCCACTTTTGCGGATACATTTACTATTTTGTCTTGTAACGTGGATCCGATTTTTTCTGCTTCCTTTAACTCACGGTCAACTTTGGAAGACTCTGCTTTCTTCACCTCAGCCACTTGGCGCAAATTTCCGGGATTGGCTTCTACAGCAAGACCCCGAGGCAAAAGATAATTGCGGCCATAGCCCTCTGCAACTTCAACAACATCGCCCTTATTACCAATCTTTTTTACATCTACCTGAAGAATAACCTTCACGAGACACCCACCCTTCTAGCCTTCATTATCATCACTATCTGTTTCTCTATGCTCTACCTCAATTGGTTCGCCTTCGGGAGCATTTAACCTGCGGAAGTCAAAAAAGCTGTCGGCCACGGTTAGCAAAACAAGGATCATGAGCACAGAGGGTACGGTCAAGAGCATGAATAGAAACAGCACACGCACAAACATGAGTACATTCTTTTTCTGAAAATAGAACCAGGCTAGGCTAACACCTGCAATTAAATAGGAGTAAAAGGAGATCAGAAACGAATTTAGCCCTAAAAATTGTAGCCAAGGGGGCACTGCCACCATCTGCACCATGGTAGTCGTAACCAGCCCAAAGACAAACACAAGACCAAAATAACCTGGTAGACGCCACTGAGCAAAGGGCACAATCCAGGGTGTGCTGGTATCTCCAAGGCGCTTTAGAATCGCCCGTCCTATGCCAAGATTAATGTAGCTCATACTCACCGCATAAACCAACAGCATCGATGGCAAACCCACGCGCAGCACAGTGGGTGCAAGGGACTGCAGCGCTTCATACTGCTGCAAAGCTTGCCCAGTGATTCCCATGCTTTCGGACATTTGGATCGCCTGTTCAAAGGCTTCATCCAGCATTGTTAAGAGGTCAGTAAGCACATTGCCACCGATTATAAGGTAGTATAGTAGAAAGTTGAGCCCAATGACAACTAGGTTGGATATAATCCCCACAACCATCAGCTTGGAAAAGGAGAACTTTTCCCTAAGGGCCATACCTATAGCCACACCTACAAAACCCCAGATCAAAATGGAGAGCCCGGAAAAGACGTGTCCGGCCACAAAGCTAGCGACCAAAGCCGACGCTACCGCAGCCAGAATTCCATATTGAAACCCCTGGCGATACACTAATAACATTAGAGGTATAGGCACAATGATGGACGGAATTCCTATGTATTCACCAAGTATCGCCACAAGTACTGTAATGGCTCCAAGCATGGCTCCTTCAGTTAAGGAACGTGTTTTCATACATTCACCTCGCAATTTCGATTCGAAAAAGGAGCAGCGTTGCTGCTCCCTAAGATCTTAATCAATCGTGTAAGGCATCAATGCCACATAGCGTGCCCGTTTGATTGCATTGGTAACTTGTCTTTGGTGTTTCGCACAGTTGCCAGAAATGCGGCGTGGCAAAATCTTGCCTCGTTCTGTTACATAGCGACGTAGACGGCCTACTTCTTTGTAGTCAATCTGCTCAATCTTATCGACGCAGAAAGAGCATACTTTTCTTCTGCCTCTACGACCTCTTTCTCTAGCCATTATCTCGCCTCCAAACCAATCTGATTAAAACGGAATATCATCAAACTCCGGTTCGGGCGGTCCATCTGCTGATTCATCGGATCCAATGTCGTGGGGACGATCCAAAAAGCGTACATTATCGGCTACAATTTCTGCGGCCTTCCTGCGAATGCCATTTTGGTCATCGTACGATCGGATCTGCAAACGTCCTTCTACTGCAACAAGGCGTCCCTTACCTAGGTGATTAGCACAAACTTCTGCCAATTTCCGCCATGTTACGATGTCAATGAAATCTGCTTCCCTTTCGCCTCCTTGGCTCACAAAGGGACGATCCACTGCAAGAGTAAAATTCGTGACCGCTATACCCGATTGCGTATAGCGCAATTGTGGATCAGCTACGAGTCGCCCAATAAGAATAACCTTGTTTAACACCTTTCGTCACTCCTTTGCTCATTCTTGATCCTTACGAACGAGCAGATAACGAACGACTTCGTCAGTGATCTTGAGAATTCGTTCGACCTCAGAAGTCGTTCCGCTTTCTGCTTTAAAATCGATCACCACATAGAAGCCTTCGGTATTATCGTTAATTTCATAAGCAAACCGGCGTTTGCCCCATTTGTCAACCTTCTCGATCTCACCACCGATACCCTCAATCAGGCTCTTGGTTCGTTCGATTTGGGCCTCTAAACCCTCTTCATCAAGTTTTGGGACAAAAAGTACCATAAGCTCATAATCACGCACCGTAGCTTCACCTCCCCTCTGGACATATGGCCCTAGGTCAAGCCTAGGGCAGGGCAACATTTATTATATCATCGCTCCATTTTGAAGTCAAACATTGAAACGGAAGAAAATGACATCGCCATCCTGAACCACATAATCTTTTCCTTCGATACGCGCTAAGCCTTTTTCGCGGCAACCTGCTACAGAACCTTCGTCTACCAATATTTCCCAGTCGATAACCTCAGCACGGATAAAACCTCGCTCCATATCTGAATGGATTTGGCCAGCGGCCTGGGGTGCTAACATTCCCCGGGAAATAATCCACGATCTGGTTTCATCACCTTTAATGGTGTAGAAGGTGATCAAGTCAAGTAAGCGCACACCTGCCGCTACTAAACGGTGAAGAGCAGGCTTGTCCATGTTGGCTTCAGCTAAAAAGAACTCCGCATCATCCGACTCTAAGCGGCTAATCTCCATTTCAAAATCAGCAGCCATAATCACAACTTCAGCCCCTTCGCTTTGTGCCCATTCCAAAAAAGCGGGATCCAGCTGTTGTTCCCCTTCATTCATGTTGGCCACATACATGACAGGCTTCGCAGATAGTAGCGGCAAATCGTCGATAAGGGGAAGATCGGTGCGGCGCAGGGGAATTCCCTCTTCTATAGTGGCTTGATATTGATCCAAAATATCTAGTTCTTCTCGGTAGTGAGCTTTTCCTGTTTTCAGCATTCTTGTGGTGCGCTCTCGCCGCCTTTCAATAGCCTCCAGATCTGCGAGCATCAATTCTAAATCAATAATCTCAATGTCCCGCAGTGGGTTAATACCCTCTTCATGGCTTACCACGTCATCGGCTCGAAACAAACGGACAACATGGGCCAGGGCATCCATCTCGCGGATGTGGCCCAGAAATTGGTTGCCCAAACCTTCGCCCTTGCTTGCGCCCCGTACAAGACCGGCAATATCTACAAACTCGATGGTAGCACCGGTAAGAGCCTTAGGTTGGCTAACCTTGGCGATGGCGGGTAAGCGCTCATCTGGTATTAAGACCATCCCCTGGTTGGGTTCGATTGTGCAAAAGGGATAGTTTAAAGCAGGAACATTAAGCTTCGTTAAGGCATTAAACACAGTGGATTTTCCCACATTGGGTAAACCGATAATTCCAATACGCAATGCCATTGATTTCACACCTCCAAAAAGGTAAACTTAGGGTGAAGGAGGAGACGACGTGAACCGTATAGCTCGAGCCGGTATCATCGCTGCAATCTACATCATCTTAGTTTTTGTCTTCCAAGCCATTAGTTTTGGACCCATTCAGTTTAGAGTAGCAGAGGCTCTAACTTTGCTTCCCATGGTGTATCCCGAGGCCATTGGAGGCCTTTATGTTGGCGCACTTTTATCGAACATCTTAGGCGGACAGGGTCCCTGGGATATCTTCGGTGGAAGCTTTGTGACGCTGCTCGCCGCCTACCTGACCTATCGCTATAAAGGCCGTTTGATCGGTTATGCCTCCCCGATTGTACTCAATGCTTTCTTGGTTAGCTTGTACCTCTGGTATATCTTAGATTTGCCAGCCTATTGGCCCCTTGTCCTCAGCATCGGCCTTGGGCAAAGCGTCGTTGTGTTAGCGTTAGGGGTGCCCCTACTCCGCTTTATCCAGAAGAATCAAGAAAAATTCCTATGACAAGATTTCTGCTAGGATCTCGTCTCGGTAGGCGTCTAGTGCGGTAAAATCCATGGCCTGGGCGTAGTATTCCTCAATGTGAATATGACTTGATTGGGCCTCCAAAAGTGCGCCAAAGCCTTTTTGCAATAGTTCTTCCCACAGCTTGTGATCTCCTGCGTTAGCCTTGGACTCATCAGGGCCGAATTGAATTCTAGGGCCGACGAGCTCCTCCATAGCTTCCAGTGATGTTTCGCTCACTACGGCGATCTTAGCATTTGGAATGATCATATGGAGAAGTTTAAGCGGATCTAAAGGATAGTGAAAGGCCTCTACATCATAGCCTGCCGCTTGGGCATGACGCAACACGGTAGAAAGACACTCTCCTTTACCTGTACCAGGCCCCCCCTGAAGAACGAACACGGAGGAGAAGTCTTGAACCAGACTTTGGATATGGCTCACATAACCCTCGGGCGTAAGGGCCGAAGCGAAAAGATGTCGCACCTTACCTGTTTTTCCTTCATGCTCAGACGAAGCTGGGCCGATACGTTCTACAATCTCCCTGGTCTGCTCTACAGAGTTGTCCTTAACTCTTTTTTCTCTATTGCGAGCACCTATGTTCTCCTCCACCGCCAGGGCTGCTGCAAAATAGCGGAAGGCTGCTGCGAAGTGGGCCTGCTTAATTTGTCCCCCTTTTATGATTTCATCACGCTTCGCCTCTAAAGCTTTGGCAGACCAAAAGTCACCAAGGGCAATGAGCTGATCCCTACAGCCTGGTAACATTGCATCAATGGCATGGGGTGCTGTGGCATCAAGCAAGGCAATACCGAGTTTCGGAAAGGAAACGGCATCTAAGGCCCCCGAGTCGGAACTGCAAAAAAAGAATTCGCGATCATAACCTTGCTCCCCAACGGCACTCGCGATATAGCGCATAAAACTTGACTTCCCGGTACCGGGCCCTCCTTTCAAGAGATAAACTCTCTTGGCGTCAGAACCAATGATATTGTCAAAAAGGGAATAGAAACCCTTCCCCGAGTTACTGCCAGCAAAAAAGTGACGAGTTTGCACCATCAATCTATACCTCCCTAGTATCCCTTAAGGTTAGTATATTCTTCCCATTGAACCGGTGCCTAAACTCACTTCACGATCTGCCTGACGAGCTTGTCGCGGGGTACCAAAATTACTCGTCCGCAGGTGGTGCACTTAAGACGAGTATCTACGCCTGGTTTGAGAACCTCCCAGGTCTGGCCTCCGCAGGCGTGCTTTTTCTTGAGGCGCAAAATCTGTCCTAGTTCGTGCATCTTCCTCCCACCTTTTCCCTCTATTACAATAATTATAACACAGCTTTGTGCGTAATATTTAAAGGGTATCGCCAAATGAGCGAGAACTAAGAACGGAGATGACCAATTTTAGAAAGGATGACGTTCTTGAAAAAGACCAATTTTGTACTTTTGCTTGTAATTCTATCTCTTTCCTTGATCACGTCCCCAGTAGCGATGTTTGCGCAACAGGGTGATGAAATCGTAGCTACAGTAAACGGGGTGGCTATCACGAGTGCCGAGTTCTACGAGCTTTTAGAAGGACAGTACGGCCAGTACGCCCTACAAGAACTAATTCAGAATGAAATGATCAAACAAAAAGCTGAAGCTCTCGGGGTTACAGTGGATGATGAGGCCTTTGCAGAGATGTATGATATGATCGTTGCCCAGCTCGGGGGCGTTCAGGGCCTGCAGATGTTTTTGGCGGAGAACAATGTAACGGAGCAGATATTTATTGAGCAATTGAAGTGGAATATGCTCATAGGCGACTTGGCTAGAGCTGAAGTGGAAGTGGCCGAAGGCGAGATTGAGCAATTCTTTGAGGAGAATCGTTCGTATTATGACGAAGAAGAGACTGTAGAGGTAAGCCACATTCTCGTAGAAACAGAAGAAGAAGCCAATGAAGTGCTGGGCTTCCTGCAAACGGGGGGAGATCTAGTGAGCTTGGCAAGCAACTATTCCCTAGACCCCGGCACAGCCTCTCAAGGCGGATATCTTGGAGTGATTCCTAAGGGATATACAGTTCCTGAGTTTGAAGAAGTAGCTTTTAGCCTTGGCGTAGGTGAGTTCGGACTCGCAGAGAGTAGCTTTGGCTGGCATGTCATTACCGTTCATGCCATTAACGAAGCAAAAGAGGCGATATTTGCGGACATCGTCGATCTCGTGGAACAAGATTTCCGCGGTAGCAAAGCTTTAGATTTGCAAAGCTATATGCTGAAGCTCGAACGAGAAGCAGATATTCAAGTAGAATGGCAAAAATAAGCTGATGGAAACAGTGAACGCCCCCTTCCCAAAGGAAGAGGGCGTTTTCTTTACTGTAGTTCCTCTACGGCTTTTCCCAGCGTAAAACAGGATGCCTTGCTGCTCTAGATTCATCAAGCCTCTTTAGTGGTGTAGAGTGAGGTGCCGAAGTAAGAAGTTCTGGATTCTCTTTGGCCTCCTCTGCAATCTTGTGCATTGCAGCAATGAACTCATCTAAGGTAGACTTTGGCTCCGTTTCGGTTGGTTCAATCATAATTGCCTCATCTACGACCATGGGGAAGTACACCGTGGGTGCATGGTAACCATAGTCCAAAAGACGCTTAGCAATGTCTAGAGTGCGAGCCCCCTGCTCTTTCTGCCACACTCCTGAGAGCACAAATTCGTGCATGCAAGTGCGGTCATAAGGCAGATGATAGACATCCTTGAGCTTATTCATCATGTAATTGGCATGCAATACAGCAGTTTCACTCACCTGTTTTAGGCCCTGAGAACCATGGGAACGAATATAGGCATAGGCCTTGGCATAGACCAAGAAGTTTCCATAGAAGGAACGCACTCGCCCGATAGAATGCTCCGGTGTAACAAAGGAGTATTTATCACCGTTCTTTTCCACAATGGGCCCTGGCAAGAATTGTGCCAGCTCTTTACAAACAACGATAGGCCCTGCTCCAGGTCCACCGCCGCCATGGGGAGTAGAAAAGGTCTTGTGCAGGTTGAAGTGCACTACATCAAATCCCATATCACCTGGCCGTGCAATTCCCATAATCGCATTGGCATTAGCACCATCATAATAGAGTAGTCCACCAGCACCATGCACAATTTCCGCAATCTCACAAATGTTCTCATCGAAAAGACCCAAGGTATTGGGATTCGTGAGCATTAGGCCCGCCGTGTTTGGACCCACTAAACCTCTAAGGGCTTCCACATCTACGCCACCACGCTCGTTAGATGGAACTTCAACCACTTTGTAGCCAACCATGGCACAGCTCGCTGGGTTGGTTCCATGTGCGGAGTCAGGGATGATCATTTCTTTGCGATGACCCTCTCCCCTTTGGGTATGATAGGCCTTGATCACCATCAACCCCGTTAGTTCACCATGAGCACCTGCCGCTGGCTGCAATGTTGTTACATCGAGGCC
>DHNI01000092.1:24192-25819 GCA_002409455.1 Firmicutes bacterium UBA5420 | reverse complement strand
AGATTGTATATAAGCTCAAGTGCCCCCTGCACAGTCTCTTCCGGTTGATAGGGATGAATGGCTGCCATACCCGGAAGGCTGGTCACATCTTCATTCACCCTAGGGTTGTACTTCATAGTGCAGGAACCTAGAGGATAAAAGCCCACATCTACACCATGATTCAACCTAGAAAGTTGGGTGTAATGGCGAACAACTTCAAGCTCGCTTACTTCGGGTAAAGCAGGAGCCTCGTCACGTAAGAACTCCTCCGGAATTACGTCGTTCACTGGTACTTCTGGGACATCGAGCTCAGGAAGCCGATAACCTCGGCGTCCAGGCGTAGAACGTTCAAAAATTAAGGGGACAAGTTTACGTGTCGTCATGAGATCAACCCCCTTAGTAGATGTACAAAGCTGTCGATTTCTTCTTTGGTTCGTGCTTCTGTCACGGAGAAGAGCACCAACTCAGGTAAGCCAAACCGTGCCAAGGGCAAGCCTCCAACAAAGCCATGCTCCGCAAGGCGCATGTTCACTTCTTCCCAATCTACAGCGCCCTTAATGACAAATTCTCTAAACGAAGGTGCGCTAAAGGGAGACGATAAGCCGTCAACTTGAAGCAAGCTTTCCTTCATATAGTTGGCTTTTTGTAGCGATTGGTAACCCACATCCTTGAAGCCTTCTTTACCCATAACACTGAGGTAAATTGCAGCAATTAGGGCATTTAAGGCTTGATTAGAACAAATGTTTGATGTCGCTTTCTCGCGGCGGATATGTTGTTCCCGTGTTTGTAAAGTGAGGACGAAGCCTCTGGTGCCGTCGCTATCAACTGTTTCACCGACAACACGGCCTGGCATACGCCGAATCAGTTTGGTGCCGCTCGTGGCAAAGAAACCAAGAGATGGTCCCCCGAAGCCCATGGCATTGCCCAGGCTCTGGCCATCACCAACGACAATGTCAGCACCGAGCTCTCCTGGGGATTTCAGCAGACTCAAACTAATGGGATCCACTGCCATGATCAACAAAGCACCACTGTCTTCTGCAACCTTCTTAAAAGCAGCTACATTTTCCAAAAGCCCAAAGAAGTTTGGGTGCTGAACCACGACACAGGCCGCTTCAGACCAAGGAATGCCTTCGAAAGCCTTTGCATCGACAATTCCCGTTTTTTCATCGTAGGGCAAGTAAGCTATGTCAACGTCCTGGCATTCCAAATAAAGTTTTACTACATCTTGCCATTCAGGATGGAGAGAACTAGGAAGCACAACAAGCTCTCTACGGGTTGCAGCACAGGCCATGAGAGCAGCCTCAGCTAAAGCGCTGGCTCCGTCATACATCGAAGCATTGGAAGCCTCCATACCTGTCAATTCACAAATTAGCGTTTGATATTCAAAAATACTCTGCAAAACGCCCTGCGTGATCTCTGGTTGATAGGGCGTATAGGCGGTGAGAAATTCACCCCGACCCGCAATATGCTTAATCATGCTGGGAACTAAGTGATCATAGGAACCGGCCCCTAAAAAGGAGACGGAGGAATTCAGATCGTTGTTCTTCGCAGCGAGTTCCGCAAAATGGCGAACCAATTCGGCCTCACTTAAGGGTGCGGGGAGATCGAGATCAGCATCAAGACGTATTTCCTTGGGAATGGCAGTGAA
>DHNI01000092.1:23570-24027 GCA_002409455.1 Firmicutes bacterium UBA5420 | reverse complement strand
ATTTCCTTGGGAATGGCAGTGAATAGATCCTCCACCTTATCAATCCCAAGGCTCTGCAGCATCTCTTGCTGTTCTTCCTGCGTCAACGGAAGATAGCGCATACTTAAACCCCCTTCACAAATGCTTCATACTCCTCTTTGTTCATTAGATCGCCTGTCTGAGCAACACCTTCTACTTCAATTTCTACGATCCATCCTGCGTCTAGGGGAGATTCGTTAACTAATTCAGGACTATCGTCTAGCGCCTCATTAACGGCTACAACTTCGCCGCTCACGGGAGAATAAACGTCCGAAACCGCTTTAACGGACTCTAAGGCAGCAATGCCTTCACCTTCTTCAACTTGATCGCCCACGGAAGGTAGATCCACAAAAACGATATCTCCCAATTCATTCTGAGCATAGTCGCTAACACCAACGCGGATAACATTGCCCTTCACTAATAACCACTCATGCTCCTT
>DHNI01000092.1:19400-23442 GCA_002409455.1 Firmicutes bacterium UBA5420 | reverse complement strand
ACTAATAACCACTCATGCTCCTTGGTAAATCGTAACTGTTCACTCATGATGAAGCCTCCTCAGTAATTTTTTGGATCTATCACAAAAAGCTCACGGTCAAAGTCAGGCTACGCTAAGAAGCGCCCTTTAATGATTTTTGCCGTGGCGAGCTTTTTCCTTACTTGAACCTGTATTTCTGTATCTGCTTTAGCGTAGGCCACATCTACATAACCCATACCGATGGGATGATCGAGAGTTGGTGAATGCGTTCCGCTTGTGACGACACCAATCTCTTTGCCTTCCAAATTAAACAACGGATAACCCTGGCGGGGAATTCCTTTATCGATCATGGTGAAAGCAATGAGTCTACGCTGGACGCCCTCTTCTTTTTGTTTCTGCAAAAATTCCTTACCTATAAAGGAACCCTTGTCGAGCTTCACAAAACGGGTCAAGCCTGCTTCTAAAGGACTTGTGTCTTCACCGATGTCGTTACCATAAAGGGGCATTCTGGCCTCGAGCCGCAAGCTATCACGGGCACCTAGACCAACAGGTTCTACCCCATATTTTTCACCCTTTGCCAAGCATTCATCCCACAACTTTTCAGCTAAGGCGTTAGGAAAATAAAGTTCAAATCCATCTTCACCTGTATACCCAGTACGAGAGAGCAGCAGCGCTGTATCATCGTATGTAAGCTCGATGAAGGTGTAGTTTTTCAAGTCCGCCAGTGAAAGACCAAGAATTTCCTCTACAAGCGGGGCCGATTTAGGGCCTTGGACTGCGATGAGTGTTAGTTCGTCGCTGAGGTTTCTTAGCTGCGTTTCTGGCTGCAAATGCTGTTCAATCCAGGCATAGTCTTTGGCAGCATTAGAAGCGTTAACTACAAGCCAAAAACCATCTGCTGTACGATAAACAAGGATATCATCAATGATTCCCCCGTCTTCTTTGGTAAGACAGGTGTATTGAATTTCTCCCTCTTTGAGAAGACTAGCATCGTTCGTGGTAACGTGATTCACCGTGTTGAGGGCTCCTGAACCAGTCAGTTCAAACTCACCCATGTGCGTTAGATCGAAGATTCCCACCTTCGTCCTCACTGTATTGTGTTCCTCCAAAACTCCTGCGTACTGAACGGGCATCTCAAAACCTGCATAATCTACCATCTTGGCCCCTAAGGCCCTATGTTTGGCCGTTAATGGAGTCTGTTTCAACTGTCTATCTCCTTTCCATGTGTTTGATCTGTACTTCCTGGTGTAGACCATACCTCCTTCTCCATGCGAAACCAGTTTCCTCCTGTCACCTTTTCTTCTTCCTATGGATATGATAAAGGGCAACGATTGGGGCTAGTGAGGGGGATGTGAAATGTTTTTACTTAAAAAAGTTATCGATCCCATTTTAAAAGCACGTCACAAGACAATGATTCTCATTTGGCGTCGAAAGAGACGCTAGAAAAACGTTCAGCAAACGGTCTCTAGCTGGGCTTTTAGTTTATGTTATGCACAGTATCCACAAGGACTGTGGATAACTATGTGGATATTACTTGTTCAACAAATAGAAGAGGGCTAGTCCAATGGCTATCACTACAGCCCAACCTATGCGCATCATGCGTTTGCCCTCTGGACTGCGGCGTGTTTCATCGCGAAACCTGTGCCGCTCCGATTTATTCGCTTGTTTCATCAAATTGATTCCGCGCCCAATGTCTCCGCTCTTGCGATACAGAACCCCTAGATTATGCGTTGCGGTGGGGTTACCGGGATCGAGGGCTAAAGCACGCTCATAGGCGCTTTTAGCTCGGTCTATCCAGTCTCGTTCAGCGTAAATGTTTCCTAAGTTGGAGTAAGCGGTCGCAAGATTAGGGTCAAGAGCCACGGCCTGGCTGAAACATTCTTCAGCCTGCCTTAAGTCGTTACGGCGAGCAAAGACGACCCCTAACTTATTGTGGGCACGGGCATGCTCAGGATCGAGCTCGATGACTTTCCGAAGGCATTGTTCTGCTTGGTCTAGGTTCCAAGCCTCCAAACAACCCAAGGACTCTTCATATAATTCGTCGACTTCAGGTGTCATATGGGCACCACCTTCGTGCTTCAGTGTTTCTATTATACCTAAAAATCTCCAGAAATGCCAACCCTACGAGATTCGTTGTCGAGCTAGGTTGGCAATGATCCAAAGCCCAGCTAGACCTAGGATTGGATAGGCAATTCTGATCAATGTATTGAAGCCAAAATAGGAAAAAATAAAAGAAACGGCTACAATCAGGAGGCTTGCCCGAGACCATGAAACGCTGTGAGCATTCGTGATGCGTGTGGCCAATGCTAAGGAGTGGGCAATGGCCGTAGAGTACATGGCACCCCACAACATCAAACGATAGCCCGCTAGTGCTACCGGGCCCCAGCCTTTCACTACATGCTCTAGCGGAAAGGGACTTAGAAGCTCCTGGGGACTTAAGCTTGCCAAGGCAAAGAAAAGTAGAACCATGCACACCCCAAGGATGAGATTGGACACCAATGCCAGCTTCCAGCGCTCGCCTGTGGTCTTAACGCGGCTGTGAACGCTGGCCAAAACCGCCATTGAAAAGCCTAAATTGTACGATCCGTAGAGAGCGGCCGCCTCTAGACCACGCCAAGAAGTGAATTCTGGCAAATGCATACCATGGCGTTGCAGGCCCTGGAAGGCCAAGGCGCACAGAATTAGAACCAAGAAAGGTGCCAACCAACCGCTGGTCTTAGCGACTCCCTCCATCCCTTTATGGAGTACAGCAAGTATGAGGATGGCTGTTACCAGGCGGAAAAGGAGCTCCGTCAATCTAGTACTTCCCATAGCACCTACCCCAGCTAGCATTACGCTATTTCCTATTAGGAGAAAGGCTGTGTAGAGTAGATCGAAAAGCCCTTTAAACCTCGGGTCGAGGCGTGCAAAGAGCTCTCCGTAGGAAGTAACGTTTTGTTTAGCACAGTAGTCAAGAATGAGTACGGTACCAAGGAACAAGAAGAGAATTGCCAAGAGAACTCCCCACAACCCTGCTCGACCATGATTCACGAAAAAGACCACCAGCTCTTGTCCAGAGGCAAATCCTGCTCCAATCAGGCCTCCAATGTAGAGCGCTGCAATGGACCATAAGCTCACAATACCACCCCCCTCCAGCCTATTCAAGAAGAAGCTCTGTGATGTGGTCTTTTCTTTGTGCATAATGTCGGGGATGGGTGCATAAACTAAGACAAGTATTCCTTCTGGAGGTGGAGCATGTTTTTTGATACAGATGTTGTGGGACGAACTCATTTTGGTGATCCTCTTTCGTCAGCCCACTTAGCAGTGACGCTGGCTTCTTTGCCCCTAAAACCGCAGATTGATATTGTATGTGTCGGAACAGACCGCTCCACCGGAGATTCATTAGGACCTTTCATTGGTTCAGCCTTAGTCAAACGGCAAGAAGAAGGACTTTTGCCGCAAAATGTCACTGTGCACGGCACAATTCATGACCCTGTGCATGCCTTAAATCTAGAGGAAACCGTCGGGCAAATTAACGCGAAAAACAGGGAAAGTACCATTATAGCCGTTGATGCCTGTCTGGGGCGAGTAAAAAGCATTGGCTATATTTCTATTAAGCGAGGCCCCTTGCACCCAGGCACTGGCGTGAGCAAGCAGCTCCCTACAGTGGGCCATTACCATATCATTGGCGTGGTGAATGTGGCTGGTTTTATGGAACATGTGGTGCTGCAAAACACCCGCCTAAGCTTAGTGATTCAAATGGCCGATGTGATCACGGAGGCGTTGACTATGTGTTTGGGCAATCATCTGTCGGAAGCAGAGGTTGCACCAGGTTCTTACCAGACGATCTAGCAGAATGTTCCACTGTGGTTTGTTCCACGTGGAACATTGCAGAACCTAACTCAAAAGGAGTGTTCCACTGTGGTTTGTTCCACGCGGAACATTGTAGAACCTACTCAAAAGGAGTGTTCCACCGTGGTTTGTTCCACGTGGAACATTGCAAAACCTAACTTAAAAGGAGTGTTCCACCGTGGTTTGTTCCACGTGGAACATTGCAAAACCTAACTTAAAAGGAGTGTTCCAC
>DHNI01000092.1:835-19296 GCA_002409455.1 Firmicutes bacterium UBA5420 | reverse complement strand
AAAGGAGTGTTCCACGTGGAACACTCCTTTCTAAATTCCCCTGATCATTTCAAGCAGACGTTCTAACTCCTCATCAGAGTAGTATTCGATGGCAATTCGCCCGGCACCTTGCCGATAACTCATGGAAACCTTAGTGCCAAAGATGCGCTGCAGATCCTCCTCCAAATCAACCAACTCAGGACTTTTGATCTTAAATGTTCCACGTGGAACACGTTTGGGTTTCTTCAAAAGCTCCTCTAGCTGCCGGACACTCAAGTCTTCTTTCACTACCTTGTTGGCTAACTGCATCCTCTTCTTAACGTCACTTACCCCTAAAAGAACCTTAGCGTGACCTGCAGAAAGACGACCGTCCTGCACCATGTACTTCTCAGTATCGCTTAAGTTCAATAGGCGGAGGGCATTCGCGACTGAAGGGCGTTTCTTCCCAACCGCCTCAGCAACCTGATTTTGGGTAAAGCTGAACTCCTCAATCAGCCTCTGGTACCCTTCGGCTTCTTCAATCGGATTCAAGTCTTCCCTCTGGAGATTCTCAACCAGGGCTACTTTCATCATCTCTACATCAGAGAAATCCCGAAATAATGCAGGTACCGCCTGAAGCCCTGCCAACCTCGCTGCCCGAACCCGGCGCTCACCAGCGACCAGCTGAAAGCTTTCACCGTATTCCCGCAGAATTACAGGTTCGAGTAAGCCAAACTCCCGAATGGACTGGGACAACTCTTCAAGCTTCTCAGGATCAAAGTGCCTCCTAGGTTGAAAGGGATTGGGTTCTATGAGATCAAGAGAAATCTCTTGAATATCACCGGCGGCCTCTACTTCTTCCACTTCAGGAATCAACGCCCGCAGTCCTCTTCCCAATCTTTGTGTACTCATGAGTTCAAAACCTCCTGCGCTAAGCTTTCGTAGGCTTCGGCCCCCTTAGACTTCGGGTCATAAAGTGCAATGGGTTGACCAAAACTAGGCGCTTCGCCCAAACGAACGTTGCGGGGAATAATGGACTTATATACCCTCACTGTATTTTGAAAATAAGTCTGTACATCCTCAATCACCTGTTGAGATAGGTTCGTTCGCACATCATACATAGTCATAACCACGCCTTCCCATTCTAAAGCGGGGTTCAGATGCTCTTGAACCATGGCAATAGTACTCACTAATTGACTAAGACCTTCTAAAGCATAATACTCACATTGAATAGGCACCAAGACTGAGTTGGCGGCAGTCAACCCATTCACTGTCAGTAGGCCCAAAGAGGGAGGGGCGTCGATTACGACATAATCATAACGATCCTGCACAAGTTCTAAAGCTTTCTTCAGGCGAAACTCCCTAGATATCGTTGAGACCAACTCAATTTCTGCACCAGCTAAGTCAATGGTGGCCGGGGCCACGTGGAAGTTCTCAATTTCGGTGGGTTCAACAATGCGCTCAATTTTTTCCCCATCTATTAGAACCGAGTACATACAGCGACGAATTCTCCGTTTGTCAATTCCGACACCACTGGAGGCATTGCCCTGGGGATCCACATCCACTAGAAGCACCCTCTTGCCAGCTAGGGCCAAATAGGCCCCTAGATTCACTGCGGTGGTGCTTTTTCCCACGCCGCCCTTTTGATTAATGATTGCTATCACTCTAGCCATTCATTTCACCCCCATGCGGTTTTTGCACCGTTACCACAATTTCATACACTTCGTCACTATCTTTCTCCTCGACCTTAACAACAAGCCCGCTAGATTGTAGCGTATCGGTGAGTTGTCTTACACTATTCGTAAACAACCGCAAATCCTTGATGATCAACTTGCGCTTTCCTTCAGGCTTGTCCCGTCTCGCCTTGCCGTCTCTCGGATCGACAAAGGAGGTCACGAGCTGTTCCGTCTGTTTAACATTAAGATCGTCTGCCACAACCTTCTCTAACACTCGGAGTTGATGCTCCAAATTATCCAGTCGCAAAAGGGCGCGCCCATGACGTTCGCTTAGCATTTCCCGGGAAATAATCTCCCGCACTTGCATGGGAAGTCTCAGTAAGCGTATTTTGTTGGCTATGTTCGCTTGGCTAATTCCAAGTCGAGTTGCCAGCTCTTCCTGGGTCAACGCGAATTCTGTCAATAGCCTTTCGTAACCCTCAGCAACCTCAAAGACATGGAGATCCGAACGCTGCAGGTTTTCAATCAGGGCAAGTTCTGCTGCTTCGCGATCTTCAACGTCTCGAACAATCGCGGGAATCACTTCCCAGCCGAGATGTTTGCATGCCCTAAGCCTCCGCTCACCTACAATCAATTCGTAACCAATGGCCCCCCTCCGAACCACGACGGGCTGCAAAAGACCGTGTGTTTTAATGGATTCGGCCAACTCCTCCAAAGCCTCCTGGCCGAACTCCTGCCTTGGTTGATATTTACCTGGGCCAACAAGATGAATAGGAACCGCTTGAACAGCCTCGCTCCAGCTATCAAACCCTTCATTTTGCGACCCTTCAGTGCGCTTTCGATTTAGGAGAACCTCAGTCAACTTCACTAACAACTCACCCCATTCCCAGTTGCTATTGTAATTCTGTATAGGAAGGCAAGTTCCTTCCGTAATGAAGCAAAACAAAAAAGGAGCCTCCAATGGACTGCGCGAGACTCCCTTTCATTGTAGCCTATTCTAAAGGTTGCTTATTGGGTAATCCGGCTCTACGAGGAAACGATGGGGGAGTAGGCGCAACCTTTCTAAATACCAATAGACGACGTTCCCCCATGGAAAGCGGCAGCTCCATTTCGAACACCTGTTCTAGCTTTATGTTGAGTTTGGACATGGCACCGGAGCTCCCCCTCAATTCCGCCTCTGCTTCACTTGATTTGTAAGCCACAAAGCAACCACCTACCTTAACCAAGGGAGTGGCCAACTCTAAAAGAACAGGTAAGTGGGCTACCGCCCGGCTGACAACGAGATCGTAGCTCTGCCTATGGTTCTTATCTTGACCGACATCTTCAGCCCTGGCGTGTAAGGTGCGTACATGGGCGAGTCCTAGATCTTTAGTAGCCCCCTCCAAGAAGCGCAGACGTTTACGAAGTGAATCCAAAAGCACAACGCTCCACTCCGGTCGACAAACAGCGAGGGGGACGCCTGGAAAACCAGCACCGGTTCCGAGATCAAGGCAACTTAGGTTCAAAGGCCACTCTAGGCGCAGCAGACCTAAGCTATCCAAAATGTTTTTCACCGCCATCTCCTCCGGATCCACGAGCCGGGTCAAGTTTAGGTTTTTGTTCGCCTCAACAATGGATTCTGCGAAGGCCGTCAAGGAGGGAAGGGAGCCTGAGAGATCCTCTAATTCCCAGTTCTGCAATCCCTGCAGCAAAGTAGATTGAAAGCGTGAAGCATAAGAGTCCATTAATCTGACCTCCGTTGCTGCTGTTCAAGATAGACAAGCAAAACATTAATATCAGCTGGGTTAACTCCAGAAACCCTAGAAGCCTGGCCCACAGAACTTGGCTTAATCTCACTTAACCGAGTGGTTGCTTCTCTAGATAGACCCTTTACTTCGTGATAAGGGAAGTCTGCGGACAATCGTTTCTTTTCCATTTTGTCAAAGCGTTCAATAGCCGCTTCTTGCCGGGCCAAGTAACCATGATACTTAACTTGTATCTCTACCTGTTCTGAAACAAAGGGGGGTAGCTCTGGCAACTCCGTAAAATTCTCTAGATCCTGGTATTTCAACTCAGGGCGACGCAAAAGATCCGCCAAACTCACCCCATGCTTAAGGGGAGCTGTCTTAAGTTCCTGAAGTCTCTCATTTACCTCAGGGGTACCTCCCAATGTAGTCTTGTTTAGACGCTCCACCTCTTCATGAATCTGCGTTTGTTTATTCTGAAAAGCTCCGTAACGCTGCGGAGAAATCAACCCCAAGGAGTAGCCAAGGGGGGTGAAACGTGCATCGGCATTGTCCATACGCAAAGAAAGGCGATATTCCGAGCGGGATGTCATCATGCGATAGGGCTCCGTTACACCCTTAGTGACCAAATCGTCAATTAGAACCCCAATATACCCTTGGGAGCGGGGAATAATTACAGCATCTTGGCCACGCAAAAAGCGTGAGGCGTTAATACCTGCTACAATGCCCTGAGCTGCAGCCTCTTCATACCCAGAAGTACCATTGATCTGCCCTGCTAGGAAAAGTCCAGCAATATCCTTGCTTTCCAGAGAAGCTCCCAGTGCTAAGGGATCAATGCAGTCATATTCAATAGCATAGGCCGGACGCAAAATCTCCACCGCTTCAAAGCCAGGGATGGTTTTGAGCATCTCCTCTTGTATTTCGTAGGGAAGGGAAGTGGAGACCCCACTTAGATACGCCTCATTCGTCTGCCAGCCCTCGGGTTCAACGAAAATCTGGTGGCTCTCTCGGTTCGGAAATTCCACAATCTTACTTTCAATCGAAGGGCAGTAGCGAGGCCCTGCTCCAGTAATGGCACCACTATACATGGATGTACGGCTCAAGTTATCCCGGATTATGCGGTGAGTCTCCTTGGTTGTATACGTCACCCAGCAAGGGACTTGCTCAATATCTAAGCTGGTTGTTTCAAAGGAAAAGCCAGGGATATGGGGATCGCCGGGCAGTTTCTCTAAACGATCATAGTTAAGAGAACGGAGGTTAACCCGGGGAGGCGTACCCGTCTTAAAGCGTACTATGGGAAGCCACTTAGCTAAAGCATCAGCTAGGGCCACTGCTGTATGCTGCCCTTGCGGCCCCGATTCATATTGCTGTTCTCCTATGTGAATGACCGCCCGCAGGTAGGTGCCGGTAGCCAAGATCACACAAGGAGCATGAATTTCTACGCCTCCGCGTAGAATAACACCCTTCATGGCTCCATTTTCGACGAGTAGATCTGTAACGAGTGCTTCCTTAAGATAAACATTGTCCGTGGTTTCTAAGATGTTCTTCATGCGTCTCTGGTAGAGCTTCCGATCCAGCTGTACTCTTAGAGCCTGTACCGCGGGACCGCGCCTGGTATTTAACATGCGCATTTGCATCAAAGTAGCATCACAATTTTTGCCCATCTCGCCGCCTAGGGCATCAACTTCACGAACTAAAGTGGCCTTTCCAGATCCGCCAATGCTTGGATTGCAGGGCAGCAGGGCGACATTATCCAAATTTAAGGTGAAAATGACCACCCTTTGACCCATGCGTGCAGCAGCCAAGGCCGCTTCGGCTCCTGCATGTCCAGCTCCAACCACGATCACGTCATAACTCTGAGGCATAGCTAACCCCTTCCTACTACTTCCCAATACAAAATTGGGCAAAAATGCGATCGAGCACATTCTCCCGCACCGTTTCGCCGGTGATTTCCCCCAGATGTTCCAAAGCAGCGTACAAATCTACTGCAATTAGATCAAGGGGGAAGCCTTGATTCACTGTCGCGAGCGAATCTTGTAGCGCTAACTCCGCTTGTTGCAGAGCCTGTTTATGTCTAGCGCGAGTAATAAAGGCCCGCGAACCGGCAAAGCTTGTAATGCTCCCCCTACCTATGAGACCTAAGATAACGTCACCTAGAGTCTGAACAACTTGGCGACTCTCCTGGAGGAGAGACATTTCGAGTATAGGCGAATCTCCCACATCTCCCAAGTCTGAAATACCCCAAAGGGGTGGCAAATCTACTTTATTAATCAGCACAACACGTCTCTTTTCTTTTGTACGCTCTAAGACATCAAAATCATCTGCCGTCAGGGCGTCACTACGATCTAGCACGTGTAATACCAAATCTGCTTCCTTTAGCAAATCTAGGCTACGTGCTACGCCCAGCTGTTCCACCACATCGCCACTTTCTCTGATTCCCGCGGTGTCTATCAGACGCAAGGGCACGCCGCGCAGATTCACTACCTCTTCAATGCTGTCTCTTGTGGTTCCTGGAATATCGGTAACTAGGGCTCGATTCTCATCTAGTAATGTATTCAAAAGACTAGATTTTCCTACGTTGGGCTTGCCAGTAATTACAGTCTTTAGGCCTTCTCGCAAGATCTTGCCATCATCGGCTGTATGAAGAAGCTCCGCAATGTCGGTCAAGGCAAGTTTGAGCGTATGTTCAATTTCTCCCAATTCGACATCGGGAAGATCATCTTCAGGAAAATCAATACTGGCTTCTACTTGTACCATGATTTGATATAAAGACTCTTGAATTCCCTTGATACGCCTACTCAAACTACCTTCTAGTTGATCCACCGCAACTTCCAAACCCAGCCGAGTCGGAGAACGAACAATATCCATTACGGCTTCAGCCTGGCTCAAATCCAGGCGACCGTTCAAGAAGGCCCGCTTCGTGAACTCTCCAGGTTCCGCCATCGTTGCACCGAGCTTTAGGCACAGAGACAAAACTTCTGCCACCACAACAACGCCTCCGTGACACTGGAGCTCTACCACATCCTCTGCAGTATAGGAATGGGGGGCACGCATAACCAAAGCTAACACTTCATCTACCGTTTTTCCTGTTTGAGGATCCACCACTTTACCATAGCGTAACCGATCCTCACGGTGATCGTCTAGTTTGCCTCCCTGCATCCCTTGAAATACCAGATCGGCGATCGCTATAGCTTCAGGTCCACTTAAGCGCACAACACCAATACCCCCTTCACCTACGGGGGTAGCCACAGCTGCAATGGTTGCATCTTTCATTGCCATCACCTCAGTCTTTATTCTACCACAAAACAAAAAAAGGGCCTACAAAATGAACTTTGTGTCGTTCATTCTGTAATGCCCCCAGAACGTTCCATCCGTTTAACCCTTATTCAGGAAGAATTATCACGCGGCGATAAGGCTCTTGCCCTTCACTCTGGGTTGTTACGCCTCCAAATTCCTGCAGTTCCTGATGGACAATGCGCCGTTCAGCTGCATTCATGGCATCTAAGGCCACCCTACGTCCAGACGATTCTACCTTCATAGCCGCCCTTTGGGCCAAAGACCGCAGGCTTTCTTCTCGTTTGGCCCGATAGTCGCCGATGTCAAGGTTAATCCTAATCCATTCGCCTCCCTGACGATTCACCGCTAGGCTAGTAAGGTATTGCAAGCTATCGAGGGTTTGGCCTCTGCGCCCAATCAAGATGCCCAGATCGTCACCCTCAATATGCAGATTTACGCTCTCCTCGTCAGCCTGTCCGGTGATAGTCGGGTTAAGACCCATGTGCCCAAAAAGCTCGCCCATAAACTCCAGGGCCTTTTCTAATTTAACCTCGTATTCAGGCACTTTTTTCTCCACGCGCACCTTGGCCTGCTTGGAACCTAGAATCCCCAAAAACCCCTTATTTCCTTCTTCTAGAATCGTCACTTCAACATCATCGCGCTCAACTTGCAGCTCGCGAAGCGCTTCGGCGATGGCTTCCTCCACCGTCCGAGCGACTACTTCTATCGACTTCATTATTTGGCCCCCTTAATTCACGGGATACAACTTATTGATCCACGCCTGTTGCACAATGGAAAATACATTGCTCGTAATCCAATACAAGACCAACCCCGAGGGTAAGCTCAAGCTGAAAAATCCAATCATAAGTGGCATTACAATCAACATGGATTTCTGTTGGCCAGCATCTCCTGTCATAGATAGCTTACTTTGCAGGAAGGTAGTTGCAGCGGCTAAAATGGGGAAGATATAAAACGGATCGGCTTCACTAAGTATCCAAAGTCCAAAAAATACAGCGGTCTCATCTGCTGGAATATTTTGCAGCACCCGGAAAAAAGCCCATAAAATGGGGAGCTGTACAAGCATAGGCAGACACCCACCTAAGGGGTTAATCTTATGCTTCTGATAGAGCTCCATGGTGAGCTTTTGCTGTTCTTCCTTATTATTCGCGTACTTCTTATTAATCTCATTTAACTCTGGTTGTATCTTACGCATGGCAACCATGCTTTTATTTTGGCTCAACGTGAGAGGAAAAAGCAATAAACGAACAATAAGAGTGGTAAGAATGATACCAAGTCCGTAACTGTGCGTTACCGCTACTATTTGCGCGAGTACCCAGCCAAGCCCCCCGGCAATAAAATCCATCAAGGTAAAACCCTCCAATCAACTAAGGAACGGGATCATAACCTCCCGGATGCCAAGGATGGCATCTGCCAATTCTCTTTATGGCCAACCACAGACCCTTCCACCCATGCTTACCAATAGCCTGGATGGCGTATTCAGAACAAGTGGGGTAAAACCGGCAACTGCGGGGTAACACCGGCGAGATAAACCTCTGATACCCCCTAATGAAAAAGAGCGCCACCTTAAGCATGCTCTTCACCAACCCTGGTGGATTCACTTCGAGCACAGGCCACAAGGCCTGACTTCTTTAGCACCCGGCCTAAATCGTCTTCTAACTCTCTGTAACTAGCGGTGACTGACTTTTGTTTGGCTCCGATCACTACGTCAAACCCAGGGGATACGCGCTTAGCCTGGCTTTGCATAATCGCTCTGAGCCTTCTTTTGATTTTGTTACGGGCCACCGCGTTCCCAACCTTTTTGCCTACGGCAAAACCTACCCGCGAGACGCTTTTGTCTATGGGTAGAACCGAGACTACCACATACTTGCCAAAGTTTGGTTTCCCCTGTTTATAGACTACACTAAATTCCTGAGGATTCTTTAAACGCTCCACGTTAAAACCTCCCGAGCGTCCAAACTACCCTTATTCCTCAAACGAAATCTGAAGAACATTAAGCAGAGAGAGTCTTGCGCCCTCTTGTCCGTCTGCGGGCCAAAACCCTGCGACCAGCGGTAGTCTTCATTCTTGAGCGAAAGCCATGCAGGCGTTTTCTTCTACGATTCTTAGGTTGATATGTCCTCTTCATAAGTCTTCCCCCCTTCACAACAAAGCAAACGACAGTCAAAGCGATTATATCGTACTTTACAAAACCATGTCAATAGCAATCGATCGCCACACAATTATACACAGAGTTCACAAGGAAATGTCCCCAACTTGTGGATAAAAGATCTAAACACATGTTCCCACACCTGATCTGCCCATGCCAAGCCACTATTTTATCCACAACTTGTGCATAACCTGGGGATAACTGTGGAATTTCTGCCTGTGGATAATTTATCCCACCCCTTTTTAGCTCGTTAGACAATTTTATACACAATTTAATCTTCTTTGCGCAAAAAAGTTGTGATCATTCTGTGTATAATTTTGGGGAGAAACCGTCTCTTTTCCACACATGGTAGCTACCAACAGGGATTTCGCGTTTTTGTGGATAAGCTGTTGAATTTGTGGATAAACTGCGGTATTATTGGTGAAGAATACCTCCTCGGAGATCTCCCTTCTGTGGATAACCCTGAGGAAACATTGTGCACTCTGACACAAGCAAAAGCAGGAGCTTGTGGATAAATCAAGAATTAGACTGTGAACAAGCATCGGGAGGTTAGCTTATGGAACAACTAAACCAGCTAATTTTAGTATGGGATGAAGTTCTGGAAATCATGGCCGCTGATTTACCAGAACGTTCCTTTGACGCCTGGCTAAAAAACAGCCGTCCGGTACAACTCGATGGCAGTACATTATACATTGAATTTCCCAACGAGTTTACAAAAGACTGGGTAGAGGCACGTTACGTAAATCCCCTGCAGAAAACCCTGCGGCAGGTAGCCAACCGCGACTGGGATATCAAGTTTACGATCCCCAAGGGTGTGAAATCGCTTTCAACGCCAGATGAGCGCATCTACGAAGAAGAGCCACGACCCCATGTAAGAACAAAGCCTTTGGAAGAAGAGCCCATCGTAGATCTTCCTATAAGGGAACCGGGGCCTATGTCGTCTATTTTAAATCCCCGTTATACCTTTGAATCGTTTGTTGTGGGTAACTCAAATCGCTTTGCCCACGCCGCCTCCTTGGCAGTGGCAGAAGGGCCAGCAAAAGCTTACAATCCCCTTTTTCTCTACGGAGGGGTTGGTCTTGGCAAGACGCATTTAATGCACGCAATCGGCCATTATGCCGTGGAACAGGATCCGAATATTTCTGTAGTCTATGTTACCTCAGAAACCTTTACTAACGATTTGATTTCGGCTATCGGTAAGAAGTCGATGGTAGACTTCCGCAATAAGTACCGCAATGTGGACATCCTCTTAGTGGACGATATCCAATTTGTCGCAGGCAAAGAGTCGACCCAAGAAGAGTTTTTCCACACATTCAACGCCCTTTACCAAGCAGATCGGCAGATTATCATCTCATCTGATCGACCTCCTAAAGATATTCCTACCTTAGAAGAACGCCTAAGGAGCCGTTTTGAATGGGGGCTTACCGCCGACATTCAACCACCTGATCTGGAGACTAGAGTTGCCATTTTGCGCAAAAAAGCTATTGATGATAATTTGGAGATATCTCACGAAGTCCTAAGCTACATCGCCACCCATGTCCAATCGAATATTCGAGAGCTCGAAGGGGCTTTGGTTCGGGTTAACGCACAATGTAATTTACACAACGCACCACTAGACTTAGAAACCGTGGCCACTGCCTTAAAGGATATCTTGAAAGCTCCGGCAAACAAGCCCATTACTACCGAGGGTATTATGGATGTAGTGGCTGATCACTACTCAATTAAAGTAGCCGATATGAAATCAAAACGCCGTACCCGCAACATTACCTTTCCCAGGCAAGTTGCCATGTATCTGATCCGCCATTTGACAGACCATTCCCTACCGGAAATTGGCGAATCCTTCGGAGGTAGAGATCATACCACTGTGATCCATGCTGTGGAGAAAATCGAGAAGGAACTGAAACTCGATCCATCTTTGCAGAACACGATCACAGAACTTGAGAATCTTATTCAGCGAAGTTAAGGATAACCTGTGGAGAAGCCATGGGATAACTTTTTGGCCTTTTTCGCTATTGTTGAAAGTGTGGATACTCTTGAACAATGATCAACAGGTTGTGATCGAACCTAACGTCTACTCCAAACAACCATTACCTGTTTTCCACATTTACACAGGCCCTACTACTATTACTACTAAAAAAGATCTTTATTAAGATAGGTAAAGTTGTTTAAGTCAATATTCCACAGGAGGTATAATTATGCATTTTCTAATCAAAAGCAGTGAGTTGATCGCGAGTGTGGCTATGGTTGAAAAAGCCATATCAACGAATGATCAAACCCCAGTTTTAGAGGGCCTTCATCTCTTGGTTGATAAAAATAGCTTAACCATCACAGCCAACAACCTGCAAATGGCCATACAAACGCAGGCTTCTTGTAATGTAATGCAACCAGGGGAACATATTGTTAACGGAAGATTATTTTCCGAGTTGGTGCGCAAGCTACCAGCAGAAGATGTAACGGTGGAATGGAATGAAGGACGAATTTTGATCAGCGCAGGAACAATGGAGTTTGCTTTAAACACCATTACTGGCGAAGAATTTCCCGCCTATCCCCAATGCGATGAAAAGGTTCTGAGTCTTACTGACTACGAATTGCTGCGGCTCATTCGCAATAGTGCGTTTGCTACCGCTAATGATGATCATCAACCGATTTTTTCAGGCGTCCTCATGGAAGTTAAAGACCACAAGATTAACTTTGTAGCTACGGACTCCAACCGGCTCGCTTTTGTCCAGGCGGAAACAGGTACCACATTCATCGAAGAAGGCTCTTTTATTATTCCAAAAGTCAATCTCGTAGAATTAGGTCGCTGTTTACCGGTGAACGAAACCAACATTCAAGTTTTCTTTGGCAACAATCAACTGGCTTTCAAGTTTGACAACACCATCTTCACGACGCGCTTGATTGAAGGTCGGTTTCCAAATTACATGTCGGTTTTATACACCGAGCAGAAAACGAAGATGAGGATCAAACGAACCCAGTTGATTCAGGCTTTAGAAAGGGCTGCCATTGTTGCACGGGTCGATGGTTCTCCTGTACTGATTCAAGTTAATGAAGGAGTTTTGGAGATAGGGACGACTTCAAAGTTGGGCAAATCGCAAGAACAGTACAATATTGAACACGAAGGTCCCCCAGAACAAGCAGCCTATTCGCCCAAGTTTATGTTGGATATGCTGAAGACGATGGATGCAGATGAAGTGGAGTTTCGTTTCGAAGGATCTCGGCAGGCGTTAATAAAGGCAGCCGACAGCGATCATCATCTCTATATTCTCATGCCTATTAGAATCTAAAAAAAGAGGATGGATACCTGTGAAGGAAGTCAAAATCAAGACGGATGTCATCCAACTTGATCAATTTTTAAAATGGACTAATGTGGTAGGCAGCGGGGGGGAAGCTAAAATGTTGATTCAAAGTGGTCAAGTCTTAGTGGACGGCCAGGTTGAAACTAGGCGTTCTCATAAGCTCACTCCCGGAACTATTGTGGAACTGACGAGTGGAGAAAAGTTTAAAATCAAGGCGCAGAGCTAAATGCACATTAAAAGCCTTTCTTTGCACAGTTTTCGAAATTACCAGAGCGCTACCTTAAGCCTAACCCCTGGTTTGAATATTTTCGTGGGTGACAATGCCCAGGGTAAGACAAATCTCCTAGAGGCCATCTATGTCTTGTCTTTGAGCAAATCGTACCGAACCACCCGTGAGACGGAATTGATCAATCACGGTGCTCAGAGAACTGTAATAACGGCGCAGGTGGCCAAAATGGCGACTTTAGACTTAGCTGTGATGGTGAGTGAACTAGAAAAAAAGCGCCTCCTGGTAAATCAAAAGTCAACGACCGCTAACTCTTTTGTGGGTTGCTTAAACACGGTCTTGTTCATCCCCGATAGTCTCCAATTGGTGAAAGGTTCCCCGGGAGATCGCCGCCGTTTTTTGGATGTGCAGATCTGCCAAATCGACCCCGTCTATCGCAATAATCTGTTGAAATACCAAAGGGTGGTTCGTCAACGCAATAGTCTTTTGAAGGGAGCTTTCGAAAATCGTTCCCAGTTAAGCCAGCTTCCTGCCTGGGATAACCAGCTTGTCTCTTTGGGAACCAAGATCATGCTACGTAGACAAGATGTTGTGGAAACCCTACAACACTATAGTAAAAGTGCCCATGAGAGGATTAGCGATGAGCGGGAAGATCTACACTTAATTTACCAGCCTTTTTTTGAGACAGAAGAAAACATCGCCCTTGGCAGAAAATATACGAGCGCACATGTGGAAGATACCTTGCGGCAAAAGCTGCAGGAGCTTAAAATGGAAGAGGTTCGGCGAGGCTATACACTAGTTGGGCCTCAAAGGGACGATTTAGTTTTTCGGATCAATGATGCCGATCTGAAAAAATACGGTAGCCAGGGTCAGCAAAGAACCGCTGTGCTTGCTTATATTTTGGCCGAACTAGAATTGATGTGCCAAGAGACCGGGGAGTATCCTGTTGTGCTTTTGGATGATGTAATGAGTGAGCTGGATCGAAATCGCCAGATGCTTCTCTTATCAATTCTAAATCAGAAAGCACAGACCATTGTGACTACAACCAATCTAGATAGTTTTACGCCCGAAACAAAACAGCGAGCGAGTATCTTTCGGATTGAGCAGGGGCGAATTTTGCAGTAACGAAAGGACGAGGTTATGTTTTTGCACATGGGAAATGATGTTGTGGTACCATTAAGTGAGGTCATTGGCGTCATTGATTTGACCGAGAAACCTTCACAGTTGAATCAAGAATTTCTAAAGACTGCAGAAGAAGAGGGTTTTGTGGTACAATTAAGCGAAACACCTGTTTCCATTATTATTTGTGCTAAGTATGTTTATCTTTCGCCTATTTCAGCAAAGACGCTTTATCGAAGGGCAACAGGGATATATTGATGCTCGTGGGGCAAGCATTAGAAATTCGAGACTGAGTTGTAAGGAGAGTTGATTGATCTTGGAAAAGCAGCAGATGGCTCCTAATTATACAGCAGACCAAATCCAGGTCTTGGAGGGTCTGGAGGCGGTCAGAATACGACCGGGTATGTACATTGGAAATACCGATGTATATGGTTTGCACCATCTTTTTATAGAAGTGGTGGATAATTCTATTGATGAGGCTATGGCTGGTTATTGCGACCTCATCGAGATTGTCATTTACGAGGATGGTTCTCTTTCTGTTAGAGATAATGGTAGTGGTATTCCTGTCGAAGTCCACTCTAAGACAAAAATTTCCACTTTGGAGACTGTGATGACGATACTTCATGCCGGAGGGAAATTTGGTCAGGAAGGCGGACACTATAAAGTTTCTGGCGGACTCCATGGTGTAGGTGTTTCGGTTGTAAATGCCCTTTCGGAATGGCTTGAAGCCCAGGTCTGGTATAATGGTCGCCATTATTCCCAGATGTATGAAAAGGGGGTAGCTCAACAGCCTCTCCAGGATTTAGGTTCCACCAAGGATCATGGAACAATGATCCGTTTTAAGCCTGACGCTACCATCTTTGATACTATTGACTTTCAGGCAGAGATGATTGTCTATCGCCTGCGGGAGTTAGCCTTTTTGAACAAGGGAACAACCATCGTCTTCATGGATCACCGCTCCAAACGCGAGCACCGCTTTTTATACAAGGGTGGCATTGTTTCCTACGTTGATTACCTCAACCGCAATAAAACGGTCATTATGAAAAATCCCATCTACTTGACGGCAGAAAAGGATGGCATTGAGGTGGAGACCGCTATTCAGTATAACGATAGCTATACCGAAACCACTCTCAGTTTTGCTAACAATATCAACACCCACGAAGGCGGAACCCACTTGATTGGTTTTCGGAGTGCTTTAACCCGGACGATCAATGACTATGCTAGGCGTAGAGGTTTACTCAAACAAGCTGATGAAAACCTAAGTGGAGATGACGTGCGAGAAGGATGTACGGCCCTGGTTAGCGTGCGTATTCCCGATCCGCAATTTGAAGGGCAAACCAAGACGAAGCTGGGCAACAGCGAAGTTAAGGGCCTAGTTGAATCCATTGTTGCCGAAGAGTTATCGGAATTTCTAGAGCAAAATCCAACTGATGGCAAGCGCATCGTGGATAAGGGAATTCAAGCAGCTAGAGCTAGGCAAGCAGCTCGCAAGGCCAGGGAGCTGACGCGCCGCAAGAACGCGCTGGAAATTTCGGCGCTACCCGGTAAGCTAGCGGACTGTAGTCTCACAGATCCAGAGTTGTGTGAGATCTTTATTGTGGAAGGGGATTCCGCGGGAGGTACAGCCAAACAGAGTAGAGATCGCCGTTTCCAAGCTATTCTGCCCCTGAGGGGTAAGATTTTGAATGTGGAAAAGGCGCGTTTAGATAGAATTCTAAGCAATGCAGAAATCCGCTCCATGGTCACGGCCTTTGGAACCGGTATTGGTGAGGATTTTGATATCGCTAAAGCTCGTTACCACAAAGTTGTTCTTATGACCGATGCAGATGTGGATGGAGCACATATTCGCACCCTACTTTTAACGTTTTTCTATCGCTATATGCGCCCGCTTTTGGAAGAAGGTTATATCTATATTGCCCTACCGCCTCTTTATCAAGTGCGTAAGGGGAAGGATTCGCATTATGCCTTCGATGATAATGAACTTGAGGAGATTTTGGAGCGCGTGGGTCGACAAGGTGCAACGCTCCAGCGTTACAAGGGACTAGGTGAAATGAACGCGGATCAGCTATGGGAAACCACTATGGATCCAGAGAAGCGCACGATTCTTCAGTTGAAAGTGGACGATGCCATCTTGGCCGATGAAATTTTCAACACGCTCATGGGGGAGAAAGTCGAACCTCGCCGTGAGTTCATTGAAGAGCATGCCCACGAAGTTACAAATCTTGACATTTAATTGAGGGGTGGAGCTAGTTGAGTATCAATTTGCATAATGGAAAAACGGTTCCCATCAAGATAACGCAAGAGATGAAAACCTCCTACATCAATTATGCCATGAGTGTCATTGTAGAACGGGCATTACCTGATGTGAGGGACGGTTTAAAACCGGTACAGCGCCGCATTCTCTACGGTATGTTGGAACTTGGTAACAGGCCCGATAGACCCCATAAGAAATCAGCCAGAATTGTGGGCGAAGTCATGGGTAAGTATCATCCCCACGGAGACTCGGCCATTTATGATGCCATGGTGAGAATGGCTCAGCCCTTCTCGTATCGTAACATGCTCGTGGATGGCCATGGTAACTTCGGTAGCGTGGACGGTGATCCGCCGGCTGCCATGCGTTACACTGAGGCTCGCCTCTCTAAGTTGGCTATGGAAATAATCAAGGATATTGACAAAGACACGGTAGATTTTTATCCGAACTTTGACGAAACACTAGAGCAGCCTACGGTGATGCCCAGCAAGTATCCGAACTTATTGGTGAACGGTGCTGCTGGAATTGCGGTAGGTATGGCCACCAACATTCCGCCTCATAATCTTGGAGAGGTAATTGATGGCTTAATCGAACTCATTGATAACCCCGAAATTGATATTAAGGGTTTGATGAGCTATATTAAAGGGCCTGATTTTCCAACTGGGGCCATAATCTTGGGGCGCGATGCGATTAAGGACGCGTATACAACTGGTCGGGGCCGCATTAAAGTTAGGGCTAAAAGCCAAATTGAACAGATGTCCAATGGCAAGACTCGCATTTTGATCTCTGAGCTACCCTACCAAGTAAACAAGGCTAGACTCATTGAGAAAATTGCTGATTTAGTTCGCAATAAAAGGGTAGATGGAATCACCGACCTGCGGGATGAATCTGATAAAGCAGGAATGCGCATTGTGATCGAATGCCGACGCGATGCCGATCCCCATGTGGTGTTGAACCGCCTATATAAGCACAGCCAGCTAGAAGATACATTTGGTGTGATTATGCTTGCCCTCGTTGATAATCAACCTAGGGTGTTGAACCTGAAGGAAGTATTGAACTATTACCTTGATCATCAAAAAGAGGTTGTGATCAGGCGTACCCGTTTTGAGCTCTTTAAGGCCGAAGAACGAGCGCACATTTTGGAAGGTTACCGCATCGCGCTAGACAATATTGATGAGGTTATTGCCATTATTCGTGCCTCCTATGATAATCCTAAGGAGCGCTTAATGGAACGTTTTGGCTTGAGTGAAAGGCAAGCGGTGGCCATACTCGATATGCAGCTGAGGAGATTAAGCGGACTTGAACGCGATAAGATCGATGCTGAATATGATGAACTACTAAAAACTATTGCTCGCCTCAAAGCGATATTGGGTGATATAAACCTTGTTTATGAGATTATCAAAGACGAGCTAATTGACATTAAGGATCGCTTCGCTGATCCTAGGCGGACGAAAATAGGATTGTCCGTTGGCAATCTGGAGGATGTTGATCTGGTCGCCGAGGAAGATATCGTGGTGACGGTTACCCATCAAGGTTACATTAAGCGTCTTCCTGTGGACACCTATCGTGCCCAAAGGCGAGGTGGCCGGGGGATTACGGCTCTGAATACCAAGGCAGATGACTTTGTAGAGAGGCTTTTCGTGGCCAGCACCCATAGCTATATTCTTTTCTTTACCAATAAGGGGCGGGTTTACCGCTTACGGGGCCATGAGATACCAGAAGCAGGCCGTAATGCCAGGGGCATAGCAGTTATTAATCTGATTAATTTTGAACCCGGAGAGCGCATTGAGACTACGATTCCCATCTCGGAGTACTCTGATGATCAATATTTGACCATGGCGACGAGGAAAGGAATTATCAAGAAAACAGCTTTGAGTGCCTTTGATACCAATCGCAGTGGCGGGCTCATCGGTATTACCTTAGACGATGATGACGAGTTAGTGGGTGTGGAGTTAACAGAGGGAGACTCCGAGGTCCTCCTTGTGACCAGGGACGGTCAGGCCATTCGCTTTTTAGAAGACCAGGTCAGGCCAACGGGACGCCCCACCCGCGGCGTAATTGGAATCAAACTTGATGCAGAGGACTACGTTGTGGGTCTGGTTGTGGTAAGTGATGACGCTGACTTGCTCGTTGTCACTGAACAAGGATTTGGCAAGCGCACAGCCCTGAGTGAATACCGGCAGACAAACCGTGGCGGCAAGGGAATTTTGACGCTCAACAAAACGAAACGAACCGGCCCTATTGTAGGGGTTCATGTGGTACGAGAGGGCAACGAGATCATGATTCTCTCAGTAGAAGGAATTATGATCCGCATGAAGGTATCGGAGATCTCTCGCTTAGGACGGAATACCCAGGGTGTTACCTTGATGCGGTTGGATGAGAATGATCGCGTCGTGGGCGTTGCAGATATTGTGGGCAGGGAGGAAGAAGAGGACGAGCAGCCTCAGGAGCCGCAAGAACCAATAGATAAAGGTTCAACCGAGGAAGCAGACGGGGGCGGGGATTAAAGCCACCCTTTCTGGGAAAGTATCACACATGCCGCGAGTTGTTCTTCACTCAGCGGCATTTTTCTACACATTCACTTGTTGTATGAATCTATGAGCTGAACTTAAGTATCACCAAGCTGAAAGGGGATTATGTTGAGTGAAAAAGTATAAGACTGCCTTTTTTGTCATGATGTTTTCTCCTTTGGTACTGTCAATTCTGGCCTTCGGCTTCTTACCGGAGCGTATTCCCGCCCACTATGGGTTTGATGGAGCGGTAACTCG
>DHNI01000092.1:0-556 GCA_002409455.1 Firmicutes bacterium UBA5420 | reverse complement strand
TAGGTAACGTTATGCCTAAACTAAAGCAGAACAGTCTTATGGGCCTTAGAACGAAATGGAGCCTCAGTAGTGACGAAGCATGGCGGAAAAGCCAAAGATTCGGCGGTATTACCCTAGCCGTCACCGGTATCTTGCTAGCTTTCGGTAATGTCTTTCTTTACCCTACCTGGTCTCTTCTATCAACTATTTTAATTATAGTCAGTGTAATAATCTCTGTAATCTACAGCTATCGGGTAGCCCACACCCTGAAAAGTAATTGACAGATCTACCGGCTTAACCTGGAACCAAGCGGTGAACGGCTTATGAGGGAATTATGGGGGAATTTTTCAAAAGGTGTTGACAGCTATTTGGGTCTGTGATAAAGTATGAAACTGTCGCCGCTACCAAAACGGGGTTTGCCCCAAATGCATCAAGGCGGCACTATTTTACAAAAATGAGCCGAATTGTAAGTCATGAGGCGTTGACGCCGGGGTGGTTGTGTGATAAGATAATCTCGCTGTCCCCCCAAAAGACGCTGATACTTTTTCGGGACACAAGAACCTTGAGAACTAAATAT
>DHNI01000027.1:5067-7022 GCA_002409455.1 Firmicutes bacterium UBA5420 | reverse complement strand
GACAAAAGTTCGTTTAACAATTCTAAATTACAGTTATATCCATTCTTTTTTTGGCATCAGAAATTCTAAATCTAAGTGGATATACTACCCACAAACAGAAAACCATTGAGTGTCATGTATACATTTAATGGTCTTAACTGTTGATATCACTGCATTTTATTGTCTTTCTAATCTACAAACACATTCTGTATGCCTTGTCCGAGGGAACAAATCGAAATAAGCCACTCCTTAAGACCAACCACACTCTCTTTAAACTACCGCCAACGAGATTTGTGCCCGAGTTTCTTGTCTTCAGCATGTTTTTTATGCTCCCGCTTCCCAAAAAACTCGTCCTCTAGGGCAACGATGGGATCATACCAATCAGCCTTAGATTTAGCCCACTCTACCCATTTCCCTGTTTGTTCGTCACTTACTCCAGATGTTTCAACAGCGGCAATAAAACTCCGTATCTTACAGGCAATGTCGTAATCTGCAGCCATATTCGTAAGAGCGAAAGTCCTATCCACTTCGATATCATAACGCTCGCGGAACTCCTCTTTTCTGCGTTGTTCTTCTTGATATCGCCGTTCCTCTTCCTCCCGAACCTCACGAGCTTTCTTGGTTCGTTCGGCAGCTTCATAAAGTTCAATCATAATGTCACCCAAGCGATCCTCCAATACATACGACTGACAATCACGGAAATGCTTCTTGTTGTCAATTACCACTTTAAGCCTGCCATTAAAAATGTAGTCATATTTTCGGATCTGTGGTTTGGAGGCATAAGAATTTCGTTTGCGGTAATCTTCATATTCCAAGAGCTTCATATTTTCTTCAATGGTAGGAACATGATCAATCCTATCGGTGAACTCCGTAAAAGAAAGCGTAACTGTTTCGCCGTTGACAACAAAATTGAGGGTGTCGGTTAAAGAACAATCTAACGGTTCCATTACCCTGATAAGTCGGTCAATAATTCGAAATGCCCTCTCTAGGGATTGAGCTGATACAGTTTCAGCCAAAGCTGGTGCATATGTTGCTGCAAGCTTTTTCCAACCCTTTGCGATGCGTGCTTGTTGTTGCTTCTCCCATTCATCAATAACCTTGCGATAAGCCATAATCAAAGGATGAAAACGTGCATTTGGACCCAAGACTGGAATTTGTGCTGCAATAGAAAAAACAACCCTACGGTCTTCATCACTCAAAAAAGCAAGGACCCCTTCTTCATTTTGCTGTCGAATATCTAGACCTGTTCTAATACCCATTTTTTCAGTTGGACCCTCTGTTTTGGGAAGTGGTTTAATACTAACTGGCTTACTGGCACGTACCTTAGCCCAATATCCTCTTGGTGGTCTTGGTATATTTAGGGATTTGCAGACCTTATGTATAGCAACATCGGACACCTGATATCGCTTGGCTATCTCTGTCACTGGTGCTGCCCATATCTCCTTATACAATGTTTCTCGTTCATAAATATTATAAACTTGACCACCATAAGAGGTGTATGTATTAGGTTCATTCCCAGCTTGATCTTCAGAGACCACACTGTCTACATCGTTATTAATAAATTTGTCACCAGCGGATTCCTGTAGCCCTTCGGCAGATGTATCTAATTCTTTTTGGACAGTAGCTGGATTTGTACACTTTGGTTTTGCCTCTATAGTAGGGAAAAGGGAAACAATGGTGTCAGCTGACTCTGGCAACTCCGCTTTCGCTACAGGTTTGCCATGGCGAAGCTTACTCCAATACCCAGACGGAGGGGTTGGAATACCAGCCTCCCGTATCTGTCTGAGTAGGCTAGCATAGGGGATATCCCATTGCCGTGCTAGTTCTGCTACGGACAATTCCCATACCTGGTCATATAGCTCTTTTCGTGTCAGCTGCACTACTGGTATTTCAGGCACATGCGTCGCCTCCTTTCCAATCCCAAGTGCTAACTGGGAAACTCTTCGATCGTTGTGTTCTAATTCGGGAGTTTGTAC
>DHNI01000027.1:0-4850 GCA_002409455.1 Firmicutes bacterium UBA5420 | reverse complement strand
CGGGAGTTTGTACCTTTAGTTCCCCAAGCGAAGGTATTGACTCAACATGCCTAACCTTAGAAGATTTTTCTTCTGAGCACTCCCTGATTATCGCATCAAACTGCTTCATCCCTCCAATTCCTCGTTTTCGCTTAATAGAAAAAGCAAGTCCCGTTTCATTTCTTCAAACTTTGATATAATCGTGTTTAAGTTCTTCTCTATAGCTTCAATCTGAACCTGATTCACCTTCCCATGGTTATAAGCAATGAGACGTTCCGCAACAATATGATATGTCCAACTGTCCCGGTGCCTATCCACATTATGAACTGCAAAGCCAATGGGAAGTAGGTCATTTCTCATGCCGATGCTAACTGCCATTGGTGGAATTCCAAGATACTGCCCTGCGATCTGGCATGTAATTTTCTTCATGTTCCTAATATCATCATCCGAATACTTGGCCACACGTTTCACCTCCTTCATGCGAACCTTGCGTATATAAATTGATAGCTATCTAAGGCAAAGCTTTGCGAATTTTAATTTAGGATCTCTTTTTGGCGGTCAAATAAACTAGTATTTTGGTGAAGTACACTTTGCAGTTCGTAGGACTTAGGTCGTGCAAAACTACTATTAGCAAATAATATTTCCGTGAAACCCTACGTCCGCTATCTTTACATACTAAACTTTTGTTGTGAGGTTCTAGATAGCTTGCAAAATCACCTGCTTGACTTAACAAAAGACCAACAATCAGATTTGCCCATATCTTGATCATGCAATTTGCATAACAGGACAATATCAGCCGGACGAAACAGCATTTACACAAAGAAAAAACCCCAGCACACAGAGCGTATAAGCACTAAACAACACTAAAGAACATCCGTTCTATCGAGTCCCACCTTCGGCACCATTGTTTATTATTGCCCTTTTAACTGGGCTTTTATAAATTCATGAGGGCGTTTGCTAATCATTTGCAAATCAAAAGTTTTTTTGAGGTCTTGAAACGAGGTTTAATTAACTTTGATATCGAGAGCGTTGCCGAGCAGTTGGGCAGCGCTTTTTTGCATGGTGGGAGTCACATGAGAGTACAGATCCAGTGTCATGGCAATATTTGCGTGCCCTAAGCGTTCTTGTACAACCTTGGGATGGGTTTCGCCCTCCATGAGCAAGGTGGCACTGGTATGCCTTAAATCGTGAAAGCGGATTTTCTTGACTCCTGCCTTCTTCATTAAGGCCGGGAAGCTTCTCTGACCAAAATTATTCATCTGAATGGGATCCCCTGAATCTTTGGCAAAAACGAAACCTTTGTCCGCATATGCCCCACCCAAGCTGAGCTTCAACTCGTTTTGCTCTACCTTGTGCTTCCGCAGTAGATTCGCCATTTGTGGTGAAATCGCAATTGCTCTACTCCTGCCACCCTTTGGTGGACCTAACTCTGGTTTTGGGCCAGGCTTGAGTAACGTTCGTTTCACAGAAATCCTTTCAAAATCTAAAGCTACATCTCCCACTTTAACCCGCAAATCTCTCCTCTACGCATTCCTGTTTCCACAGCCAATCTATAGAAGGCCTCTGTCTGCACTCCAGCTTCCCTAGCAACGAGCAGAAACTTGCGAACTTCCTCTTGGCTCCAAACTTCCATCTCCAAGTTTTTTTCAGCCACGGGCTTTTCTACCACTAACTCTGCTGGGTTGACGTTAATCAACCTTTCATTGATCGTTGCAACCTTCACACTTTTGATGATCTCATAGTATGCGCATTGTTGCCGCTTGTATTTCTCACACTTCCTACATACAGTACTACGAAGCACCCCTTCCTGCTTTCTTCCATAACGACTTTAGCATGAGGACAAGCGCCATTAGTGCCCTTGATAAAGTGCTGGAGGCCGTAGACATGACAGACTTGATCTTCACTGCCAATCACCGACTTTATTTCTTCCAGATTCTTGTGCATGCTACTGAACCACAGCACACGCAACCCTGCCTTATTCAATTCCCGAGCAACAATATGCGTCTTTCCAGCACCCATCTCTGAGTTGATCAAAAACCATTGACCCCGAGTCTCGTCGCAATCTTTTAGGATCGATCGCACGTGAGTCCTCAGCCTTGTCCGATATTTTCCAAGCGCCACCAGCTCTCTGCTTGGCACCAGTACCACCCCCTACTTATCTCCGGTTGCTATACCAGATGTCACTTTGCTTGCATTTTCCAGAGTGCCATGGGATGTTTGGCTAACCTTGCAACGATCTCCTCTTGCTGAAACAGCAGATCTGGGCGATATTCCTTGCTCTCAAAGCGATCCAAGAATTCTGCTTCAGACTCTGTTAGCTTCATCAGATTGCCCACATATCTTTTGACCAGCTTCTTTGTGGCATCAAGATCGAAGGCTTCTCTTTTGCGGATAACTGGCAGCAAGTCCGTCCTTATTTTGTAGTTGGTCAGTTGATCCAGGGCACCGGTATCAAACGTCTTATTAATGTGTGTAGCTGAAACAGCAGCATAGAATACTACACACTGCCGGAGTAGCTCCTCTTCACTTTCGTCAAATATACCGTAACGAATCATGTTGGCCACATCATACAAGTCCCTGGCCGCGGCTCGACTTAGTAGTGCATTAATCTTGCTTCCAAAGATCTCTGTAGTAGCTAAAGTCTTGACTTGGTAATCACTAGCGAAATGCTCTGTTATGATGGGACGCTCCTCTGGCGGAAGAATATGTGCTCTAAGGGAGTAGTTGATTTCAACATTGATATTGTCTCGGTTACCTGCAGCATTGAAATAACTGTATACCCAGGAATCCAGGCTGTGGGGGGTTTTCGTTTTCGGGCTCTTGGTGTACCCTTGCATAGCCATGAATTGTTCAATCTTCGTATTGATGCGTTCTCTGTTTGACAACATCTCGGCCCTACTATCAGTCACTAAGTAGTCTAGGTCGATATCCACCGATAGTCGGGGTAGATTGAACATGGTTAGATTGATTGCAGTTCCGCCCTTGAGAGCCAAGGAGTTCTTCAATAGTGGCTCCGTGTTGATGTACTCTAGGATTTCTGCCAAGCGATAGACTTTCTCCAAAGTATCACGAACAAAACCTAACTCTGTAGCCTTTTGACCTAAATAGACCAGATCATATTTAGACAAGTGGGTCACCTCCATGTTCTTCTGCGGTCAATAATCCTTCTGGCACGACCAGTCCCCACTCCCCTACGTACACTCCTCGGTGCTTCGCTTCTTCCAACAAGTACGCCGTACCTTTCCCCACCTGGTTCTTGCAGTACTCTATAAATTCCTGGCTCAATTGCATCTCTTCCCTGAAATAGTCCAGCAAATAACCTGCTCTTTGATAAAGAGCCTGCACACCGTAGGCATCTAAGTAAGCCCTTAATTTTGCCTCGTCTAGATAGTGGACTAAGGATAGACAGTTCATCAGCTCCTCAAACCCACCGATCTTCTCAACGTCTTTGATACTGTCGATCACAGTCCGTTCTAAATCAGTTACTCGGACTCCTTGCGTTGTTCTAGGCTCCACAACGCCTACGTTGATCCTTGGGGCCACCCTCCTATAGGTGATGCCCTCAAAGTCAAAGTCTCTAAATCTCGGTTCAGATGCCACATAAACCTCATAATAGACCTGGTTGGCCAGTCCATAGAATTCAAAGGCAGTGTGATGTGTAAGGTAGGCAGAGTCGTTGATGGCGCAAGCTATTTGGTATTTCGAAGCGACTACCCCCTCCGTTGCTGGGTTCACAGCGGAATACATGTTGTTGCGGATCTTTCGAACATAACCTTTGTCCATAAGCCTGGCTAACATGGAACGTGCTGTGTGAACATTTCCTGTTAAGGCCTCCACATCAGCAACTGAAAAAACGCTTAACTTAGCTAACTCTCTAAAACCCTTCACTTTGCCCACCTCACTTTGTTTTTTGCCCTGTATAATCTGCATTCGAGCATCCACGTGCATATATTAAAGAACATCCTCGCTACTTCACTTTCACATTATCACAAAATAACTCAGATGTAAATGTTTTTGGGCTAATTTCAAAGAGGGTATTTTAGCTCCATCAATAGCTTTTGCCCGATGATTCGATCATTTTCCTTAGGCAATTCGAAAATTGCACAATTTTCCTAGGCAGTAATAGGTATTGTTCTTTAACTGTGTTCTTCCGTAACACGCCCCACCCCCTTTTCCTGATGTCATGAGGGCTTCTGGGGACGTGGAAGGAGAACGAACAGGTTCTTAGATGATGCTTGGTAAAGGAAGGAGGCTTGTTTTTGTTGTTCAGTGTTTTGGCTGCCGAATAAGTGGCAAGCCGCTCTTTGGGTCCTGGGCTAATGCCTGGGGCCTTTTTTGTGTTCCAAAACCTACATGAAAGGAGAGATTGAAGATGAGAACACCGATCGTAGTACCAGACCAGTTCATCTTGTTGATTGAAGGAAAGCCCGTTGTGCTTTATGCGGGACTTCTGCACGTGGCCCAAGAGGAAGGAATCAAGGAGCTATCTGTTTCCATCGAGCAGATCCCTAGCATCGAAAACGGACAGACTGCCATTGCCAGTGCCAAAGCGGTGACTAGTGATGGATCCGTTTTTATTGATGTTGGCGATGCCAGTCCTGAGTCTGTTGGTGCTGACAAGTTCATTCCTCACCTGCTTCGAGTGGCGAGTACCAGGGCAAAAGCCAGAGTCCTTCGTGATGCTTACGGCATTACCATGACGTCTGTTGAGGAGCTTGTCACTGATCGCACGCCGCCAAGAGCTGAAGACAGCCATGGTGCTCAAAGAACGAGGCCTACATTGGTTTTGGAGATGAACCTGCTACAGACAAGCAAATGATGGTTCTGCACAGCCTAGCACTACAGCTTAGCTTCACAGATGCAGACATCTC
>DHNI01000144.1 GCA_002409455.1 Firmicutes bacterium UBA5420 | reverse complement strand
ATAGTCGAGCGCATTCCAACGGCCATGCCTTGCGTAATGGTCAGTGCTGCACCTTCAGTACTTGCAGCAGCAATGCTTTTGGTAGGCCCGTAATCATAACTTGTGAAATACTCAGCAACAAAACCAATAGCAACGCCTGCCACAATCCCTAGCACGGAAGCGAGCCAAGGAGATAAGGCTCCGATGCCAAAGTTGAGTCCTGTTAAATCTTCGCCTCGGAACATGAACCAACTTATAAAACCAGCCAGCACTATGGTTAGTCCAGCAGATACCCAGGTAGATGTATTGAGTTCTCGGTGAGGATCCTCAGATAGCTCTTTCGATATTATATAACCAATGCCGAGTATGCAGGCGAGAACACCAAAACCAGCAAGAACTATCGGATACATATACATCTTTTCAAGTGCAGAGTGAGTAATGCCACCATTCGTTGCCTCACTAGAGAGGAATAAGTGAAACGCCAGAATCACAGCAGAAGATATGGCACCGACAAAGCTCTCTAACAAATCCGACCCAAGACCAGCTACGTCCCCTACATTGTCCCCGACATTATCTGCAATCGTTGCAGGATTTCGAGGATCATCTTCCGGGATCCCAGCTTCAGTCTTGCCAACTAAGTCAGCCCCCATGTCGGCTGCTTTAGTGTAAATACCGCCACCAACGCGAAAAAACATGGCAATAATCGAGCATCCAAGGGCATAGCCAGAAATAGTCATGGTGAATGGGGAAAACTCAATTCCCAGCCAATTCCGCACAAGGTATACGTTTTCGATGGACAATTGCTTAAATAAAATTCCAAAGACCACGTAAACTATCACAAGGCCAAGCATGGCAAAGCCGCTCACACAAAGCCCCATGACGGAGCCACCTTTAAAGGCCACCTTCAGGGTGTGACCGAGTTTCTTAGTAGTCCTCGCGGTATCTGTGACACGCACATTTGCATACGTGGCAATGCGCATGCCTACCAATGCTGGCAGCGAGCTCATAACAGCACCTAACAGAAAAGCTACAGCCACATACCAACCAACAACCAGAAACAACAACAAAGCAATAACAATGCCCGCAATGAAGATTAGACGAAACTCATAATTAAGAAAAGTGACCGAACCCATGCGAATACGTGATGCAATGTCCCTCATCAAAGGAGTTCCTTCATCGAGCTTTTTAACCGAAAAAAAGTTCAGACCGGCGTACGCTAAAGCTAGTACACTTACAAAAAAAACCGCAAAAAGCCAATTCATCTAATACTACTTCCCTTCTTCGTGTATTGAGGAATCTCGGAATACGTGAAACCGAATGGCAGAAGCGTTGGCATGTGAAGGCCAAGATATGTGCATGTCCGTAGGCACTACATGTTATATTTTAACATTGAACGCCGAAAAGTTAAAGAGCGAATTCACAATCGTCGAGCTATAGTGCAAAATAAAGGCACCATTTCACATAGTCAAGACTGACTAAAGCCGCAAATGATTTCGAGCCTTATCATGGTGGGACGCCCTTTACGGGCGACTCAAAGAAGAGTGCTGCGCAAATCAAATCCCCCGTAGCGGTTAACTATATCTTGGGAGAGGAAGGTCATCCAGGCGACCTGCCTGTATATGGAAAGAAAGATAAGTGAAGGTAGGTAAACGAACTGTTTCCTAGAATACAAAAGCAAGATAGTATGGACGCACGATCTTAACGCAAGTTTGAACATTCTCACCGAAGAGATGCACCGCATTGGGCACCATTAAACATTGAAGCTCGATATCCAAGTGAAAAACCCACGAGCGATGTCAAAACTTGATTGCAGACACTAAGGAGCTGATAGCATGGATCAAAACTCAATTATCTCTATAGCAGAAAAGGACGAAGTGCCCTATTTCGTAGAGGGGGGTTCAAGTATGAACAATCAGCCAATCTGTTACATATTCGGTGCTGGAGAATACCACGCCCCATCATCGATCCAGCCCAGTTCTGACGATCTAGTTATCGCTGCGGACGGTGGTTACGTATTTGCCGAGCAACGCAAGATTACTGTAGACCTCGTGCTAGGCGATTTTGATTCGTTGCCAGCGCTCCCTCCCGAAGATACCGAGACAGTTGTTTTGCCACCTGAAAAAGATGACACCGATATGGTCGCAGCCCTTCGAGAAGGCTGGCTGCGCGGTTTCCGCATTTTTCATATTTACGGGGGTACAGGTGGTCGCCTCGATCACACCCTCGCAAATATCCAATGCATTGCAGCTCTCGCATGCCATGGCGGACGCGGATATCTGTACGATCGGGATGTCATCATTACAGCAATCTGCAATGACAGCATTGCTTTTCCCGCCTCTTCCAAGGGGACGATTTCTGTGTTCTGTCATTCGGAGGCAGCTGCAGAAGTGTTCGAGACGGGGTTAAAGTTTCCGCTAACGAATGCCACTCTCAGTAACACATATCCACTTGGCATCAGCAACGAATTTACGGGGGTTCCCAGCAGTATCTCGGTGCAAAACGGTACGCTGGTGATCCTATATCCAAAAAACATACAGGAGGTCAAAAAATGAAGAAGGTATTAAGTATCGCTGGTTCCGATTGTAGTGGAGGCGCAGGAATACAAGCTGATCTAAAACATTTTTGGCACACGGAGTCTCTGGTATGACAGCCATCGCGACCGTCGTCGCGGAAAACACGCATCGGGTGATAGATCCCCAACGTGGATCATGTCTTGTCTTCAATGATCTTAATCAGCGCTTTAAAGCTCTCACCTTGGACTTTATCTCGATGAAAGACAATGTGGTTAACGCTAACTAATTCCAGATCACCTACAGGCACCTCGCATACCTCCTTGGTACTAAGTTCCTTTTCCACTAAAATCGTTGGCAGTACACTGATTCCGAGATTCTGTTTGACTGCTTGGATTAAAGCTTGAGAGTTGATACTTGTCCACCCTGGACTTACAGTAATGTTATGGAGCAACAAGGCACTGTCAAAAATGTCTCGAATTGCACTCCCTTTTTCCCTGAGTAGTAGACGTTCCTTGACGAATGTGTTCACATCCACTTGCTCACCATGGGCGAACTTGTGGTTAGGGCCGCAGATTACTGCTAAGTGATAAGCGGAAAATGGAATTTTGGTTAGTTGTTCTTGATAAACAGCGCCTTCAACTAACCCCAAGTCAATCTCGTTGTTTAATAACATGGCTTCGATATTTTCCGCGTTATCAACTGTGACTTTGGTTGGAGTCTCTGGACAGATCAGCTCAAACCTTTGGATCACTTGGGGTAAAATGAAGTTAGCGATGGTTATACTTGAACCAACTCTGATCGTTGCACAACGTTCAAGTTCCCGAGCACCTTGCTCCAAATCATCATATAGATCCAATAGCTGAATTGTTTTAGCCAAGAAAAGTTTGCCATTCTCGTTCAAATAGAGCCTGCGCGAAATTCTGTCAAAGAGCAAAATTCCTAAATGGCTTTCTAAGTCGCTAATGGCCTGAGAAACCGCTGGCTGAGTCATGAACAGCTTTTTCGATGCCTTTGTAATATTCCCCTCTTCGCATACGGCGCGGAAAATGCGTAAATGCCTAAGTTTGACAATCCCACTTCCTTATCATCACTATTTAGTTATGTTACCCATCAAATTATACTATTATACTTATATTTCGTCTATGTGTATAATGGATAAGCTGAAATTAGTTTGGATGGGATGAGGTTTGATGCAGCTTAAGGATCTTAAGTTATACTTCTTATTATTTCGGATATCTTTTTCCATTAGCGCTTTTACCTTTGGTGGAGGATACATCGTTATTCCAATGATACGAAGGCATTTTGTGGACAATCTAAAAATCATTAGCGAAAAGGAACTCCTCGACATGGCTGCTATCGCCCAGTCAACACCAGGCGCCATCGCAGTCAACATAGCTGTCTTGGTAGGTTATCGAGTTAGCGGAATCGGAGGTGCAGTCATCTGCGGTATTGGCACTATCCTCCCACCTATCATCATACTGTCGATTATATCCACTGGTTACAGGGCCTTTCGAGATAATCGCCTAATCTCTGCAACACTCAAAGGAATGGAAGCGGGTATTGCCGCAGCCATTGTCGATTTAGTGATCGACATGTGCAACGTGATCGTCAAGGAGAAAAACTGGCTATTAACGCTCATGATCCCAGCTTCGTTTTTCGCCACGTTCTTCCTGAATATAAACGTGATCTACGTGATTGTCTCATGTGCAATTCTATCCTTTATCCAAAGTCATCTACACAATAAGACCAGGAAAGGAGAATTGGGCGGTGGCTAAGACGATCCTCATTTTGCTTATCAGTTTCCTTCAGATCGGCCTATTTAGCATCGGGGGCGGATACGCCACCATTCCCTTGATCCAGGAGCAAGTAGTGAATGGCCACCAATGGCTGACGCTACAGGAATTTACAGACATCATTACCATTTCCCAAATGACGCCTGGCCCCTTGGCCATTAATATAGCTACCTTTGTGGGTGTACGCATAGCCAAAACTCCCGGAGCCATAGTGGCTACATTAGGATGTGTCTTATCTGGATTTATCCTCTCTATCGTACTTTATCGATTTTTCCAGAAACACAAAAGAATCAATAGCATTTCCAATATATTAAGGGGGCTACATGCATCTTCTGTGGGGCTAATTGCCTCTTCCGCGTCCACTATATTATTGGTCGCTTTTTGGGGCTCTACTTCCCCCACTGTTCATTTCAGTGCGCTTAATGTCACTGCTGTTATTGTATTTATGCTATCCTTGTTTGCTCTCCGCAAGTTCAAAATGAATCCTATGCTCATCATGATCATCACAGGTATTCTTGGTCTTTTTTTCTACCGCTAACATTTTCCGGGATCCCAAAATCAGTCAAGGATGTGAGAAATTAGCATGGGAACTTATGTTCGTTTTTTTGCTCGAAATGTGGTAGAATAGATATAGGAGTGATACGATGATTTTCTAGGAGGGGGTCAAACGGCCAGTATGGAGAACAGAA
>DHNI01000055.1:14990-25325 GCA_002409455.1 Firmicutes bacterium UBA5420 | reverse complement strand
GGTGGACAGGGTGCCCATGCCAACAATATCTTTCGGGTAGGCCACATGGGTTATGCCACCCCACTTGATGTCTTGACTGCTTTGGCAGTTTTGGAGATAGATATGAGAAAATTCGGCCAGGCCACGCAGGCGGCAGAACTGGTCATGGATTCCTAAGAAAGAGATTCTAAGGAGGAACTCTTGGTGCTTTTCACACTTCGAGACGCCGTCGATATTCTCATAGTGGCTTATGTAGTCTATCGGGTAATTTACTCTATTCAAGGTACAAGGGCCACCACCTTGGTTAAGGGATTGGCCATTGTCTTTGGCAGTAGTGTAGTAGCCCGGGCCTTGAGTTTGCGTACCGTGAGTTGGCTCCTTGATCAGGCCACAACCTTGTTCTTGGTGGCTTTGCCCGTGGTCTTTTATCCTGAGCTGAGGCGAGGCCTAGAACAGCTAGGGCGTGGCCAGCTCTTTGGCTGGATGACAGGCCGCGGCGTTGGGCAACAGGTGTTTGACCTAGATGCTGTCATAACGGCATGCGGTCGACTGAGTGCAAAGAAGACGGGCGCTTTAATTGTTCTTCACCGTCAAGTCGGTCTACATGAGTACATAGCAACGGGTGTTGGACTGGATGCTTTGATCACGACCGAGCTTTTGGTGAATATTTTTGAGCCCAATAGCCCTCTCCATGATGGTGCTGTCATTATTTCTGCCGGGCGTATCGTCAGTGCTGGCTGTGTCTTACCCCTCACTGACAGCCCGTTAAGTGGAGGTTTGGGTACTAGGCATAGGGCGGCTGTAGGTATGTCTGAACAAACAGATGCCGTGATTATTGTTGTTTCGGAAGAGACGGGCACAATTTCGCTTGCCGTTGGCGGTCGCCTCCGTAGATACTTGACAGAGGCGAGACTTAGAGAACAACTGAAGTTTTATTGGGCGGGGGGAGAGACGTCATGAGCCGGATCAGTAAACTCTGGGCCTTCCTAACAAAACCCGAGGTCTATTGGCGTTTCTTCTCCTTGTTGCTGGCCGTCATTTTCTGGCTTTTGGCTACCGGCGATGGCACCCTTGGTGAAACAGAACGGACAATTACCCTTGAGGTTCAGGTACAGAACTTGCCTGCAGATTTGGTTTTGGTCGATCCACCTGAAAACGTTAGAGTGAGAATTAGAGGATTATCTCCCCTTGTCAATCGGGGAGAGAGTTCTGTCTCGGCTTCCATCAATCTAGCTGGGGCGGTAGAAGGTACGGAAACCTATAGCGTTGAAGTGGATGGCGCTCTGGGGATCAATATTGTTAGCGTCATCCCACAATGGGTGAGCGTTTACACCGAAGATGTCGCGGAGGCCGTATTCCCGGTTACGCTGGCTTTTTTGGGTATTGATCGCAATCGTATGATGATGGGAATCAGGCCTTCTCCCGCGGTAATCACCGTTAGAGGCCCACGTAGTATACTAGAGGAAGTGGATCATGTGGTGGCTTATCTAGGTATTGATCCAGAGTTGAATCTAGAGACATCGTTTCAGGTGCAAGCTCTAGATGCTCAGGGCCGTAGTCTATATGGGCTGGAGGTTGATCCTGCAGAGGTTCGGATTATTGAAGTCGTTGACAATGGGGAGGAATAGTGTGTGCTGAAGTTTTTCGGGACGGATGGTATACGTGGTGTAGCCAATCGCGAGCTCACTGCCGAACTGGCTTTGCGGGTGGGGCGGGCTACAGCTCTGGTGCTGGGGAGAGAAGGAAAGCATCCGATTTTGATTGGGCGCGATCCTCGTCTCTCGGGTCAGATGCTCGAAGGAGCTCTGATAGCTGGGGTTACATCCAGCGGACTTGATGTTATTTTGGTTGGTGTAGTGCCAACTCCAGCGGTAGCGTATTTGACAAAAGAACTTCGTTGTTCGGCTGGGATCATGATCTCCGCTTCGCACAACCCCCTTCAGGACAATGGAATCAAAGTGTTTGGCTCGGATGGATTCAAACTCTCCCAACGTTTGGAGGCAGACATCGAAGAACTCATAGGGGAAGATGATGTTCCAAGGCCCATAGGAGGCGATGTGGGGCAGGTTATTACCAAGGATGCAGCGATCGAGCTTTATGTGCAATATCTTAAGGAGCAGGTTCCCGTGGATCTTAGCGGCCTCCGCTTGGCCATCGATTGTGCTAATGGGGCTACTTCGTCCATTGCAGCTCGAATTCTCAGGGATTTAGGGGCTGAAGTCCGATCTTTTCATGATCAGCCCAATGGTATTAATATTAACCATTTCTGCGGTTCTACCTTTCCCGAAAAGATCCAGAATCTCACCACAGAGGCCGGTTGTGACTTAGGATTTGCTTTTGATGGTGATGGTGATCGAGTTTTAGCCGTTGACGAACAGGGTGATCTACTTAATGGCGATCAGATTCTAGCTATCATTGGTCTACACTTACTACGCCAAGATCGCCTACCCGGCCAAAAAGTAATTGCCACAGCCTATTCTAATGGGGGGCTTCGCCAAGCTTTTGTTGATCGAGGGGGAGATGTTATCTACGCCAAACCGGGAGACCGCTTCGTACTAGAAAGCATGCAAAGTGCGGGTTGCATTTTAGGAGGAGAGCAATCTGGGCACATCATCTTTCTAGAAAACTCCACAACAGGTGATGGTATCCTATCTGCCTTGAAATTACTGGAGATGAGGGCGGTTCAAGGACAAACCTTGGCCAACTTGGCAAAAGATATGGTGGTTTTTCCGCAAAGTCTTGTGAACATTAGCGTGGAGCAGAAAGAGGGTTGGCAAGACAACCAGCGTATTCAAGGGGTGATCAGCCAAGCTGAACAAGAACTAGCACCCATGGGACGGCTTTTTGTGCGAGCTTCTGGGACGGAACCCATGATTCGAGTTTTGGGGGAGCACCCCGATGCCAATGTTTTGCAGAAGTGTGTTCAGCGGGTGGTACAAACCATCAGGGAAGAACAGGGTGGTAGCCGTGTCAGTTAGAGGTTGTGGAGTTGACTTGGTGGAAATCGCCCGCATAGAAAAGGCAATCAAGCGCCGAGCGTTCCGCGAAAGGATTTACACAAGTTGTGAAAGAAACGATTTAGAGGGGCGAAGAGCTCAATCTTGGGCCGCCCGTTTTGCAGCTAAAGAGGCGGTAATGAAAGCGGTGGGCCGAGGTTGGCAGCAAGGGCTCCCTTTTGGTTCCATTGAGATTTACACAAATGCTCTAGGACAACCCCAAGTTCGTCTCTTACAACCAGCCTTAGAGGTAGCCTCCGACCTTGGGATCACCCACTTTGTTTTGAGCTTGTCACATACCAAAGAACTGGCTATGGCGTATGCCATTGCCCTTGGGGAGGAATAGGCGATGCAGGTTGTGACCGGTGCTGAAATGCAATCCATAGAAAAAGAGGCCTTTGCTAAACTCGGGCTTACTCCGTTATTGGTAATGGAAAACGCGGGAAGTCGCATTGTAGAAGTGTTGAAAAGAGAATACGGATCTTTGTCTAATAAACGTATTCATATTCTCGCGGGTACCGGTAATAACGGCGGAGATGGGCTCGTGGCAGCGAGACAGCTCATGACACTTGGGGCTCGCATCAAGGTCTATCTTGTTGGTAATCAGCAGAAACTTTCGAAAGAAAATAGTACCAATCTCCAGATTCTACGCAAACTAGGGGCAGACTTTTTTACGGTTGAGGCCGGCCAGATGGGAAAACTTAAGTTTAGTCTTGGGCTGGCTGATCTGATCATTGACGCCATTTTTGGTACAGGCTTTTCTGGTCACCTCGATGCCGAGTTAGAGTCTTTGGTATCCGTGGTTAACGAGATCAGATGTCCCCTTGTGTCCATCGATTGCCCGACCGGGGTCAATGCTACTACTGGCGAAGTGCGCACCCAGGCTTTTCACGCAGAGTTGACGATTAACCTTGGATTTCTCAAAATGGGCTGTGTGCTCTATCCCGGCAAAGCACATGCTGGTCGAAATATAGTTGTGGATTTGGGTTTCCCTCTGACGTACGAGGGTACCCGCTCTCTTTTAGGTGACAAAGACTTAAGTTGGTTGCCTAGGCGCGAACCCTGGAGTCATAAGGGTTCCTTCGGCCATACCCTTGTAGTGGCTGGTTCTAAGACATACGCAGGCGCGGCTGCCCTTAGTGCTCAGGCGGTTTTGCGCGGTGGAGGCGGTATGGTAACTTTAGCTGTGCCTGCGGGTATTTCTGATCGCTTCAGGCCCGATGAGCTGATCCTTGCGCCCGTAGACGAAACAGATCAGGGTACCATTGGTGTGCCAAGCTTGCAGGAGCTTCTTGAGCTTCTGGAGGGTAAGGATGCTTTGGCCATCGGCCCTGGTTTGACGAGGCTGCCAGAGGTTATCCAGGTGGTGCAGGAACTTTTGCGCAAATGGCATGGACCTTGTGTCATTGATGCCGATGCCCTTGTTGCACTAGACGAAGGCTTCTTAAAGAGCGTACCTAAAGAGAAGCGCAGCCGTTGGATTGTCACTCCGCATCCTGGAGAAATGGCCCGCCTTGTATCAAAGGGCGCCAAGGCGGTAGATGCAAGCCGTTTGGAGATCGCCGAAACATTTGCCAAAGCATGGAATTTGGTCGTAGTCCTAAAGGGGGCCCCTACTATTATTTCTAGCACGCAACACACCTATATTAACAGTTCGGGAAATCCTGGAATGGCCACAGCCGGCAGTGGTGATGTTTTAACCGGTCTAATTGCAGCCTTACTTAGCCAGGGCTTAGAACCCCTTAGAGCTGGTGCTCTAGGAGTATATGTCCACGGTAAGGCAGGAGATCGAGCTGCATTAAGGGGCCAGCGCGGACTTAAGGCTAGCGACAGCCTGCAGGTAGTGCAGGAGATTATATCATGAGCAAGTTGACCAGATCAGTTTGGGCCGAAGTCACTTTAGATGCCATTGCGTACAATGTCAGGCAATTTCGGGCGTTTGTGGGTCCTCACTGTGAGCTCATGGCCGTTGTTAAGGCCAATGGTTATGGTCATGGAGCTCTAGAAACCGCTTATACAATGATCGCGAATGGCACCAACTGGTTAGCGGTGGCGCTTCCGGAGGAGGCTGTCAGGCTTCGCCGGGGCGGGATTACTGCGCCCATTTTGGTCTTAGGAGCTGTAGGAGCCGATGAGTTGGATGTATGTGTTGCAGCAGATCTAGTCGTTACCGTCTTTGAACCCCATATAGCAAAGCTCTTGTCTCAGGCTGCCGTTGCCCAGCAGAAGTTAGCCAAAGTCCATATCAAAGTAGATACGGGTATGGGGCGGCTCGGTCTTTTACCTAAGGATTTTACAAATTTGGTGGAGCTTGTAAGAGAGCTACCGGGATTAGAGATACAAGGTGTTTTTACCCACTTCGCGCAGGCCGATCAGGAAGATCTTGCCTACACTAGGTGGCAATGGGCGAGGTTTCAATCTGTTTTGGAGAACCTTCGGATAAGGGGTATTTCCATTCCCTATGTCCATGCGGCAAACACTGCTGCTACCCTGTTTTTCCCTGCTTCGCATCTAGATTTAGTCAGGGTAGGCCTTGGCATCTACGGAATGTATCCAGATGCGCGCAGGCCGCTACACCTCAAACCGGCCCTGAATCTGAAAACGAAGGTTGCTTTTGTAAAAAGAGTGCCAGCAGGCAGTGCCGTGAGTTATGACAGTACCTATGTGACCGAAAAAGAAACCTCCCTTGCGGTGCTGCCCATCGGTTATGCAGACGGCTTGTCGCGGGGCCTGAGCAATCGTGGGCAGGTCTTAATCAACGGAACCCTTTGCCCGATGGTAGGAAACATCACGATGGATCATACCCTGGTTGATCTCGGTGATTTGCCAGCCTCAATTGGTGATGAGGTTATTCTTCTTGGAACCGACGGAATACACGAGATTCATGCCCACGACTGGGCTAAGCTTTTGGGAACCATCAACTACGAAATTACATGCACACTCAGTAGCCGCATCGAGCGTGTTTATAGATAAAGCAGTGATAACTCGCATAGAATCCCTTAGGGGTGATGTGATGGTTATACGAAGATTTGGGGCGGCGCTTTTGTGTGTGATTTTACTCGGGTTTCTCTTGCCGGCGCTCGCGCAAGAACAAGCCAAGGTGGAAAAAATTGCGCAATTCACTGACGCTAAGGGCGATGATGTGGGGGGCGGCAATCTGCTCTATCCTGAACATGCAGTGTATGTGCCTGGACTATTCGATTTGGTACGATTTGAAGTAAGTAGGGACGAGCATTACGTCTACTTTGACTTTCAATTCCTAGCGTTAACAAATCCTTTTCAGGCACCGGAAGGGTACTTTCATCAGCGCCTCGAAGTGTATATAAAAACGGGGGAAGGGGTAGGATGTACTGCTATTCATCTTGGCTCGTATAAGCTGCAAACAGCCCCCGATGCAGGGTGGAACTTGCGTTTGAGCATAGCTCCCTTTGATGAAAGCCGACTTTATGTGGTCGGCCAAGACAGTCAGGTGCAGGTTTTTACCGAAGAAGTGAGCAGCCACAGTTTGCCCGAGGGGCAGACCATTCGCGTGCAAGTAAAGAGCGATGTACTACCCCAGCCTGATTCCGCCTGGGGTTATTATGTCCTTGTAGGTTCCTTTGATGGGCTGGCTGAAGGTCTTTGGAGAGATCTTGGAGATGGGCCCTGGCAAGTGGGTGGTACCGGGACACCTGTTTTTGACCTTTTGTCTCCTCGTTTTGGTGGTAAGAGTCAGAAGGCGCAACTCACCAAGGGAATACTATACCCCGTTTATGGAGGAAAAAACTATGTGGGAATATGGGTCGTAGGGGTAGTGATAATGGCTTGGGTTTGCGGAGCATTTTGTCTATGGAGGTGGCGTCATGGTAGACCCTAACATGGAAGATGTCTTTAGGCTGTATCAGCAGAAAGTGGCGCTTTTATCAAGTGCCCAAAAGGAAAAGCTTTGTGCTGCCCGCGATGAGGGTATGACCCCCTTTGTTATCGGGTGTGCCATTCTCAGGGCTGCGCAGGAACAGCGCCGTAGTCGTTTACAAGGAAGGGACAAGCGCATTTCGTTTAATTACATTCATACGATTATTCAGGATTGGCTTAATCATGGAATTACAACAGATGAGCATTTTTATGCATACTGGTCTGCCATTCAAGAAGATCAGATTAGTGCAGGGAGGGAAGGCAATGTGCACACTAAGAGGAAAGTCCGGAGAGAGGATTTCACATATAAAAAACCCCAGCAAGATCGCAGTCGCTTCCCGTTCTTGGATGCTTAATCATGGCTTGCGGCGCTCCTTTTTCGGGGGCGAGACCTGTCCTGATTGCGGAGCGATTCGCGTCAAGGCCTATTACCGCCATCCTTTTCCCTTGCCGGCCCATTTACCCAAAGGGCACTGGCTGTGGTCAGATTGTGCTTGCATAAAAAAGGAGCGCATTGAAGGCCGCTTAGAACAGCAACGAAGGTTATATGTTGCGCAGTCGAATCCACTGCCGCAGGGTCTCCGGGGCCATTCTTTTGCCAATTTCCAAGTGACAGGGCTCAATAGGGAAGCTTATCAAGCTTGCCAATCATTTGCGAGCAATTTTACCACGGTGCAGCGGGGGGAGGGTCTTCTCTTGTTCGGGCGCTCTGGAACGGGCAAGACCCATTTAGCCTGCGCTATTGCCAACGAACTTAAGGATCAGTATGTGGTCGCATTCGCTTGTTTCCCCATTCTTTTACAGAAAATGCGGACAAGCAATGCCAATTTTGACGAATTGCTGTCCGCTGATCTTTTGATTCTAGATGATATCGGTAGTGAACGCGAAACTGCCTGGACGACGGAACGTTTACTAATGATCGTCGATGGACGTTTGATCAACCTGAAGCCCACGATCTTTACTACGAATTATGAAGTCGATGATTTGGAGAAAAGGGTGGGGATGCGCGTGGCCTCCCGGATTATCGGGAATAACTTTCAGGTGCTTTTTGAAGGACCTGACTGGCGCTTAAGTCTCGATCAGAAACGACTGTCTTAGACTAGGGCACCGCCCGCCGCTCTAAGACGTTGACGAACCGAGAAACGGTAAAGGTCATGACAAAGTAGATTAGGGCAACCGCCAACCATACTTCAAAGGGGCGGAAGGTGCGTCCAATGATGATCTGGCCCTTGCGAACTAACTCTTCAAGGGCAATAACAGAGACTAAGGATGAGTCCTTAAGTAGAGCGATAAATTCGTTCCCTAAAGGAGGAAGCATTCTCCTGAACGCTTGGGGCAAAATGATATAGCCCATAGTTTGAAGGCGGGAGTGTCCTAGAGAAGCTGCAGCTTCCCATTGTCCTTGGTCAATAGACTGGATTCCTGACCGTACGATTTCCCCCACATAGGCCCCACTGTTGATACTTAAGGCCAACACCGCTGCCGCATAGGCTGGAATAGGGCGCTGGATTAGGCTTGGCAAACCGTAAAAGATTAAGAAGGTTTGCACTAGAAGCGGGGTTCCTCGAATCACATCAATGTATGTGGCGGCCACAGCATTGAACAGCCCTTTGGTAATTCTGGCTATACCTGCAAATGTCCCTAGGATGATGCCGAAGAAGACCGATACAGAAGTTAGTTGTACAGTTAGTTTAGCCCCTGTCATAAGTGCTGGCAGTGAGCTCCAAACCAGATCCCAGCGAAAGTCCAAGTTGGAATTCTCCTTTCCCGCCTATCTCAATCAAAATTAGTTTTCTTTCGATGCACTTGCTCCAAACCATTTCTGATAGATTTCATCATAAGTTCCGTTCTTCTGCAGTTCATCTAGGGCGGCATTGATTTGTTCTAGTAACTTCTCGTTACTCTTATGAACGGCAATACCGTAGTATTCGTCGTCCGATACAGCTCCCACAGTCTTAAGTGGAGCAAGGGGGTTGGCCTCTAGATAGGCTTCGGCCACGGGGAGATCCACTACGACTACGTCAGCGGCTCCGATGATCACAGCTTGCATAGCATCTGCAACAGTGTCAAAACGGGATAAACTCTTGAGTAAGCCTTCATCGTGAAGGTCACCTGCGGTAAAGTCTCCTGTGGTGCTAATTTGTACTGCCGCGACTTTTCCAGCTAGGTCAGCTAAGCTCGCCACATCCGTTGCGCTCTCTTTTGTCACAATGGTTAGCACAGATTCAAAGTAGGGGTTGGAGAAGTTTACATTCTCCTGGCGTTCTGGGGTGATGGTAACACCAGCAATCACTGCCTGATAATTGTTATTCAAAAGAGCGGGAATGAGGCCGTCCCAACTTATATTGTCAATTTTGACCTCCATGTCTAGCACTTCGCCAACAGCTCTGATTAGATCCATATCAAAGCCTTCAAGTTCGCCTGTTTCTTCTCCTACATATTCAAAGGGCATAAAACCAGCTTCGGTGGCAACGTTGAGCACCTCTTTGCCGAAAGCGAGGGGTGAGAGACTAAGGGACAACAAAACGGTAAGCATGAGCACATAGAGCTTTTTCATAGAATAAAGTACATCCTTCCCAAGAGTTATTAGACTTATTATACAGTGGAGCTGCAACAATATGCAAGTAAGATTAATATTTATTCCATGTTAACTCAGCTTTGTCTGGGCAAGCCTAAGCAGGAAGATAGTGACGATGAGTAGAATTTCAAGGACAAGAACTTTTATCACTAGGGAGGTGCACGAAGTGAAGAGCAGACATTTGATTATTACAAACGGCACCATTGTTACAGATGAGCTAATTGCAAACGGTACAATCGTAACCATTGGCGACCGTATTATGTATGTTGGAGACGAAGACGAGGGTGCAAGAATCAAAGAGGCTGCCATTCCCGATGTGTTTGAGATCATTGATGCCCAGGGGGGCTTTATTGCTCCAGGATTCATTGATGTGCATATGCACGGCTCGGCAGGCTCTGAGCTCATGGATGGTACAAACGAGGCCATGAGCAAGATCGCTCGCTACTTGGCCACGACGGGTACAGTTGGATTTTTACCGAGCACAGTGACCGCGAACAAGGAGAAAACCCGAGCTGTTGCAGAGCTTGTTGCCAATTATGTCGGATCAGATGATGAAGCAAAGGTACTCGGTATCCACTTAGAGGGCCCTTACATTAACGAGAAGTACAAAGGGGCACAGTACGGCCCCGCTATAAGGCAAGCAGACCTGGGCGAGCTTGAAGAACTCTATGGAATCCTTGGAGACAAGCTTCGCTTAATTACACTTGCCCCGGAAGTCCCGGGGAGCCTAGAGGCGATAGCCTGGCTGAAAGAACGGGGAGTGATGGTTTCCGTCGGACATTCCGACGCGACCTATGAGCAGGCTGTGGCAGGTTTCGAGGCGGGTATCACTCATGCAACACATACGTATAATGGCATGCGGGGTCTGCAGCATAGAGAACCAGGTGT
>DHNI01000055.1:14580-14880 GCA_002409455.1 Firmicutes bacterium UBA5420 | reverse complement strand
GCAGCATAGAGAACCAGGTGTCCTTGGGGCGATTTTGGCCACACCGGGGATTTGGGCCGAACTTATCGCTGATTTGATCCATGTGCATCCCGGTTCCATTAAAGTTATGCTCCGGAGTGTAGGTGTTGAAAGAGTGGTTTTGATTACAGATGCAGTGCAGGCAACGGGTCTTCCAGATGGGGAGTATCGCCTAGGAGATTATCCGATTTTCGTAAAAGATGGTGCAGCACGTTTGGCAGAGGGTAACCTTGCGGGGAGTACGTTAACGATGCTCCGTGCCCTTCGTAACATGATTCAAGT
>DHNI01000055.1:14234-14443 GCA_002409455.1 Firmicutes bacterium UBA5420 | reverse complement strand
GTAACATGATTCAAGTTGTTGGCGTATCGATCACAGATGCGTTTCGTATGGCGAGCTATAATCCAGCCCAATCCATTGGACTTAAGAATCGGGGCTGGATCAGAGAAGGAAACCAGGCGGATTTTGTAATCCTCACAGATAGCTTTGAGGTTCAAAAAACAATAATAGCTGGTAAAGTAGCTTACAGCGCAGATTGAATGGAAGGGTGA
>DHNI01000055.1:13824-14050 GCA_002409455.1 Firmicutes bacterium UBA5420 | reverse complement strand
TAGAGTTGGACATTATTGTAGTGAGTAATTTTGACAGTATGAGTGAAGAAGTGGCGAAAATGGTTAGCGCACAGATTAGGCGCAAACCAGGGAGCGTCTTGGGTTTAGCCACGGGCGGATCTCCGATAGGTGTTTATCGACTCTTAGAGGAGTACTATCGTAGCGGAGTAGATTTTAGCCAAATCACTACATTTAACCTTGACGAATATGTAGCACTTCCGGCTGA
>DHNI01000055.1:7568-13684 GCA_002409455.1 Firmicutes bacterium UBA5420 | reverse complement strand
GAATATGTAGCACTTCCGGCTGAGCATCCCCAAAGCTATCGATATTATATGGAGGAGCACCTTTTTTCCAAAGTGAACATTGGGCAGGAAAACTCCCATGTCCCCAATGGCATGGCTGCAGACCTCGAGGAGGAGTGCCTTCGCTATGAGGGCTTGATTCGCCGTTCTGGTGGCATTGACTTGCAGCTACTGGGTATTGGTTCTAATGCCCACATCGGTTTTAATGAGCCCGGAACCGCCTTTGGATCCACAACACAAGTGGTGGATTTGGCCGCAAGCACGATTTCGGATAACGCCAGGTTCTTTGCCTCTCTAGATGCGGTGCCGACACAAGCTATTTCAATGGGCATTAAGAGTATTATGCATGCCAAGAACATTGTGCTTATGGCCACTGGAGGCAGCAAAGCAGACGCCATTTTTGCTGCGGTGCGGGGCCCAGTGACACCTGATGTTCCCGCATCTGTCTTGCAGCTGCATCCATCTGTGACCTTTGTTGTGGATCAAGCGGCCGGTAGCAGACTGTAGAGGTTTTGCCTAAGGGGGGATGGGCAGCGTGAAGAAGATGAAGTGGTTATACCCCGGTATGCGTGTGAAGCGTTGGGTGGCGCTTCTGGTGTTGGGAGTCTTTGCCATTGCTGCAGGTCTGATTTTGACCTGGAATACTCCGCTATTCTCACTCTATGAAGAGAAAGTGTTTGCCTTGGTAGAATTTTCTGGACTTCACCCTCTTCTCTGGGCTGTGTTGTTCATTGTTCTAGGGGCCTTCTTTTTGATCGTGGCTATTCGCAATGGACTTCGCTCTGTTGTAGGGGCCATTCGTCCATCTGATGTGCCTAACCTAGTAGAACACGTGTACAAAACCCGTAATCTCGAAAAGGGACTGCACATCGTGACCATCGGTGGGGGCACGGGCCTTGCTACCATGCTTAGAGGTCTAAAGGAGTATTCCTCGAACATAACGGCCATTGTCACAGTGGCTGACGATGGAGGAAGCTCGGGCCGGATCAGGGATGATCTAGGCATTCTTCCCCCAGGAGACATTCGCAATACGCTCATTGCCCTTGCAGATACAGAACCACTTATGGAGACCCTCTTTCAGTACCGTTTTGATTGGGGTGACGGACTGAAGGGGCATAGCTTTGGCAATTTGTTCATTGCCGCTATGACAGATATTACTGGCGATTTTGAAGAGTCGATCCGCGCCTTTAGCAAGGTTCTTGCTGTGCGAGGCAAGGTCTTACCCTCTACCTTAGAGCCGGTGCGTCTAGGGGCAGTTTACTCCGATGGCTCTACCATGATGGGTGAAAGCTCTCTTCCCCAGAAGAACAGAAGAATAGATCGGGTGTTCTTAGAACCTGCAAGTGCGCGGGCTTTGCCTGAAGCGATACAGGCTATCCTGCATGCCGATGTTGTGGTGGTTGGGCCGGGCAGTCTGTATACGAGTATCATCCCCAACTTTCTCATTCCTGGTTTTGCCGATGCCTTAGCAGAGACAACAGCACTTCGCATTTTTGTCTGCAATGTTATGACCCAATCTGGAGAAACAGATGGATATACCGCAAGTGATCATATGAAGGGACTTTTAGCGCATGTTGGTCCGCAATCTCTGTTCGATTATATCGTGGTCAACAAGGGCATGATTTCTGCAGCCCAGACCAGGATGTATGCCCATGAAGGAGCCCATCCGGTGTCGCTTGATCTGGAGGGACTCAAGAGACTCAACGTCCAGGTACATCAAAGTGATCTTTTGGATCGCATGGACTTGGTGCGTCATGACAGCAGCAAACTTGCCGCAGAGATTATGCTTCTTGCTAGTGCCCACGGAAAACCAAAGAATGGCCAACGAGCCATGTAGAGTTTGGTGTTTTACTTCCTCCTCCTTCTGAATAGACTGGGAAGGGAGGATGGTGGGTATGCGAAGAATAATTGCGATGACGGTCTTGATTTCTACTTTAGGTGTAGGTCTTCCCCTGGTTTATCGCACCATTCACCGTAGGTTTTTCGGTGTGCGATCCGAGGTCTATTTAGAAGAGCAAATCATGGAATATTACTACGAAGATGAAGTTCGGGTCATTGTGGAACAAATCGCCCGCACCAAGATGCGACCTCCAATCAATGCCTCCCTCCATAAGGTGACAGGAGAGATTATTCCACACGAAAATGGTCTCTATCTAGATGTGGACGCCGTCGTGAACAGCGTGGTAACAGCCCCCGCAAAGAGCCGCGTTGCTCTTCAGAGAATCGAGGTTGTTCCCTCTTTGCGCACCGAACACTTGATGGAGCTTACCGATTTATTAGGGGATTTCTTCACCCCTCTTTTGGGTAGTCCCGGCCGGGTAGAGAACATTCGCCTGTCTTTGGCGGCTATCAACAATACTGTGGTTTTGCCCGGTGAGGTGTTTTCGTTTAATGAGGTTGTGGGGGAGCGAACGGTAGAAAGGGGCTATCGTAACGCTCCTATTATTCTAGGTGAAGCGGTTGTTCCGGGCGTGGGGGGAGGTATTTGCCAATCTTCCACCACACTTTACAATGCGGTTCGTGAGGCGAAGATGGAGATTGTGGAGCGCCGTATTCATTCCATTGCACCAAGCTATATTAAACACGGGTTAGATGCTACCGTAGCCTGGCCCTATACCGACTTCAAGTTCATGAATGATTCGGACACTCCAGTCATAGTGAAGGCAGAAATTCAGGGCTGGCGTGTACGAGTTTGGATTTTGGGAAAGGATGGAGGCGGGGAGAAATGAGTTTTTCTGATGATGTCCGCCATGAGCTAGCTCGGGTGATTCCTGGTGCCCGTTGTTGCCGCATTGCCGAGCTCAGTGCTTTCTATGAATTAGCGGGCTTTCTCTTGGGTGCCAACAACCAGGTTCTAGACTTTAACAACTCATCGCCCCTGGTGGCTCGCAAAATTCTTTTATTACTAAAAGGTCTTTACCCTGATCTACCCACGCAGGTTTTGGTTGTGAAGTCTCGTTCTCGTCGAGCTCAAATATGTACTGTGAGGGTACTTGGACGCGGTCCTGCTGGACAAGTTTACCAAGATTTTAAAGATCAAAGTGTCTTAGGTGAGCTAGAGGTGCCCCGTAAGAAGTGTTGCAGGAGGGCATACTTGCGGGGAGCGTTTTTGAGCAATGGTTCTATCACAAATCCTGAGCGTGCATATCATGTAGAAATTTCTACAGAACAAAGCCGTTTAGCAGAAAAAATCTTGGAGATCATGTCCTCTCTCGGGCTTGACGCAGGTGTAACCCAGAGAAAGGGATCCTTGGTCGTTTACCTGAAAGATGGGGGGCAGATTGTCAATGTGCTTAACTTGATGGGTGCCCACAACGCTCTATTACGTTTTGAGAATGTGCGTATTATGAAGGATATGCGCAATCAAGTAAATCGTCTTGTGAACTGTGAAACCGCCAATGTAGACAAGACGGTGAAGGCTGCCATGGAACAATTGGAAGATATTCAAATAATTGATGCCACCATTGGGCTCGAAGAATTACCTCCTAAGCTTCGAGAGATTGCCCGCGTTCGCCTTGAGAATCCCTATGCTTCCCTTCAGGAGATTGGGAACTTAATGGTGCCTAAAATGAGTAAGTCTGGAGTGAACTACCGATTTGCGCAGATCAGGGCAAAGGCGCAACAAGTTGACAAATTGCATACCAAGTATTAACAAGTAGATAGAAGGGAACGATGGGGAAAAGAAGAATATTTAGCGATGAGGTGGGACGCAGCATACCCCGGCGGGTCGTTAAATGTCCCGGAAAAGAGGGTGGTCATGTGGATAGCCTTGGTGCTCTGCAGCAACTCGTACCCGAATTGGCTGAAGTCTTAGAAAGACGGTACGGCTTGCTGAAGATGATCCAAAGTGAGGCACCGGTAGGTCGCAGGTTCATTGCAGCCAAACTAGGCAGCTCAGAACGGGTAGTACGAGGCGAATTGGATGTCCTGCGCGAGCAGGGTCTAGTGGCTAGTAGCTCTCTTGGTGTACGTTTGTCTCTGCAGGGTGAAAAGGTGCTTATGGTTTTACAGGCTATGATTCGAGAGTTCCGTGATTTTGGCTATCTTGAACATAGACTTGCTCAAGCACTTGGTGTAGGCAAGATGATCATTGTCCCGGGAGACGTAGATAGCAATGCTTCAGGCCAGAGGGATTTGGCGGACGCCACAGCTCGCTATTTGAAGGAAGTGCTCAAAGATGGGGATGTGTTGGCGGTCTCAGGAGGTTCAACATTAGCTAGGGTGGCCGAGTCTGTTTCTGGGCAGGATCTACCAAAGGACATTACTGTTGTTCCCGTACGCGGGGGCTTAGGTGAGGATGCAAGAATTCATGCCAACTCCATAGCAGTTTCCCTGGCCGAGAATTTGCGCGGTAGCTATCGTCAGCTGCATGCTCCCGAAGGTGTCTCGCCGTGTTACCTTCAGCAAATCATTAATGAGCCGCGTATCCGCGAAGTGATTGCCCTAGGGCGCAGAGCCAATGTACTGGTTCATGGAATTGGTACAGCCGAAGAAATGGCTAAAAGGCGGGGGTTTGACGACGCTTCGCTCATGGAGCTGATTGCGGAAGGAGCGGTGGGGGAAGCCTTTGGGTGTTATTTCGACAAGCATGGAGATATTGTGCGTAACACGACTTCGGTCGGTTTGCGCTTAGAGGATCTGGAGAGAATTCCACTGGTCATCACTGTGGGCGGTGGACGCAGCAAAGCTTGGGCAGTCTTGTCAGTACTGTCCCGTGGATATTGTGATGTTTGTATCACCGATGAGGGGGTCGCCCGGAGGTTGATGAGCATAAAAGAGATAACATAAGAGGAGGAGTTTTTGTGACCATCAAAGTTGGTATTAACGGGTTTGGTCGAATCGGACGTTTGGTGTATCGGGGAGCTTTAAGAGATTCGAATGTTGAAGTCGTTGCGGTTAATGACCTAACCGATGCCAAGACATTAGCGCACTTGCTTAAGTATGACACAAACCATGGCACACTTGATGCAGATGTAACAGTCGATGGCGACAACATTGTCGTTAATGGCAAAAAGATCAAGGTGTATGCAGAACGTGATCCTAAGAACATTCCTTGGGGTGACCTTGGGGTAGACTATGTGGTAGAAGCAACAGGAATTTTCCGCAAGCGCGAACAAGCCCAGTGGCATATTGATGCAGGTGCTAAGAAGGTTGTTATCACCGCCCCTGCGAAGAACGAGGATCTGACAGTTGTGATGGGTGTAAACGAAGATCAATATGATGCGGCCAAACATCATGTTCTTTCCAACGCATCTTGCACGACCAACTGTCTAGCACCATTTGCCAAGGTTCTTAACGACAAGTTTGGCATCAAAAAGGGCCTTATGACAACGGTCCATGCTTACACAACAGATCAGAAGATTCTTGACCTGCCTCACAGCGATTTGAGAAGAGCTCGAGCTGCCGCGGAGAACATTGTACCTACCACAACTGGTGCAGCCGCCGCCGTCGGTCTAGTACTTCCTGAACTCAAGGGCAAACTCGATGGCTTCGCCATGCGTGTGCCTGTTTCTACCGTGAGTGTGGTGGATCTAGTTGTTGAAACCGAAAAGCCTGTAACGGCTGAAGCAGCCAATGCCGAATTCAAGAAGGCGGCTGAAGGTGAGCTCAAAGGAATTCTAGCCTATGAAGAGGCACCACTTGTCTCTTGCGACTATAAAGGGAATGACAATTCTTCCATTGTAGACGCTCCCCTAACCAAGGCCATGGGTGATCATATGCTTAAAGTTGTGGCCTGGTATGACAATGAGTGGGGTTATTCCATGCGAGTAATCGACCTCATTCGCTACATGGACTCCAAAAAGTAACATTGAATTTGGGATCCCCCCGTCTTGCGGGGGGATCCTCTGATGATTGCGAAGATCATCCGCAGTTTCACTTTGTTTACGATGAGGGAGGATTTTTATGGCTAAGAAAACGATTGCCGATGTTAATGTACATGGCCAGCGGGTCTTAATGCGTGTTGATTTTAACGTACCCATGCAAGATGGCGTCATTACTGACGACAAGAGGATTCGGGCTGCATTACCTACAATTAAGCATGTGGTCAAGCAAGGCGGAAAAGTAATTCTTATGTCACACTTTGGTCGCCCCAAGGG
>DHNI01000055.1:0-7331 GCA_002409455.1 Firmicutes bacterium UBA5420 | reverse complement strand
CAACCTGTACAGAAGTTGGATGACTGCATAGGACCTGAAGTGAAAAAAGCGGTCGATAACCTCAAAGCAGGTGAGGTTCTTGTACTTGAGAATGTTCGCTTTTATGCTGAAGAGGAGAAAAACGATGCGGAGTTTGCCAAAGCATTGGCTTCCCTAGGGGATATTTATGTTAACGACGCTTTCGGTACAGCCCATCGGGCACACGCCTCGACAACGGGAGTGGCCGATTTTCTTCCGGCAGTCTCCGGTTTTCTCATGGAGAAGGAGCTTGAGTTTTTAGGTGGCGCATTAGATGAGCCGAAACGTCCCTTTGTTGCTATTTTGGGCGGTGCTAAGGTTAAAGACAAGATTGGTGTTATTGAGTCACTGCTCAACAAGGCTGACACGCTGATTATTGGGGGAGGCATGGCTTACACCTTCTTCAAAGCGCAAGGATATGAGATCGGTAATTCGCTCTTGGATCCGGAACGTCTAGATTTTTGCCGGGATATCATGGTTAAGGCTGAGGAAAAAGGAGTAAAACTCTTGCTTCCCGTGGATATTGTGGTAGGAAAAGAACGGACTGCAGATACTGAACATAAGGTAGTGGATTTTAAAGAGATGCCTGCCGATTGGGAAGGCTTAGATTCAGGTCCTAAGACAACGGAGCTTTTCAGTGAGGTTGTAAAGACGGCTGGAACCGTGGTTTGGAATGGGCCTATGGGAGTCTTTGAACTAGAGGCTTTTGCAGCTGGCACCGAAGGTTTGGCCCAGGCACTGGCTGATTCTTCCGCAGTCTCCATTATCGGTGGCGGAGATTCGGCAGCAGCTGTAGAACAGATGGGGTTGGCTCCAAAAATGACACATGTCTCCACAGGCGGCGGAGCTTCCTTAGAATTCTTAGAAGGCAAGGTTTTGCCAGGTGTGGCCGCTTTAAATGATAAGTAGAGGTGAAATTATGCGTACTCCAATAATTGCAGGAAACTGGAAGATGCACAAAAATGTAGGTGAAGCGACTGAACTCGCTCGTAAACTTGATGAATTAGTTGCAGGTAGCCCTGTAGAAGTTGTCATCTGTGCACCTTTCACTAGCCTTTCATCCCTCAATGCCTTGGGACTTGGCAAAGTGAAACTAGGTGCCCAAAACATGTACTTTGCTGAAGAGGGGGCCTATACCGGAGAGATATCGGCAGCTATGTTAGAAGATGTGGGCTGTGAATATGTCATCTTAGGTCACTCGGAGCGCAGGGAAATTTTCAAGGAAGAAGATGAGCTGATTAACAAAAAGGTGCTGAAAGCCTTAGAAGCCGGTTTGCGGCCCATCTTGTGTGTAGGCGAAACGTTAACGCAGCGTAAGGCTGGGCAGACAGAAGATATCGTGGTGGGCCAGACGACAAAGGGTCTCGCGGATGTTAATCCAGAGCAACTTGATAGAGTCGTCATCGCTTACGAGCCCATTTGGGCCATTGGCACGGGCGAAACATCGAACGGACACGATGCCAACCAAGTTATCGCCTCCATTCGTCAGGCTTTGGCAAAACTCTTCGGCTCCAATCTGGCGGAGAAGGTACGGATTCAATACGGTGGTAGTGTCAAACCTGGCAATATTGCCGAATTCATGGATCAACCCGAAATTGATGGAGCGTTAGTAGGCGGTGCAAGCCTTAACGTTAAGGATTTTGTTGGTATTATCAAGTACTAGGGATTCCAAAAGGTGTGTGAAACGATGAAAAAGCCAACAGCATTGATTATCCTTGACGGTTTTGGCCTAAGCGAAGCAGTGGAAGGAAATGCTATTAAAGCAGCTAAAACTCCCACTGTGGATTGGCTTGAGAATCACGCTCCCCGAGCCCATCTTTCTGCTTCGGGTGAGAGCGTTGGGCTGATGGATGGCCAAATGGGTGATTCTAATGTAGGGCATCTGAATATTGGGGCTGGCCGCATTGTCTATCAAGACGTGGTAAGAATTTCAAAGTCCATTCGAGACGGGGATTTCTTCGTGAACCCTACGCTGGTGGCGTCGATGGAACATGCGAAGAACACAGGAGGAGCACTACACCTTATGGGTCTAGTTTCACCTGGCGGTGTCCACAGCCATACGGATCACGTATACGCTCTGGTGCAGATGGCGAAGGATTACGGTTTGAGCCGTGTTTTTGTCCACGCCTTCCTTGATGGGCGTGATGTTCCCCCTTCTAGTGCCCATGAATATCTATCCACTTTAGAAACAGAATTGGACAGAATTGGTGTAGGCGAAATTGCGACGGTATCTGGTCGCTACTATGCTATGGATAGAGATAAGCGCTGGGAACGGGTGGAGAAGGCCTACCAGGCCCTACAGGGTCAGGGTCGTACGGCCATGAGTAGCGCTGCAGCTATTCAAGAAGCATACGCCCGTGGTGAGACAGACGAATTTGTCGTCCCCACCGTCTTAATCAAAGACGGCAAGGCGGTAGGGCCGATTTTGGACGGAGATAGTGTATTCTTCTTTAATTTTAGGGCAGACCGGGCTCGAGAAATTAGCTGGGCGTTAGTGAATGATGCCTTCGATGGGTTTGAACGGGGCAAGAAACTAGATATTTTCTATGCCACCATGACCCAATATGATGCTAACCTTTCCGTTCCCTTTGCCTTTGAACCCCAAGATCTTAAGAATACATTAGGCGAATACTTAGGCGGCTTAGGTAAGAGACAACTGCGCATTGCCGAAACGGAGAAGTACGCACATGTGACTTTCTTTTTCAATGGTGGTGTGGAAAAACCGAACCCGGGTGAGGAGAGAATTCTTGTTCCTTCGCCGGATGTTCCAACCTATGACCTTAAGCCCGAGATGAGCGCGCCTGAGGTGACAGAGCGTGCCGTGGCCGCGATAAAGGATGGAACCTTTGATCTCATTGTGCTGAACTATGCCAACTGTGATATGGTGGGGCACACCGGTGTGTTCGAAGCGGCTGTTGCCGCTGTAGAAGCGGTGGATACCGGACTTGGAAAAGTGCTCGAAGCGATACAGGATCAAGGTGGCATGGCTATCATTACGGCAGATCACGGCAATTGTGAGCAGATGGTTGATCCCCAGTCTACTGAACCTTACACAGCCCATACCACGAATTTAGTACCGGTGTGGCTTTTTGGTGCCCCGGCAAGTTACAGCGTGAAGCCAGGTATCTTGGCTGATCTGGCGCCTTCGCTCTTAGATTTGATGAATGTACAGAGGCCAGCGGAAATGACTGGTGAGAGCATAATTTTGAGGAGGAAAGCAGATGATTATTGATGGTATACTAGCTCGGGAGGTTCTTGATTCTCGAGGTAATCCCACAGTAGAAGTAGAAGTTTTCTTAGTTGACGGCACTACAGGTAGGTCGATTGTGCCCTCAGGAGCTTCGACAGGCGCTTTTGAAGCGGTGGAATTGCGTGATGGTGATAAAGGACGTTATTTGGGCAAAGGCGTTCAAAAAGCGGTGGAGAACGTAATAGAGTTTATTGCTCCAGAACTGGTCGGTATGAATGTGCTGGATCAGGTGATCATTGACCAGATCATGATTGATTTGGATGGAACACCCAATAAGGGGAAATTAGGTGCCAACGCCATCTTGGGTGTGTCTCTTGCTTGTGCCCATGCGGCCGCAAACTATCTTGGCATGCCCCTATATCGATACATCGGCGGAGTTGCTGCCACGAATCTACCAGTGCCCATGTTGAACATTTTAAACGGCGGTGCCCATGCTGATAATAACGTGGACATTCAGGAATTCATGGTTATGCCTGTTGGTGCAAAGAGCTTCAAAGAGGCTCTACGAATGGGTGCCGAGGTCTTCCACAGCCTCAAAGCGGTTTTGAAGGGCCGAGGTCTTAATACCGCTGTTGGTGATGAGGGTGGTTTTGCTCCTAATCTAAAGTCCAATGAAGAGGCTATTCAAGTCATTATTGAAGCCATCGAAAAGGCCGGTTATAAGCCTGGTCAAGATGCTTTTATCGCTCTAGACGTAGCAGCCACAGAACTGTTTAAAGATGGCAAGTATCATCTCGAAGGCGAAGGCAAAGTTTTGGATACCGATGAGATGGTGGCCTATTACAAAGATCTCGCGGATAAGTATCCAATTATCTCCATTGAGGATGCCCTCAGCGAAGATGAGTGGGATGGCTGGAAAAAGCTCACGGAGGCCATTGGAGACAAAGTTCAACTCGTTGGCGACGATTTGTTTGTGACCAACACCGAACGATTGAAAAAGGGCATCGAGCGAAACATTGCCAACTCAATTCTAATTAAAGTCAACCAAATCGGTACCTTGACCGAAACGTTAAATGCCATTGAGATGGCTAAGCGGGCAGGTTACACTGCCGTTGTGTCACACCGCTCAGGTGAGAGCGAAGACACTACGATTGCTGATCTAGTGGTGGCAACGAATGCTGGACAGATTAAGACTGGTGCTCCGAGCAGAACAGACCGAGTTGCCAAGTATAACCAATTGCTTCGGATTGAAGAAGAGTTAGACTTTACAGCCCAATATCCAAGCTACAGTGCGTTTTATAATATTAAAAAATAAGAAAAGTCCAGCCTTAGGCGGCAAAGTCCTATCTTAGGACCTTGTCGTCTTTTTTGTTCGCCAAAGACCCATATGGACGATAGATAGCTTTATTTGTAAGGGGTATGTTTGCCCCTAAAGGCATAATTAATGGAAGCGGCAGTAGCAGGAGGTCAGTCCTTTTGTGATTGACAGACCTTTGCAGTAGTGGTATTGTTAATTTCAGAAGAAGCTTACTAAGTGAGTGCATATGAGAGTAGTGTTATTGCAATGAACGAACGGAGTCAAGCGATTAAAAGTGGAAATTGTCTATACGAAGAAATAGCTCGCAAGATCCAGGCCGAGATTATTCGCTCGACGCTACGAGCGGGGGACAAACTTGGTACGGAACTAGAATTAGCCGCACACTATGGTGTAAGTCGTGCAACAATTCGTCATGCCTTAATATCATTAGAAAACGCCGGTCTTATCGATCGACTCCATGGACGGGGTACTTTTGTGGCCGATAAGAAGGCCCGCATGACAACTGGCGGTGGCAACATCCAGATCCTCGTTCCATACCTAACTACGAGCTTTACAGGGCGCATTGTCACTGGGGCCCAGGAAGTGTTATTTCATCATGGATACAGTGTTTCGGTGCTTTCGACGAATAATAGCCAAAAAACAGAGGGTGAGTACATTAAAAAGATTATTGATCAGGGTTGTCCTGGTGTGATTATCCACGCTACGGCCTCTGACTTCTATAATCCCTGGGTGTTTGAATTACAGATGCAGGGCATTCCCACTGTGATGACCAGGCATTATCCCTACATGGACTCCCACTATGTAGAGGCAAATAACTACCAAGGTGGATATGACGCCACATCGTACCTTCTTGAATTGGGGCATCGTAATGTGGGGCTGGTCACGAAGCATCCTGGTTTCATGGCTTCTCTGCGTGATCGTATTCGCGGATATAGAGATGCCATGAGTGATCACGGCCTAGTCATAAAACGTGCTATGCTGCTAACGGATCTTGAAGATCACCGCTATGTCTATTTGGAGGATCGGTCCAAAGAACACGAAAGAGAAGTGATTGCCGAGTTGGTGCAGTTTCTACAGCAGTCGCCTGAGATGACGGCCGTTATTTGTCTAAACGATCTGGCAGCAGCAGACCTTTTGCGAGCAGCTCGAGTGACAGGTCGCGTAGTGGGCCAGGATTTATCCATTATGGGGTTTGATAACATAGGGATCTCGGCTAACCTTGAACCGGCTATTACAACAGTGAACTGTCCAACATATGAAATTGGTAAAGCGGCGGCGAAGATATTGTTGGGTGAACTCGAGGGCACCGTAGATGAAAACATAGGACAAACCTTACCTATGGAGCTGGTCTTGCGAGAATCCTGCGCACCCCCAGTTACACAGCGTGCCTTCTCCATTAAGGGAGGTGGTTGATGGCTCAGACAGTCGTATTGGTATGAGCAAGTGTTGCACAAATCAATTTCAGGAGGGAATACCCTAAAATGAAAAAACGTATAAGTTTAATCCTTGCTTTGCTAATGATGTTGTCTGTCGTTGGTGTTGCTGCAGCCGACACATCGCGGTACGAAGTAACGGAACCCATCACCATTCAATGGTGGCATGCCCATGAAGATCAATGGCATGAGCACTTGAATTACATGGTTGACCGTTTCAACGAACAGAATCCTCTAATCACAGTAGAACCCATCTACATTGGTAGTTATACTGAGATCAACACCCAGCTCATTGCTGCCGTTGCTGCTGGTGAAGTACCAGCACTGGCAACAGCGAACACATCCTATCCACCGAGCTATGGTGCAGCCGGTATTACTGAAGTTCTCGATCCATATATCGAGGCCTATGACTTTGACATCGCGGACTTTGGTGAAGGTCTAATTGCAGCCACAAGCTACAACGGCCAACAGATTGTCTTACCTTATCTTATCTCCACACAGGTTATGTATTATAACAAAGACATGGCTGATGCTGAAGGTATCGAAATGCCTCGCACATTTGACGAGTTCGAAGCCTTTTTGGAAAAAGCCACTGTTTTCAACGAAGATGGAACAACCGCCCGTTATGGCACAGTATTTGGCGGCTGGGACTATTGGTACTATGAGACTTTGTTTATGAACAATGGTGTAGACGTTATTCTGGAAGATGGTTTCAGCACAGACCTAAATGGTGAAGCATCCATCTATGTCACCACCAAGATGAAAGAGTGGATCGACAAGGGTTATGCTTACTATGCTTACGGAACCTCAGCTTCCCCTGACATGAGGCAACGTTTCTGGGATGGCGGCGCATTTAGCGTATTCCACACCAGTTCCTTGTATGACACGTATGTAGACAATAGTGATTTTGAAGTTGGAATGGCCTGGCTTCCAGGTGGAGAAGATGGTGTGAGCTTCAAGAGTGAAGTGGGCGGCGCAACCATTTTGATTCCTGCAGTTGCTACCCAAAGACAGAAAAACGCAGCTTGGCAGTTCATGATGTTCATGGCTAGCCCAGAAATTAACCTCTATTGGGCTGACCAAACTGGATACTTCCCAACTCGTCAAAGTGTTATGGAAATGGCAGAGTATGCTGAGTATCTCGACCGTAAACCTGCTATGGCTGACATTGTTGCCATGAGTGGTTGGATTAACCCTCGCAGTTTGCATCCAGCATATAACTCCATTGCAACCGAGTGGCGCCACGCTCTCGCCCTAATTTTCAACGAAGGTGCTCCTGTCGAAGGAACGCTGAATACTCTGGCCCAGACTGTGGAAGAGATTCTCGAAGATTTCTAACGAATTTGTTTTGCCAACTTTGAGGGGGCCTTAC
>DHNI01000032.1 GCA_002409455.1 Firmicutes bacterium UBA5420 | reverse complement strand
AAAAGAGGTTTAAAGGGGACTCCGCTCAAAACCGTATCCGCCTCGCCGATCAAAGTGACAGAACGGTCGATCAAAATGGGATATAGTTCGGGATCCTCTTCATACAATCCTGCTGCAAGATAGATTACATCGCCTGATTTGGCATTTTTGAGTACCGTGCTTAAGCCCACAGCAGCATCTGGGAAAACATAAAGCTCACTCGCTGCAACTGTTACAGAGAGCGAGCAAGAAAGCAAAAGCAATAAACAGTAATAAGTCGACTTTCTCATGTCGTCCCCACAACCTCTAAGGAAATTGTTGTTCTTACCGCCTCATTACCAAGTCTCTATTGGAAAATCAAAGTTCCCCACGAACTGGGATTCGTATTAATTCCCAAACCACCTGTCCATACGAGCTGGGGAACAAATTCGGTTCCAGGACATGGGTATGATATATCCGTTATCGCAAAATTGAACTTGATCCGATCGCCTGTTTGAGGCGTGTAGACAGGAATATTGGCATTAGAGAAATTAACCCAAGGAATCACCGCTTCGTAGATGAACCCTGTGGCAGTGAGTTTGACCGCACGTTCATGACCCGCAAGTACACTTTCGCCGCCATCCATACCTTTACTGATAAAGCGCTCTCTGTTTTCTTTGGGAACCATAGAGCGATCAAAAGCGGTATCCCAATATTGATTATCAACCACGAAGAAAACTAGAAAATCATGAGCTCCATACTCCGTTCTATCGGGATCTGCCGAAGGATCGGTAGATATATACAGTTTGAAATTGTCCTGACCATCTAGTGGAAGCATCTCAATGGCTCCAAAAGGCGTATCTTCATTTACATCAGCCGCGAGATACAAGTTGTCTTCATCCCACATTACGTAGACTGTACAGCTAGAATCCATAGGGCCATTCCAGGCATTAGCATCTCGGATTACCTGAGAAATGTCATCAATCACAATGGGTGAATCGAGAACCCATTCCGAAAGATCGCCATCAATTACAATGGGCGTATCTGTCTTATAAGCCGTAGCCTCGGGCGTTTCAGCAAGGATAGCCCCCGGCATCAACAAGCTAAGCGCAAGAACAAGAAGAAAGCAAGTCTTCAAACGTTTCATTTCAGTCACATCCTTTTTTGGCTTTGGAATTGCGAAAAGCAAGGCGGGTTGAGCCCGCCTTGCAGACCTCACAATTAGTTTCTATTCAACAGTAATCGTGGCGTTCAATGTGCCGATGGTCACATCATGTTGGCCTGGTGCATCAAAGAACAGATCCATGGATACAACGCGCCAGCTTTCGCCGTTAACGGCCATGAGCTTCTCAGCAATAACCTTGCCGTTTGAGACAGCTTCAACGTTAACAACGTCACTTCCACCGTGGTTCCAGAGTAGGAAGTTGACATTATAGGGTTCGCCTACTCTTGCATTAGCCTGCTCGGCAATTGATTGAATTGTTGCTCCGCCCCATCTACCAGCTACTTCGCGTTCTACGATTACGGAAGGAAGAACAAGCGTCTCGAAAGCAAAATCGCCTTTTTGGCCATAGCGCATGCCATATTTATAGGTGATCAAAGGATCTCCCCAGTTTTCGGGTGTTGTATGTGTCTCACTTGTCTTCATAGTTGCTTGTAAGAGCAAGCGCACCCAAGTACTTGCACCTTGATCCCCAGCTAGATCCTTCCATTGTAGTGCATCCATTTCGGCATTGCGGGTTATTTCCTTTACGATCATACCGCTTGGCTCTCTGATTCCAAAGAGCATATCGGCATAGACCCATGGCTCAGTTGTTGTCATAAAGCCTGGCAACTGCGAACCATGGTCAGCCTTTTGGTTAAAGCTGAGATACATTAACGCATCGACCGCGTTAATCACCCATTCTTGGGTTGGTAGTGTGTTATTCAGCGTCAAGATAATGGGCTTGCCCGCATCTTTAGCATCGTCAATGAACATTTCTGCTACGTCGTTGATGGCCGTAAAATCACCAATTACGACATCAGCTTCTTCCATTGTGGAAACAATAGGACCGTAATAGTCGATGTACTGCGCATAGTGTTCTGCTAAATCATCACTACTCGCAGCCACATAAACCTTTGTACCAAGGGAAAGGGGTAACAAGTTGTTGTCATTCTTAATTAGTACTGCAGAGGATGCCTGCATTTGCTCTCCAAGAGCTACATCATATTCATTGCGGACAGCTCTTAGATCCTCGTTACTTTTTATGTTACGGGGAGCAGCGGTGTATTCTTCGAGAGAGTTGATAGGTTTACCGGTATAACTGCTGTTCGCACCAAGTCTAATGGCATAGTCAGCGTCTGAGTATGGATTCTCAAAGAGACCCAGTTCGAACTTGAAACGAAGAACGCGAGTTGCAGCTCTCTGCACGTAATACTCGTCAATATCGCCTTCTAGAACACCATTTACGATACAATCTGGATAATTGGCCATTATCCTGGCTTCAATGTCCTCGCCACGAAGGGTGACTACCGTCCCAAAGATATCTACGCCATTTTCCAGCATCATACCATATAATTGGCGCCCATTTAGCTTGCCAATATCAACACCTTCATTTGTTACACCTTGAACCTGCGAGCCCATACCTAACGCCCACCAGTCTGTAACAATGATCCCATCAAAACCGAGAGTATCACGAAGATAGCTCATAGTTGCTTTGTCGTACTCGACGGGAACATTATTACTCAATCCGGTGGCTCCGGAGTTGGTCATAATCCAAGGGGTACCCGCTCTGAGGGCGGCCTTCCAGCCTTCAAGCCAATTATCTACGTTCTGAGCAACACTGCGCGCGTTCTGAAACGAAGCATCTCCACCGCGTCCAATCCAGTGCTTCGTGCAAGTTGCCAGACCATTTTCGTTAAGCGTGGCAACTTCCAGTTCCGTCATCTTTGCAATGTACTCTGGATCCTCACCGTTAAATGCACCAATTTCATTGCCATAAGGCTCAAATGTAACGTGAACTCCAACAGATTTCATGGATTCCGCATAGCGCTTCAAAAGCTTCTCAGACAGCTCAGGATCATTGGCGGTACCAAAGGCAGCATGCGGTTTATCAACAAAGCCACCCCAGGAGTTGTACTCACGGTCACTTGTGAACGTCATGGGAATACCCAAACGAGTGTCTTCGCACATTTTTTGAATTTCGTTGTGCACGAAAACTTGCTCTTCTGGTGTTCCATTGGCGTTATCTAAAAAACAACGATTGTGATATTCATTAATGTAATACCAAGCAGAAAAGCCATCAGAGAAAGGCTCATCTTCAGCGGGTTCAAAAGGGCAATCCTGCCTGTAAAGATAGTTGTAAGTCACAGGATAGGTACCAGAGAATTGACCAGAAGTATTGTTACAGAACAACAAACCAACTGTCTCCTCCAAGGTCATTTGGGACAATAGATCGGCAATTCGATCATCAATGTCTGCACGCCAATCTTCGTATACATCCAGCTTTCCATTGTCGTTCAGATCCTTGAATTGAAGGCCATCCACTTCAATGATGTTTTTTACCGTGGCCTTTACTTCAGGCTGCTGCGCTGCCAATACAGGAGTTACAGCTAATAGCAAAGCCAAAAAAAACGCTAATGGGTAATACCTCTTCATTTACGTGCCCTCCCTAAATAGTTTATTAGTAAAGACGAACACATCAACACATTACTGGCAAAAATCACCCCCTTACCCACATATCACTGGGTTGCATTCTGTTTGGCGATTGGATATTCTTCACATCTGCACTACGCGACACTGACTTACGACCACATTGACGCATCCAAATGAACCTCTGTCTTAAATTGTCCTCCATATCGCCATTACTACGTTGATATCCACCAATGATCAGGCACTTAGTTAACGCGATCCTCTGTTACCTCGTCAAAAACATGCAAGTTCTGGGGCTCCACTTTCAATGCGATCTCCGCCCCAATCTGTTCCTCGAGGATAGCATCAAGCTTAGCTACAAAGCGCTCCTGTTGCAAAGCAAAGTGCACCAAAATGTCATCACCCAAAGGTTCAATCAGCTCCACCTTACCCTGTAGCGCCCCTGGCTCGTTTTTGTCAACTAGATAGAAATCAGCTGGACGAACCCCAAGCACATATTCCTTACGTAAATCAAGTTGGCTCGTTAGTTCTGTGGTGCCTAAGATAGCTGAATTCCCATATTGAAAAGAAGGCACTTTATCTTTGAGTTCAACTTTGCACTTCAAGAAGTTGATCTTAGGCGTACCAACAAACTCTGCCACAAACATAGAACGAGGTGTCCTGTACAGTTGGTTTGGAGTCCCTTCCTGAACAACCTTGCCGTCCTTCATCAGAACAATGCGATCGGCCAGCGTCATTGCTTCCGTCTGATCATGGGTCACATAGATCGTAGTCACTTTAAGTTGTCTTTGGATCTTCTTTAGATCAAAGCGCACTTGTTCCCTCAGCTTGGCATCTAAATTGCCTAGGGGCTCATCGAGGAGAAATATGTTTGGATCTCTCACAAGTGCCCTGCCTAAGGCAACACGCTGCCTCTGACCTCCACTTAATTCAGCCGGTTTACGGTCTAAAAGATGGCTGATACCGAGCATAGTAGAGACATCAGTAATCTTTTTCGTGATTTCTTCCTTACTGTAATTCAGATTTTCCAGTGAAAAAGACATATTGCCCGCCACAGTCATATTAGGATAGAGGGCGTATTCTTGGAAAACCATGGCGATATTTCGATCTTGGGGGCGCACAAAAGTCTTATTGGCTACTGATGTTACAAGCCTTTCGCCGATCTTTACATCGCCGTTAGTGGGCTGGACTAAGCCTGCAACACATTGCAAGGCAGTAGTTTTGCCACAGCCAGATGGCCCTAGAAAAACACAGAATTCGCCATCAGGTATAGTCAAATTTAAGTCATCCAAAGCAGTCGTTTTACCTTTGTTATACACAACACTAAGATCTTTTACAATTACGGGAGGCAACGCTCACACCAACCTTTCTATTAAGCCCAAAAGGAGTTCTTCAATTATTGCTACCAAAACTGCTGACTTCTAGACCAAAACCAAAATCATATAGGGGTGTGTCTAAATCAAAAGGAAGATCCTCCCTTTGCTCTGTTATTTCCCCTAAACTTCTGGGCAATTGTATGGGTAGCTTACCTTGAATCGGAATTTCACCAAAGAGGGCATCCGCAATGGCCTCCCCTCCCTGACTAACGCCAGGTCGATACACTACTAAAACTGCATCAGACAGCTCGACAAGTTCTGTTAAAACGTAGGGTCTGCTAAGCACAACTACGCTAATTACAGGGAGCCCTTTGTTTTTGGCTGCTTTGATCAAATCCAATTCCTCTAGTGGAATCTCAAGGTTATCCACACCCCAAGGCGGTTGATGGGTCGAAGCTGCTTCTCCAACGACAACGATGGCTGCATCTCCCCCATTGATTGCATCTAGATCCTCGAACCCATGCACTGCGCCGTCTTTCATTCTGGCGGTTAACGCCTCCTGAACACTTGCACCTGGGCCACCAGGCACCTTCCAGCCACTGTTTAGAGCATCAGCATCATTAGCTAAAGCCCCGCCTACAAACAAGACAGAATCGCCAGACAGGGAGCCTTGAAACTCATTTTTCAGCAATGTCAAAGACTTGGCTGCTGCTTCATAGGCTAACGCTAGATGTTCTTCTCGTCCGAGCACTGCCACGGCATACTCCGGGTCAACGTAAGGGTTTTCAAAAAGCCCTAATCTAAACTTTGCCTCTAGGATTTTTTGAACTTTGGTATCGAGTTCCACAGGATCAATCCCCTCGACAAGGCGGGGAATTTCCCTCAAACCAGCACCACCCAAAATGTGGGCTCCAGCTAAGGCCGCATCAAGATGACGCATACCCCAGTCGGTTTGAATTAAACCTGTATAGCCCATCTTTTCTTTCAAAAGCACCGTCATTACTTCCCTTGATTCATGGGCAGGCTTATCGACGGCATCGCCCCCTAAGAAGGGCACTGTACTATAACCGTAAGGCATAATCGAAGCAGCGCCAGCTTCAATTGCCGCTTCAAACAAAGTCAAATGTAGGGCAAGGGTCTCTTCATCAAAGAGAAGTGGTTTGCCATCAATACCGTTTTCTTGTGGCCCTGAACCAGGAAAATGCTTCACAGAGACCATAACTGAGTCAGCTGTAAGTTCGTTGCCAGCCTGCAAAGCTTCAATAGCGGCAACCACCATGTCAATTGCTAGGTTTACATCTTCACCACAACACTCTTGAAAACGGCCCCAGCGTGGTTCCGTTGCCAAATCGGCAATGGGAGAAAGGCTCATACGAACGCCTAGTGCCATCATCTCTTCACGCTGCATTGCGTTCAGCTTGCGAACTAGTTCCACATCACGGGTAGCGGCTAGCCCAATCTGGTCAGGATACAGAGTGGCCCCCTTTACCCAACTTGCTCCAATCACGGAGTCCATACTAATCACGAGAGGAATACCCAGCCTGGCTCCTTCACTCCATTGCTGCAGTTCATTAACCCTTTCTGCCGCAGTTTTGGGATCCGCAGATAAATAGTCGTAAGCCAGAGCAAAACCCACGTTGCTTTCGTTAAACCAAGCTTCTTTTGGTGAATACAAGGTCAAATGTACCAACTGAGCTGCCTTCTCTTCAGGGCTCATTTGCCTTACCAAATCGGCCGCCCGTTCCTCTGGGCTTAAACGCCAATCCTCATAGGGATCTACGATTTCGTTTTGGTTTAAATCTTTGAACTTCAAGCCATCCTCTTCGATTAAGGGAACTTGCCAACTAACCAAGTATGGCTCCTCCCCTGGGCCAGCTGCTCCCTGATAGCTGAAGTCACTGGCTAAAGTAGTATCGAAAATGGCAATCAGGAAAACCAGGAGTAAACTAAGGCAAATGGAAAGTCTAACCTTGCGCATTTTACAGCCTCCCTCAAATTTCTACGATGCGGCCACAGCCCCCGCCATATAACCTCGAATTAAGTACTTACCCATCACCACATAAAGAACTAGAACCGGTAAGGCAAGCCACATAGAACCTGCCATTTGCACATTCCATTCCGCTGCCAAGGTGCCCATCATGTTATTTAAGGCAACGGTAGCTGGCATTGAACCAGGTCCACTTAAGATCAAACCAAAGAGCATTTCATTCCAAATTGAAGTAAATTGAAAGACTAACACGGTCACTGTCGCGATCTTTGTGCTAGGTAAGACGATGCGCCGATAGATGCGCCACGGCCCATGACCATCCATCAACGCTTGCTGTACGAGGCAATCAGGGATCTCCCCATAAAAACCTCGGAACATCAAAGCACACATGGGAGTGCCATAGACAGTGTGAACTAAAACCAAACCTAGTATCGTGTTATAAAGATTCAAGGCCCGGATGGTCTGGAATAGAGGTACCAAAACCGCTTGATACGGCAAGAAAATACCACTTACCATCAGGACAAAGACAATATTATCGTACTTAAAACGAAACTTTGCTAAAACATAACCACAGATCGAGCCGAAAAAGACTGAACCAAGGCCTCCGCCAAGCGTAATAAGAAGGCTATTGAGCAAGGGCCCTTTTAGCTCTTGAAACGCTTTTATATAAGCATCAAACGTGGCCTTTTCTGGCAACGATAGGGGATTGGATACCGCAACCTCCTGAGCGGTCTTCAAAGAGGTAGTCAAGGCGCCCCAAAAAGGAATCAAATAAAAGAGGGCAAAAGCAAAGAGTATGACATAGAGCACCACATGCAAAACCTTAGTTTTGACTGCCGCGTTTGTGCGTGTTGAGCCCGTCTGAGCGGCTGGCATAGCATATTTGGTTTCCACTTTTCTACCTCCTGTAATTTTGATACGT
>DHNI01000054.1 GCA_002409455.1 Firmicutes bacterium UBA5420 | reverse complement strand
CCGAGACCGGAGCTTTTGTGATCTTGGGGACAAACAATGTGTCCTCGATTCTTTTTTCCCAACAGGAAACCCACCTCCGCTAGAGAAATGCTCTAGAGACACGAAAGGGTGATCAGGTGGAGATCGTTCTGGCCTTAACCTTAGCTTTGCTAGCTATGGGGTTTGTAGAAAACGCCATACACCAGCGCAACTTAAAGAAAATTCCCATCCGTATTCATGTCAATGGAACGAGGGGTAAGTCAACTACAACACGGCTTATTGCGGGAATGCTGCGGCAAGCAGGTTATCGCGTTGTGGCCAAAACAACGGGTACCGCAGCTCAGTTAATCTTGGAAGACGGGTCAGAAGAACCTGTTAAGCGGAGACGGAAGCCTTCTATCATCGAGCAGGTGAAGATTGTAGGGGAAGCAGCCAGGCGCCAAGCGGATGTATTGGTCATCGAATGTATGGCTGTCCATTCAGAAATGCAATGGGTATCGGAGAAGAGAATTCTTCAATCTACCATTGGGGTCATTACCAATGCTAGAGAGGATCATCTAGACGTGATGGGCCCAACGCGCCAGCACGTAGCGGTCTCTTTAGCCCGAGCCATCCCCCAGAAGGGCAAGCTTGTTTTAGGTGAAGAAGAATTCTTCTCCTTTTTTAAAGAAGAGGCAGAGAAGCTAGAAACAACGACATATCTTGCTGACCTACCCATCGCGGATAGCGACATGGACAGGTTCCCCTATATGATGTTTAAGGAAAATGTGGCCTGTGCGCTTAAGGTTGGTGAGCTCTTGGCCATACCCCATGGCGTAGCCTGGGAAGGTATGGTGCGTGCCACTCCCGATCTGGGCTCCACGCAAGTTTACAAGTTGCAACACGCAGGGGCCAGTCTCTATTTTGTTAACGCTTTGGCTGCAAATGATCTAGTCTCCACCGTCTTGGTTTGGAAGAGGTGGCAGGCTATGTCCGGAGCGCTTGGTCTTACGAATATTCCGGTTGTTGGGTTACTGCACAACCGAGAGGATCGTAGCTTTCGAGTACCAGAGTTGGCCCAGCTTGCCTGCGCAGAGTTGCCTGTAGAATCTCTGTGGTTAACGGGTGATTTGATCCCAGTAACAAAACGCTATCTGAAGAAACATGGATTTGATCTTGGCGCAGTGTCTGCCTTGAGAAAACCTTCGCCCAAAAGGATCGTGGATCATCTGTTACGTTGCCATGGGGGCGATGTTGTGTTATTTGCTTATGGGAATACCCAAGGGTTCGGGCAGGAGTTGGCAGACTTTGTTAGTAGAAACGGAGTGCAAGTACATCATGATCACACAAGCGATGGGGTTAGGTCTAGTTATTAGTTTCTTCTTTACTGAGGTGGTGGGCCTTTCGGCCGGTGGCTTGATCGTTCCTGGTTATCTAGCCATTTACGTCGACAATCCCCTGCGCATCCTGGCCACGCTTGTAGTGGCCCTTGTGAGCTACCTTATTATGCGGCTGATCTGCAATTTTACGATTCTTTATAGTCGAAGGCGATTTTTGGCTACCATCCTTGTGGGTTTTCTTGTGGGCTGGTTACTTGATTTAGCCTTGCTACGCTCTCCCGCCGGTTATCAAGACCTGCGGGCTATCGGCTTTATTATCCCGGGCCTAATCGCCAATGACATGGTTAAGCAAGGGGTACTCAATACTGTGCTCAGTGTGGCGGTGGTAACAACCGTGGTGAGACTAATCATTCTTGGAATCAACTGAAGGGGTGGTGGAGATGAAGCATTGGGTGAAATCAACCATTCCTCGTAAGTTTGCAGTTCTGGCTTGTCTTCTAGCCCTGGTGGGGCTTACGCTCGTGCAAAGCACAGCGACAAAAGAAAAACACCCCCTCTACGAGCGGCAAGTGTTAGCAGCCCAGATCATGGAGCAGTCCTTAGATATCATCAAAGCGGCAAAGCTAGAGCGGGGCCTCCCCATAGATAGGGAGCTTGATCCCAATGAAACAGGGATTATAGGCCAGGAGTTTACGATGATTACAACATCTATCGGCAATCTTGAGGCGAAACGAACCAGTACGAGCCCTTCCTTCGCGGCCCTTTTGGTACGGCTTTTTTATGAAGCCGGCTTGGAGCCTGGGGCAAGCGTGGCCATTGGCGCAAGTGGATCGTTTCCAGGACTTATTGTAGCCACATTGGCCGCCTGCGAGGCCATGGACTTGGAGCCTTTGCTTTTCTATTCTGTTGGTGCCTCTATGTACGGGGCAAACATCCCGGAATTCACCTTCATTGATATGCTGGATGCTTTGCATGGGCGGGACATGCTGCCCTATGAGATTCTGGCGGTTTCCTTGGGAAGCGATAATGACCGGGGAGATGGCATGTTCTTTCCCGATTCGCAGGAGACCATGATGGAGATCGCCAGATCGACCGGTGCCCCTTTCATTTTCGCCGAAAATAACGCGCAAAGTATCAAGGAGCGCTTAGCTTTATATTCAGAGTATAGCAACCAATGTCTACCCGATCTTTTTGTCAATATTGGCGGTGCTTCTCCGAACATGGGAAATACCAATGCATCGCTGCAAATCCCTCCTGGCCTGGTCACAAAATTGCCCGTTCAAACAGATGACCCACAGCGCGGTTTAATCCTTGAATATCTTGAACTGGGCGTCCCCGTCATTCATCTTCTGAACATTCGTGACCTGGCTTTGAAGTCGGGCATTCTCATTGATCCCATGCCGTTGCCGATCATTGGAAGCGAAGACGTCTACTATGTTACGAAGCATAACAAGTGGTTGATCTGGGGGAGTGTGATGATCGTTTTGGGTATCTTAGTACTTGCGAGGAAGCAAGGAAGGTTCGCTCAGAGAATCTAACATTCGGTTAGCATTATAACATTATGGAAAAGAGAACATCTATCTAGCTGCATGTTTTAACAAATAGTGCTTAATGGCACTATTTTTTTCGCAAAATTAGAGGAGAACGAATGTCAACGTAGAATGTTTGGTTCTAGATTTCTCCCTACGAACCAAACATTCTACGTTGACA
>DHNI01000016.1:5000-8593 GCA_002409455.1 Firmicutes bacterium UBA5420 | reverse complement strand
TGTCGTAAAGTCCACTGGTCCTAAAACCAAGATATCTTCCATGTTCACGCGATGCTCTATCTCTCCGTGCATCAGAACAAACTCTGCGTTCGTCTCTAGTTCTTTCTTCTTTCCTAGGTCTCCTGCATTAAGGTAGGCGAAGACGGCCACTGCCAAAGCGAGTAGAACAATTGCCATTACTATTCCAAGGGTCTGCCTTTTGGTTTTTCTAGTCATCTCTATCTCCTTTTAGGATTATGGTTCGCCAGCATGTAGGCTTAGATAATATCCAGTTTTTGTAGACCACGAACAACACGGCTAGCAACAAGACCACCCAATCCCCCAGAAAGAGCTGCAACAGCGATAGACAGCATTAAAGGAATGAAAGAGAGATTGAAAAGGGCGAAGTTCACCGCGAAGGTACCAGCCACATTGGCAACCATACCCGCAATAAAACAGCAAAAGGGGCAGCAGCCCCTGTGTTTGCTGAAGAAAAACCACATTTCCACCGCAAGTCCAGGGAGGGAATACGTGAACAGACTTGCTGCTCCGTGCGAGCCAAAGGTTCCCGTAATGGTGACCAAGGCAGCCTGAATCAGCGACACTAAAAGTGCTGCTCCCATTTTCCCTGTGATGGCGGTTCCTAGGATCAAGAACATCATGTAAAACCCTCCGGCCACCACACCGCCGGGAAGAAATAAAGGCCCTGTGACAATCTGCGCCAATGGCACAATGATTACTTTGCTAGCAATGCCCATGGCCGCTAGCATCGCGAGGATAACATAGTCGGAAAGCTTGAAATACCGTTTGCTGCGCTCGTCTGTCATCATGTTCCCTTTCTTGTCTCATCGAAAACTCCCTGCTTAGAGTATACTCGAAAGTGCATCTGAATCCCTCTAAGATCCCCTAGTCTTCGGTTCATAGTTGCCGCACAGATGGTATCACAATAGGCAGACATCCAATGACTGCAATGGCCACGCCCGATAGGAAAAACCAGTAGTTGACTCCCAGCTGATCGGCAAATAGCCCAGAGGCGATCAGCCCAATTGGCATCATGAAAGACATCAGACTTCCCAGCAAAGAAAACACTCGTCCTAGGTATTCTGGCTTGATCTTCTCTTGGTATAGGGCGGTTTGAACACCACTGTAGAACGGTGATGATAACCCCATCAAACCACTGCATACTGCAAATAAAGGAAATCCATTAATCGGAAGCAGCCCAGAGATTACTAAACTCATTCCCATTAACAACATGGAGGAACTCATGGTGAAGGCCTTCTTCTTGAAACCGCCCCAAACTCCGAGTAGCAATCCGCCAGCTAGCATTCCACCTGCAAAGGCCGTCTCGACTATCGAAGCATGGGCCGGTGAACCACCAAAATACTCCATGCTCATTAAAGGAAACAAGGCGTTGATGGGCATATAGATCAGAGCGAAAAAGGCTCCTATCCAAAGTAGTGCATAAAGGCCCTTGTGTCTGCGAATGACGTTGAACCCTTCCAGCATCTCCCGAATAACAGTATTTCCTTCCGCTGTACTTTGGGAGATGCCTGACTTGGGGATTCCCACAAGGGCTACGGTGATGCTTGCGATCACAGCTCCAAGCACATCAAGTGCAATAACTACATTTAGGCCCCACATTGAATACAAGAACGCGGCAATCGCAGGACTGATGATATAGCTTGCTGAGATAACGGTGTGACTATATCCTGCGCACCTAGTGAGCTGGCTTTCTGGCACGAGAAGAGGGGTGATTGCATTGAGTGATGGCGAATGGAACGCCGTCCCCACACTTCGCAAAAACAAGACAACCATAACCATCCAGATCGATAGCTTTGCATAGACTGCCACAAATACCAAGACTAGACTAACCGCGGCAATAAACAGATCCGCCCCAATCATAATCAGCTTACGATCATAGCGATCAACGAATACTCCAATAACGGGGCCCAGAATAGCCTGGGGCAAGAATCCCACAAGTGAGGCCAACGAAAGCACCATCGCCGAACCTGTCTGGGCGGTAAGGTACCAAATGAAGGCGATTTGCAAAATTGCGCTTGTAATTAGCGAGATGGCCTGGCCACCCCATATAGTAAAGAAATCCCGTTGCCATTTTTCCATCTTTATAAACACAATATCGACTCCTATCCTTAAGATAAACACAACAAAAAAGCCCACTCTGGTGGATTAACGTCTACTCTTCTGTGCTTTCTTGTTGCTATCTCAAGCGAATGGAGTACATGGCGTAGTTTCCTTTCTATAAACGTGTCTATGATCGTGTCTGTGATCGTGTCTATGATCGTGATTCAATACCTAAGTCAGTCTAGCATGATCGAGTCCTTAACCAACATTTTGCCGCCTTGCATTAACAATCGTCCCCGGGCAATGACGGTATCAAGATCGAAATTGCTATCCAAAAGAAGGAGATCTGCATCGTAGCCTGCTTGGAGTTTTCCCTTGCCCTCATGTAATTCCAAAGCCTGGGATACATTTGTGGTTACCAAGCGCAAAGCATCTGGCATCGCCATCTTTTCCACCTGGATTAGCTCCCTAATGACATTGTGCAAAGATTTCATGGATGCGGCCACGATGCCAATCATCTCGTTTTTGTCATTCCACTTCGGAAGGCTACCATTGGCATCGGAACTAAGTGTGATCCGGTCAAGGGGTGTGCCAGCCTTGATGGCTTCGACAATATCGCCCGCCGCGTCACTTGGGTTGGTGCTCGCGGTAAAATCGATGTAGCCTCCCATTTTGGCAAAGCGCACTGCCGACTCCCCGAGCTTACCCACATGAGTAGGCCTAAAGTGCTTAATTGGTAGATCTGTCTCTTCTAGAATTTCAAAAATCATGTTGAGTCTGTGCTTGCCACGGCCCATGTGGATTGTCACGAGACCTGGTTTCCCACTGATGAGAGCTGCCATGCGCACATCACTAACAAGTCTGATTAGCTCTTCCTTCGTGAGGTTAGACGAGCGGTGATCAGAGATGGCCACCTTAACGCCTAAGACCTCTTTGATAAAGGCAATATCCTTCTTCACATCGCCCGTTAAGGTAATGGAAGGATATTCATAGGATCCAGTGAGGCAATACGCAGTCATTCCCTCTTCATTGAGCGCCTTTGTTTTGGCCACTAGGTTCTCCACACTGCGAGTGACCCCGTCGGTGCCAAGTAAGCCAACCAACGTTGTCACACCCGCTTGCACGCAATCGGTGAATTTAAGCTCTGGAACCCGAGTTTTAAAGCTCCCCTCGCCACCACCACCGGTAACATGAACATGCTGATCGATATAGCCCGGAATGGCCACCAGGCCCCTACCTTCGATTCTTTTGGCCTTGGGATAGAAAGCGAAGAGGTTTTGCCCTATTTCCACAATTCTATTATAGCATAAGACGACATCGTTAACCCCAAGATCCTCTGGGGCATAAACGTGGACATTTTCAATGATGGTAAACATGATATACCTCCAATTGTGTGAGGGACAGTCCCTCGATCTATTTGACGATTTTCGTATTAGAGAAACCACGGTATACGGCCCGCAGGGCATCGATGACGTAGCCTATGGCGATTACGTAGACAAAACGAGTGGTCACAAGGGGCCAAAGAGTCTCCA
>DHNI01000016.1:0-4799 GCA_002409455.1 Firmicutes bacterium UBA5420 | reverse complement strand
TAGAAAAGAGAAAATAAGCCAAAACAATGGCAATGCCATTGCAAATGAGGCTAACAACCGCGATTTCTCCGCTCCACACTCTTTTCACGAGCTTCCAGCCCTCTTTGAAAATCGTGATTCCCGCCAGACCAAGAAACAGGGGTAGAAAACGAGAAACCGCCTCTTCATTTATAACGGGAATGATCGTGGTCTTTGTTCCTGCAATCTGAAGCACGCTAAAACGCTGGGGCATGAGATACATAACCAAAAACACAACGGAAAGTCCAATATTCATAAGTGGTTCGCCAATGGAAATCTGCCTTCTCCGATCCGGAACTTCCGGCAAAAGAGTGGGAGTCCACTCCTTCTCAGCCTCTCTTAGATCGTCTTGAGCGAAATGCTCTGCAACCGCAAAGGAAAGAGTGACCCAAACGAATACTTGAAACGCCACGTCAAGGAGGGATCCTAAGAACTCTGTAATAAAGACCGCTATACCCTGGGGCGCCACAAGTGTCTTAATGACTACGCCAATCCCCACCAAAGTGGGTATGACGGAACCGAGAATTTTGAGCACCTTCAAATAGGAATCAAATAACCTTGGCCCAATCAAGTAGCGAGGTTTACCGCCGTATTCCTCGGCCAAGTTCTCTGGGTTCCCAAGCTCCATCAGTACGCCCTCTACATCTCCCTCACGAACCGCCTTGCCCCGAACTCTCTCTTCTAACAGATCCTCAATCAGTCCTCTAAGCTCAAGCTCCACGTCTGCCCTTGCCTTCTCGGGTAACCTGTGGGTTACCGCATAGATGTACCGTTCAATTATCTCCATCCTTTTCGCCCTCTTCACGTTGTATTAGATCCGAAATGCTGCCTACCATTTGCTTCCACTCTTCACAAAGCTGCCCATAAACTTCATTACCCATGGGGCTCAGCTTGTAGTACTTGCGGGGCCTCGATTCATTGGTATCCCATGAACCTTCCAAAAGACCCTGCTTTTCAAGCCTGCGAAAGAGAGGGTATAACGTGCCCGCTTCAATAGGAAAGCCCTTCTCCGTCAGCTTTTGCACGAGAGAGTACCCATACTGCGGTTCATCAAGCTGACTCAAAACTGCAAGCACCACCACCCCCCGCCGTAATTCCTGTGTTAGACCCCCGGAGACCTCGGTCGCCGTTACATTTGCTACATTTTCCATCTGCATCAACTCCAGGTTTATTATAGTGTGTGACGCACACTATTGTCAATAGGGGAATATAGATGAAAGACCATGTAAAAGACCACCAAAACGCAAAAACACCTCAGATGGATTCTGGGGTGTTTCTTGTTCGCGGTAACCGCTCCACGGTTCGTCCTGCTAACTTTTACGACTAAACTTCTCTCCGCATTTCGAGCACGTAATCGTGATCTTACCTTTACCCACAGGAACTCGGAGCCTTTGCTTACAGCTTGGGCATTTAAAGTGCCGATGGGTTTTGCGCTCTTGCACGATCCGTTTTTGGATCCCAAACCAAGAGGTGACGCTTTTTACCTTCTGTAAGAGCAAGTGGTTCTCCTTACGGCGCTTCACCAAATCTCGGGACAGAGTTCGATAAAGAGCATAAAAAACGCCTGCATAATACACAACCTGCAGCCAAGATACCTTAAGCGCGCTGGCCACGAATAGGACAAGAACGCTGGCGATCAGAACAAGCACCGCCAGCTGATCCACACCATTTCTTCCGTACATAAACCTTTGTAATCCCATTTTTGCTCGAGCCTTAAATTCTGACCATTTCAACTTGATTCCCCCCGACACAACATGAACGTACATTTCCCGGACAAAATAGCATCCAATTTGCTTAGAGTCTTCTGCAAGAGGGGGAGAATACCTCCTAAAAGCTAATCATGCTGAGCAGTGCGAACGAAATCTATAGAACGAAAATGAAGCCTGGGAGCATATGACCCCCAGGCCTTTTTGCGTACGCTTCTTATTTTACTTCATCCAGGGAAATCCCCAGGGCACCTGCTACACCTTTGCCGTAAGCAGGATCCGCCTTGAGGCAGTTTCCGATGTGACGAATCTTTATCTCCTTCGGAGCATCGCCCATGTTCCTTGCAGTGTTCTCAAAGAGCACCTGCTGTTGCTCAGGACTCATCAGCCTAAATAGCTTGCCAGGTTGTGTATAGTAATCGTCATCATCTTCGCGGAAGTTCCAGTGATCGGCTGCACCACTGAGGGCCAATGGAGGCTGTTTGAATTCGGGCTGCTCCTGCCATTCACCGTAGCTATTAGGTTCATAAGCTAAGGTTCCGCCGAAGTTATTGTTCACCCTCATCTGCCCGTCCCTATGGTAGCTGTTGGTGGGAATCTTCGGTGCATTAACCGGTATCTGGTGATGATTTACTCCTAAGCGGTAGCGCTGAGCATCGCCGTAAGCAAAAAGCCGGCCTTGGAGCATTTTGTCTGGAGAAAAACCAATTCCAGGAACCACATTAGCAGGGTTAAAAGCGGCCTGCTCCACATCGACAAAGTAATTGTCGGGGTTACGGTTCAATTCAAAATAGCCCACTTCAATCAGGGGAAAATCCTTCTTGTACCAGACTTTTGTCAAATCAAAAGGATTATAGGGCATACTGGCTGCCTGCTCTTCCGTCATAACCTGGATATACATCGTCCATCTTGGGAAATCCCCCCGGTCGATGCTTTCCAGCAAGTCCCGCTGGTGGCTTTCCCGATCTTTGGCGATAAGGGCTTCAGCTTCTTCGTCCGTGAGGTTCTTGATGCCTTGTTGACTTTCGAGGTGAAACTTCACCCAGACTCGCTCATTGGCGGCATTAATCATGGAAAACGTATGGCTACCAAAACCATGCATATGTCTGTAAGACTCGGGAATTCCTCGGTCGCTCATGGTTATGGTAACTTGATGCAAGGCCTCTGGAAGAGAGGTCCAAAAGTCCCAATTGTTCTTGGCACTTCTCATATTTGTTCTGGGATCCCGCTTGACGGCATGGTTTAGATCGGGGAACTTCATTGGATCGCGTAGAAAAAATACCGGAGTATTATTGCCCGCTAAATCCCAGTTGCCTTCCTCAGTATAAAACTTCATGGCAAATCCACGAATGTCCCGTTCTGCGTCAGCAGCCCCTCGTTCGCCGGCTACAGTGGAAAATCGCACAAACATCTCGGTCTGCTTACCAACTTCCGAGAAGATTTTTGCCTTTGTATATTTCGTTATGTCGTGTGTTACGGTAAATGTTCCAAAAGCCCCTGAGCCCTTGGCATGCATTCTACGTTCTGGGATGACTTCCCGGTCGAAGTGCGCTAACTTTTCTAAATACCATACGTCTTGTAGCAAGATCGGGCCTCTTGGTCCCGCCGTCATAGAATTCTGATTATCTACAACGGGAGCTCCCGCAACAGTCGTCAATTTTCCTTTTTTCTTCTGTATCATATTAACCTCCTGATTTTAAGCGTAATGCTTACTATTATCTATTATACAATATGCCATACCACTCTTGTCAACACTTATTCTCTATGCTACCATGTTTCAATCCATGCCGCGCCAAAAACCCGCAGATCTATTCGATCCGCGGGTTTCGTTCATCGCCTTTACTTACCCGAAACTGTCACACCTGTTGTCAAAAGATAAGGGATAATCCCTTCTCCAAAATCAATGCGCTCCGACGAAATCTCTTTCACCTTCGCAAACATATCCGCCATATTGCCGGCCACCATTGTTTCGGTCACAGGGTACATAATCTTCCCGTTTTCAATGTAGTAGCTGTTCTTGGCAACAGCCGAAAAGTCACCATTCGAACTTGGCGAACCACCAGAGTACCTCGCGACAAGCAAGCCTCGCTCCACCTGGGAGATCATCTCTGCAAAAGTCTTTTCGCCGGGCTCTACAACCCAGCAGCGACCTTCGTTCTTCGCCCTTTCTAGTCCCGTCTTCTTAGAACCATATTGGCTGAGTAAAAAGCTCTTCAACACGCCTTCATCAACAAAGGTAACATTCTCTGCAGCAAAGCCATCACTGGTCACAAAATAGCCACTTGCCATGGCATCTGCAACAGGCTGGGAGGAAATGGTGAGCTTCTCACTCGCCACTTTCTGACCCAGTTTGTTCTTAAAAGGGCTCGTGCCTCCGATCATGGCCCCATCGCCTAAGAAGGTCATGGCATAATAATACAACAGATTGTGCAAGCAGTCTGGCGTGAAGATCACATCGCCCACAAATTGACCCACAAAGGGTTTGGCCTCTAAGTGTTCTTCCGACTGGCGTAGAAGAACCTCGAGAGAACCCCTTTCCAACAGCGACCTTTCCAGATCCTGCATAGTAAAACCGGAATAGTTGAAAGAAGTTGCCTTCTCGCCGTCCTTCGACGCAAAGATCGATGACAACTCATAGACACCCTGATCGGTAACAAAGTCTACACCATTAGAGTTGATAAAGCGGGTTACAGCATGCGTGTGCATAAAAGTGGTTTCCATCAGTTTAATTGTAGGAAACAGCCTGGGCACCTCTGTGCTGTATTCTTTCAGAAGTTCATACATCCGCTCTGCCTCGGGCTCTTTGGACCCGCTTTGAAATGTCTGTGCTTCCTGCTGCGGCGAAATATCATAATCAGGATCCGGCTGTGATGTTGAGGAAAGCTCCAAAGCCGTATCTACAGCAGAGCGTATCGACTGTTCATCTACGCTATTTAGGGAGATGCTACCCTTGCGCTGATCCTTGATCACAATAATGCTCAACGTATTATCCGTAATGGTGCGAATTAGAGAAAACGCTGTGCCTTCCAGATTCATTTCATATTGCTTCGTGTTCGCCAGGGAGCATTGAAACTT
>DHNI01000157.1:17279-22668 GCA_002409455.1 Firmicutes bacterium UBA5420 | reverse complement strand
TTTCACTACATCGGCCACATCGACTAAGTAGCCTTCTACGCCATAGATAATTTTCACTCCATATTTCTTACCGGCGCTATGGGCATCTGGAAAGGCTTGAATGACCCCATGATCTGTAATAGCCAAGGATTCGTGACCGAGGGAAGAAGCCAGTTTCACTACATCGGCCACATCGATCGTGCCATCGAGCCCGCTCATCTTCGTGTGTAGATGTAACTCCACTCTTTTCACCTTTGCATCATCGGTGAGCGCAGGCGGAGCATCAGCAGCAGTCAAGCCCTGAACCATGAGCGCTAGCTGATTATCAAAGGACTGAAATTGCAAGTTGCCGCGCACCTTGAGCCATTTACCTTTCTTGATACCGAGATCTTCCGGCTCGTCGAGAAATGCCTTGCAACTGAGACTATCGGTACCATCACACAGGTCAAACATAATGAGAGTCTTACCTGTGCGTGTCAACCTAGATTCAAAGGACACAACCTCACCACAGATTACGACACCTCGTTCTTCTTCCTGTAGATCAACGATAGGCACAGCCTGTCCACCAATTGAACTTGTGAGCAGGCTTCGCTTGCGGCGATTATACTTAGGCACACCACTTATACCCTTGTTCTCTGAAACAAGGGGACTGTTTTCGACCATATTCACCTGTTTTATGGCTTTTTGCAGATACAGCTCATCCGATTCCGTGGACTCCATCGTCCACTCAAAACGAACACGTAAAACCTCGGGCACCAAATTTCGAACAGCCTGGGATAGCTCATCCCAAAGCCGTTCATCGCCTTGGGGTTCCCCTTTTAAGAAGAACGTCCATTCCCTATTTTCGGCATCCACCCCAATTTCCACAATCTCCACTTTCTGTGCGATGGGATGGGAGCTCAAAGAGGCGAGATAATGTCTGTCATCAGGCTCAAGATACAAGGAAGCCAAAAAATCACCTCCAAAAAAGATGAGCCCCTAAGGGCCCGAACCTGTATGGCTCGTTAAAACTACTCGTCATCATAATCTTCTTGTACTTTCTTACCGGGGAGCATGGAACGCACGATATCCCTATACATCTCCATGCGTGCTTGTAATCCTAGAATCAATCCCCTTTTTTCCTCTTTTGTCACTTGGGAAACACACGGCAACGTGACGCGCACAATAGCGATACCATGACGCTCAGCATACTGCGTTAGTGCTACCTCCACGCCGAAGCGACTATCTTCGAGCTTCGGAACCGCGTCAAATACATCCTTCCTCACTGCACGCTGCCCCGAGAGCGAAGGCGCAATCTTCTGGGCCAGATCAGTAGAAACACGTCCATCGGAAAAAACGCCGATACTCATGGCAGTTCGGCCTGATACAACCGGCTCCACAAGAGCGTGGATATGGCTTGTTTGCAGGCCAACCAAATCTGCATCGACAAAGAGCAGCACATCACATGCAGTGTGAGTGGATCCTGCTTTCATAGCCCCACCCTTGCCCACATTCTGCTGCAACGCCACCACCTTAACAGGATACCTTGAAGCCACGGATACTGTATCATCTGTAGAACCATCACTGACTACTATGATCTCATCAATCACAGGGCAAGAAAGCAAAGCTTCTACAACCCCGCCAATGGTCTGCTCTTCGTTGTAAGCTGGGACAATAGCAGCAACACTCACAGAGTTTCGCCATCCTTTATAAGACCCTTGATTGTAGGCACAATGTCCTCCAGAGGTACGCTTATTTTCTTTTTCGTGCGACGTAGCGTAATCTCCATTTCCCCTTTATCCAAGGATTTCGAGCCAATTGTAACGCGGATGGGAAAGCCAATCAAGTCGGCGTCTTTAAACTTTACACCTGGACGTTCATTTCGATCATCTAAAACCACTTCAACACCTTCCGCCATAAGCTCATCATAGAGCCTCTGAGCCGCTTCGGCCTGTGCTTGGTCTTTCATACTGACCGGAACCACAATAACCTGGTAAGGTGCGATGGACAAGGGCCAGATAATCCCGTCTTCGTCATAATTCTTCTCGATAACTGCAGCCACAGTACGGCCCACGCCGATACCATAACATCCCATGATCAAAGGCGTTTCGGCTCCATTTTCCTCTAAGAAGGTTGCTCCCATAGCGCTGGAATACTTAGTACCGAGCTTGAAGACCTGTCCTACTTCAATGCCCCGAGCCCCTTGCAACGTACCAGAGCAGCGCGGGCAGGGATCGCCTGGCTGGGTTATTCTCAAATCAGCAAAGGCTGTCACTTGGAAATCACGATCCAAATTAGCGTTGACACAGTGCTGATCGTCGCTGTTGGCGCCAACGACTGCGTTTTGCATATGTTCTATGGCATAATCGGCATAAAGGGGGATCGTCAGCCCTACAGGTCCTGCAAAACCTACTCTGGCCCCTGTAACCTCGAAAATTGTCTCGTCATCGGCTAAATCAAGTGTCTCACAGTTCAGCAGTTTCCGCAGCTTAATCTCATTCAGGTTGTGATCACCCCGCACTAGAGCTGCCACAGGAGTTCCATCGGCCACATATAAAAGTGTCTTGATACAGTCTTGCGGCTGCACACCCAAGAACGCACTAATCTGCTCAATGGTACTTGCCCCAGGAGTGGGAACCGTCTCGAGCGCCCCTAAGGCTGCTTTATTCTCGGTGCCGCCAGGCTCTCTAACACCTTCGGCACGTTCTGCGTTAGCAGCGTATGCACATTCTGCGCAAAACAGAACCAAATCTTCGCCTGATTCGGCCAGAACCATAAACTCGTGGGTCACATCTCCCCCGATTGCACCTGAATCGGCTTCAACAGGATGAGCATCTACACCACAACGTTCGAAGATACGCTTGTAAGCATGGTATGCTGCCCAATAACTCTCGTCGAGGCCTTCGTTATCACGATCAAAGGAGTACATATCCTTCATAATAAACTCACGGCCTCGCATCAATCCAAAACGGGGCCTCATTTCATCGCGATACTTGTTTTGAATCTGATAGAGCCGCAGAGGGAGCTGTCTGTACGAACGCACCTCAGAGCGCACTAACGCGGTAATGATCTCCTCATGAGTAGGGCCAAGGCAAAACTGCCGCCCTTGCCGGTCTCTAAGGCGAAACATTTCGTCGCCATAATCGCTCCAGCGCCCTGATTCTTCCCAGAGCTCAGAAGGTTGAATAATCGGTAGTAGCACTTCTTGCCCATCAATTGCGTTCATTTCTTCGCGGATGATCTGTTCGACCTTACGGATAACGCGCAACCCCAAGGGAAGAAATGCATAGACTCCCGCGGCCGACCGGCGCAAAAGTCCGGCCCTGAGCATAAGTTTATGACTAATAATCTCAGCCTCAGACGGAGTCTCTCTTAGTGTAGGCGAGTATAATTGCGACATGTACATTAGCGTATCCCCTATCTTTCTGCAAGCAGCTTGTTAGCTTCGAGAACCAAAGCATCCACCAATTCACCTTCTGGCACCTTGCGTAAAATCTGCCCATGGCGGAAAATGAGCCCCACGCCCTTACCCCCTGTGATGCCTAGATCAGCAGACCTCGCTTCGCCAGGTCCATTTACGACGCAACCCATGACCGCGATGGTAATGGGCAGGGGAAAGTCACTTAGTCGTTTCTCCACTTCTGCAGCTATTCCTTCTAAATCGATCTCCGTTCTTCCACAAGTAGGACAAGAAATAAAGATCGGACCCCTCTGGCGCAAGCCCAAACTTGATAAAATTGCCCAACCCACTTTTACTTCCTCAACGGGATCGGCCGTTAACGATACTCGAAGTGTATCGCCTAGGCCTCGCGATAAAAGAGCTCCAAGACCAGCAGCTGATTTCACTGTACCAAACCATTTCGTACCCGCCTCGGTGATTCCCAAATGCGTTGGATACGAAACACGCCTGCTCAGTTCTTCATAAGCTTCAACCGTCATGCCGATTTCGGTAGCTTTCAGCGAAACAACGATGTCGTGAAAATTGAGCCGTTCAAATATGGCAACGTGCTCTAGGGCACTTTCTACCATGGCCTTTGCTGTCCTTCCGTATTTAGCGAGCAAAGGTTTCGATACCGAACCTGAGTTAACCCCGATACGAATAGGAACCTGCCTTTCTTGGGCCGCTTTGACCACCTCAAGCACTCTTTGCTCTGAGCCGATATTACCCGGATTGAGGCGGAGCTTATGAACCCCCGCCTCCAAAGACGTTAAGGCCAAGCGGTGATCGAAGTGAATATCGGCAACAACTGGTAAAGGGCTCTCTGGTACAAGTTTAAATAAAGCTTCAGCAGCCTCTTTATCGGGTACCGCAACTCGCACAATATCGCATCCGGCCGCGGCTAGTGCTTCAATTTGTGTCATTGTGGCCAAGACATTTCTGGTATCAGTGTTGGTCATAGACTGTACTGTAATTGGCGCTCCCGCCCCAATGGGCACGTCTCCAACCATTACTTGGCGCGTTAAGTGTCGCATCCTACACACTCCTTGTCTAGGAAAAAAGGTTGATACGCGTTAGATCCTTGAATGTCGCGAAAAGCATCAAAGCCATCAAAAGGGCCAGACCAATAAACTGGACAATGCCCCTTGTTTCTGGAGCCAAAGGCTTACCGCGCACCGCTTCAAGAAGTAGAATAAGAATCCAACCACCATCTAAGACAGGAACGGGAAGCAAATTGAGCAATCCCAAATTGATGTTGAGGATAATGGCTAAGATTAACAAGTTGGGCAACCCATGACGGGCAGTCTCTCCTACGATCTGGACAATACCGATGGGGCCCGATACTTCAACCTTGGTCTTTCCAGTAATCATGTTACCAATATCGGTAATCAACTGAGTGGTCAACCCCCAGGTTTGGGTCACACCTGCACGCAAACTAGTGAAAAAAGGATATTGCGGCTTAGAATCAATGCTGATCCCCACTCTACCCAGGCCGTCACGGGCTTCTGGGGTCACCAGAATTGTCAATAATTGTTGCTGGCGGCGCACCACCACCTGCATTTCTTGCCCCGCTGACAATCCAATTAACTCCACGATTCTCTCTGAACTATCTACGCTTTCGCCGTTGACAGACACAAATAGGTCACCTGGCATAAAGCCTGCTACTTCTCCAGGCGATTGGGGCTCCACAAAGGTAATCGTTGGCGGCACCGCAATAAGCATAAAATAGAGCACAAAAAGGACAATGGCGAATACGAAGTTCATAAGTGGCCCCGCAGCAATTGTACCTAAGCGCCAAGGCAGACTTTTGTTGTTAAAGCTACCCGCATCATCCTCAGAAACTTCCTCCTGATCATCAGAGGGTTCGTCCATACCTGCCATTTTCACAAACCCACCCAAAGGAAAAGCCCGAAGCGAGTACTTCGTATCACCCCTTTTTATACTTCCTAGTGCAGGTCCAAATCCAATTGCAAACTCGTACACACGAACCCC
>DHNI01000157.1:17008-17140 GCA_002409455.1 Firmicutes bacterium UBA5420 | reverse complement strand
GCAAACTCGTACACACGAACCCCGGCAAGCTTGGCAACGGTAAAGTGTCCGAGCTCGTGAAAAAGCACGATCGTTCCAAATATGACCACAAAAGCTATTAGTGTTAACATACCCATCACCCTCTCTGATCCA
>DHNI01000157.1:16458-16737 GCA_002409455.1 Firmicutes bacterium UBA5420 | reverse complement strand
ATCTGAGGTATATCGGTGAATTTGATCCTTCCTGCTAAAAAGGCTGCCACAGCTTCTTCGTTAGCCGCATTCAACGCTATCGGCTTTTCGCCCCCAGCCTCTCCAGCTTCATAGGCCAAGCGTAAACTCGGAAAACGCTCCCAATCGACTGCTTGAAAGGAGAGAGTACCGGTTTTTACAAGGTCGAGGGGCTCCACTGGCGATTCGAAACAATCAGGATACGTTAGAGCATACTGAATAGGCAACCGCATATCAGCCGTACCCAGATGAGCCAAAAGC
>DHNI01000157.1:0-16314 GCA_002409455.1 Firmicutes bacterium UBA5420 | reverse complement strand
TATCAGCCGTACCTAGATGAGCCAAAAGCGTTCCATCGTTGAGTTGTACCAGCGAATGTACAATACTCTCAGGATGAACCACAACATCGATAGCATCGTAGGGAAAGTCAAAGAGCCAATGGGCTTCGATTACTTCTAATCCCTTATTCATCAATGTAGCTGAGTCGATACTAATCTTCCCACCCATGTCCCACCTAGGATGGGCGAGGGCTTGTTTGACTGTGACTTGCTCTAGGGAACCTTGGTATGCTCTGAAAGGCCCACCAGAAGCTGTTAAGATAATCTTCGCTATATCTGTTCTGTTGCGTCCAGAAAAAAGGTTCCACAAGGCACTATGTTCAGAATCAATGGGTATAATTTGCTCGCGGTATTTCATGACCAAATGGCCGCCTGCAACGAGCGTCTCTTTGTTGGCTAAAGCAACTCGCTTGCCTGCCTCCAAGGCTCGTAAGGTGGGCTTGAGCCCGACTGCCCCAACGAGGGACACAACCACAAGATCACATCCAGGGTCGGTAGCCATGGCCTCAAGGCTTTCCGTGTCACTAAAAACCGGAATAGAAAACTCATCCCTAAGGGCCTTGGCCTGTTGGGAATCTGCAATACTTGCAAACTTGGGCCTAAACTCTGCGATCTGCTTACGGAGCAACGCATAGTTGGAGCCCGCAGAAAGGCCATACACAGTAAACTCGGGCCGGCGGCGTATTACGTCAAGAGTCTGGGTTCCAATGGAACCAGTGGAACCTAGTATAACGATATTCGGCATAAGACAACCCTTTCTTGCAAGATGTTAGTCCAAACTTGCGATCACCGATTGACGGAATCGCCGCGGAGGAATGCTTTGAGAAAGACCATGAGAACCGGGCCTACTACAGCGCCTAGGGGTCCCCAAAAACGAAAACCGGCATAAAGGCCCACAAGTGCTACTAAGGGATGGAGGCCAAGCCGCTCACTCACCAAATGTGGCTCGCCCCATTGCCTTAAAAGTAATAATATCAGATAACCTACACCTAAAGCTATAGCTGTGAACGTATTTCCCATCCACAGCTGAATCGTTGCTAAGAAAAAATAGACCAAGCCAGGCCCCAAAATGGGGCATAGATCAAAGAAACCTACAAGAAACCCTGATAACAACGCATAAGGAAGATCCAAGATTACAAAAAAGATCATGCTCACTGTTGTGGAAAGTAGCATTAATACCAACTGCACCTGGACAAAGTGCCACAGAGCACCAGAAGCATCTTGATAAATCTGACGGGGGCTAAAACCCTTCAGCCTCGGCAGCTGTCGAGCCAAGAACTTGGCAAGTATCCTTTTATCTCTGCAGAAAAAATAGGCACTCACGGCAGTAATGGTCCAAATCAAAAAAAGATCAGGGATCGCCAGTGCCCATCGAATCAGGGTTTGCATCCCTATGCCTGTATCTAGAATGGGTAAAGCCTCGAACAGCTGCACAAAGTGCTCAGAATACGCATTCGCCGATAGGGAAAACAGATTGAGAAAACCAGATAGTCTTTCCACTTCCTCCCACAGCTTGAGCAAAAAAAGGGTGACTAGGGCGGGAAGGAGTAAAAAAGACAAGACTGCGAGAATAAGCGATGTGACTGAACGAGACCAGCCCTTAGACTCTAAGAAACTGACTGGGATGTCCATAACGAATGCCAGGGATAGCCCAAAAAAGAACGGAGCCAGATAGGGAAAGGACAAACGTAGCACAAAAAGAATTCCGCAAAAGCCCACCACTGCCAAGATAAAAGGTGGCAAAAACCTTCACCCCCCACGGGGTCAAGAGGCTCCTAAGAAAACATGCTGAGTAGGGCAAAGAGCATAGGAAAGACGAAGGCTAGAGAATCGAAGCGATCGAGGATACCCCCATGACCAGGCAATAGAGAACCGGTGTCTTTAACAGCCCGTTCTCGCTTTAAGCCGGATTCGACCAGATCACCAAGCTGGGCACATACCGAAAGGACGAGGGCAAACAAGATTGTCTGCTCCAGGGGATTTTCGGTAATCAAAGCAAATATGGCCCCTGTTAAACCTGCAGCCAACAGCCCAAAAAGTGCCCCTTCCACCGACTTTTTCGGACTAATTTTGGGAGCCAGTTGCCGCTTACCAAAGCGGCTCCCTCCAAAATACGCCCCTGTATCGGTGAACCAAGTGACGGCCAAACCAAAGACAGTCCAAACGACACCAAACTCCTCCCTGACCAGCACCAAAAAACTATAGAGAACGACGACATAGAGTACGCCGACAAGATTAAAGGCAGAGGAAAAACTATGCATATCGCTAAAGGTGGCACGGATCAAATAGTATGATAATTGAAAAATCAACCACAGAAGTAGTTTTGTAGCGTCTAATCCACTATATGTCACCGCTAAAAAAGATAGTCCCGCAACGAAAAGGTAATCCAAGTATAGACCAGGGCCACTCATTCTGGCAAACTCCACAAGCCCCGCCAGGATGATTAAAGCCACCAAAACACGCCATGTAGTTCCACCAAAGTATAGAGCTACAAGGAGGATGGGTATACCTATGACGGCCGTAAGAATTCGTTGTGCTAGCATACGTTTTCTATTGCTCCTTCGCTGATACTTGACCGAAGCGACGTTCGCGCTCTATATAGTTTTGAAGAGCCTGTTCAAAGTCATGTTCTCCAAAATCTGGCCATAACACATCAGTCACATAAAACTCACTATAGGCCCCTTGCCAGAGAAGGAAATTGCTCAAACGCATTTCTCCGCCCGTACGAATAATCAAGTCAGGATCAGGCGTTGGATGTGTGTATAGTAAACTTGCGATCGTCTCTTCGGTAATCTCATCTAAGGCAAGTTCTCCCTGGGATACTTGTCCTACCAGACGTTTAAGCACAGTTAGGATCTCTTGGCGCCCACCATAATTGAATGCTACATTGAGGATCAAGCCCTGGTTTCCAAACGTGAGCTCCTCCGCTTGACTCCAGATCTCTAGAATATCCGCAGACAAACTAGTTCGATCGCCAACGAGCCTAATTTGTACCCCTTCCCTTTGTAGCTCTTCAATCTCTTGTACAAAGGTCTTGTACATGAGATCCATCAAGAAATTCACTTCTTCCCTGGGCCTGGTCCAGTTTTCTGTACTGAAGGCATAGACCGTGAGGCTAGATATGCCTCGATTGGAAGCATAACGCACAGCCGTTTTCAATGCCTTCACGCCTTGTCGATGACCTAAAAACCGGGGCATAGCTCTCCTGCTCGCCCAGCGGCCATTTCCATCCATAATGATTGCAACATGCTCTGGTAATCCGTTTCGCGCTACGTTACTCAAGTGCATACCCCCAAGGCAATTGTTAGCTGGTCATAGTTAAAAACTAACAGTTTACAGTCCAATCGGCGCTGGCGCAAATCATGATCAAACCTGCGTTCAGCGAAGGATCGCCTGATCGCACCGCGATGACAAAGGCGTCCTCCTCAGAGGACACCTTACCGGGCGCCGCAGTGAACTGGAGCTCGTAGGATACCGCTTCCTCCTGAAGAATCTGTCGAGCCTCATCTAAAGGATATCCGATTAAAAAATCCCAGTCAGCAAAACTTCTGTTGGCGTCACTCAAACTTCCATGATCTCCTTTTCCTTGGCCTTCAACAGCTCATCAATCTGGCCAATAAAGTCATCTGTTTGTTCTTGAATCTCATCTTGCACGCGATGTGATTCATCTTCAGAAATCCCGCCGCTCTTCTCAAACTTTTTCACAGCATCGTTTAGATCGCGGCGAATATTACGCACAGCCACCCTGTGCTCCTCCGCGTCTTTACGCACCAACCGCACAAGATCTTTGCGCCGTTCTTCTGTTAGGGTCGGGATAGCTAGACGAATAACAGTACCATCGTTACTGGGCATAAGTCCTAGATCTGACGTAAGAATCGCCTTTTCCACATCCTTAATGGATCCCTTATCCCAAGGCGTAATGACCAACAATCTCGGTTCAGGTACACTGACACTAGCCATCTGGTTAAGAGGGGTGAGCGTGCCATAATACGAGACCATAATGCGATCTAGAAGTGCCGGATTAGCCCTTCCCGTTCTCACACCAGAGAATGCCCTCTTAGTGGCCGCAATGACCTCTTCCATTCTACTTTTTCCATCTTGCATAATCTGATCAGTCACGTTGTTCGCCTCCTACATATGTACCAATTTTCACGCCACAAATCGCCTTTTCAATGCTTCCTGGCTCATCAAAGTTAAAAACAATGATGGGAATATCGTTGTCCATGCACAATGAAGTAGCGGTAGAATCCATCACACCGAGACTTTGACTAAGGACATCCAAATAACTTATGAACTCATAACGCCTGGCATCAGGATGCACCCTCGGATCAGAATCATAGACTCCATCAACGCCCCTCTTGGCCATTAAGATTACTTCTGCCTCAATTTCTAGAGCCCGAAGGGCTGCAGCAGTATCGGTGGAAAAGTAAGGGTTGCCTGTGCCAGTCGCAAAGATCACCACGCGCCCCTTTTCTAAGTGACGAACGGCCCTACGCCTGATATAAGGTTCAGCAATTTGCCGCATTTCAATGGCCGTCTGCACCCTAGTAGGTACGTCGCGCCCCTCCAGGGCATCCTGAAGCGCTAGAGCATTGATCACAGTAGCTAGCATGCCCATATGATCGGCGGTGGTGCGATCCATTCCTTTAGCGCTTCCGGTGGCTCCACGCCAAATGTTACCCCCGCCTACCACAATGGCCACCTGCACACCAAGCTCCATCACTCGGTTAATCTCTTTTGCAATGGTTGCAACAACGTCAGGGTTAATTCCAAAACCATTGCCCCCTAATGCTTCACCGCTTAATTTGAGTACCACTCGCTGGTACCTTGGCACTGCCATGGACATCTCTCCTTTATTATTCTGCGCCGTAATGCAGATCCCTCCACTTAAAAAAAGAGAACACCTAGGTGTTCTCCTATTTTCCCATCTGGGCCATAACTTCGGCCGCGAAATCATCTTCTCGCTTGGCCAGTCCTTCGCCTCGCTCATAGCGGGTAAACCGCCTTACGGAGATCCTCTCACCAATCTTTGCTACTTTCGCTGTGAGTAGAGCATCTACGGTCATGTCAGGATCCTTGACAAAGGGTTGCTCCAAAAGACAAATCTCTTTGACATAACGATCAACGCGACCTTCAACAATCTTGTCAATAATATGTGCCGGTTTACCTTCATTCTCTGCAATTGTTCTATAAATGGCACGCTCATGATCCAACACTTCTGCAGGAATTTCTTCCCTCGAAACGTACTCTGGTCTTGATGCAGCAATGTGCATGGCGATATCTCGAGCCAACTCATGAAACTCATCGGTCTTTGCTACAAAGTCGGTTTCACAATTAACTTCTACCAGCACGCCAATTCGTCCACCCATGTGGATGTAGGATTCTACAACACCTTCAGCGGCAATCCTTCCCGACTTCTTAGCTGCTGCTGCCAACCCTTTTTCTCTGAGGAAATCAACGGCCGCATCCATATCACCATTTTTTTCTACAAGCGCCTTCTTACAATCCATCATGCCAGCACCTGTTTTCTCACGAAGCTCTTTAACCATGGCTGCAGTAACTTCTGCCATAAAAACCCTCCTTCAATATTAGTTAAAAAAGGGGTGAGAGCCACTCTCCCACTCCCTTTTTCTACTACGCTTATTCTTCGTCGGTATCTTCAGTCTCGGTCTCGCCGTCTTCTGTATCTACCGCAAAGCTTGCTCCCTCTTTCGCTTCAACAACGGCATCGGCCATGGTTGTGGTCAAGAGTTTGACAGCTCGAATCGCATCGTCATTGCCTGGAATCACATAGTCGATTTCATCAGGATCACAGTTCGTGTCCACAACAGCAACAATAGGAATCCCTAGTTTGCGTGCTTCAGCTACTGCAATGCGCTCTTTACGTGGATCGACGACAAATACAGCACCAGGCAGGGTCTTCATTCCCCTAATTCCACCCAAGAAACGCGTCAAACGGTCTTGTTCCTTGCGCAGTTCCATTACTTCTTTCTTAGGCAAGACGTCAAACAGACCGTCTTCTTCCATCTTCTCGATTTCTTCGAGTCGTGCGATACGGGACATAATGGTTTTGAAGTTCGTCAACATGCCACCTAACCATCTCTGGTTTACAAAGAACATGCCGCATCGTTCTGCTTCGTCGCGAATCGTCTCTTGTGCCTGTTTCTTGGTACCTACAAAAAGAACCGTCTCACCATCGGCAACGGTATCGCGGATAAAGGCATACGCCTCTTCCACCTTTCGAACGGTTTTTTGGAGATCAATAATGTAAATACCATTTCTCTCTGTGAAAATGTACTCTGCCATTTTCGGATTCCATCGGCGGGTCTGATGCCCAAAGTGAACGCCGGCCTCTAACAACTGTTTCATTGTAATAACGGCCAAATCGCCCACCCCCTTTCTTCGTTTTTTCCTCCGCTTCGTTCATCTAGGGACAAAACCAAACTGGCAACCTTGTCTCCTATCCAGAACCGTGTGTAGTCTTACACCACTTGCTACTTTAGCACATTTAGTCATTTTCAGCAAGGGGTTCGCGGTCTTTATTTAACTCCAAAATGAGCTGGACTTCTCCTATGCCCAAACCCAGTTTTTTGGCAATACTCATCGGATCATCACTATGCCGAGCCAGTTCTAAGACCGCCGAAACCTTGGGAGATTGCGTATCTGAAGGCAGAAAACGAGCAATAATCTGCTCTTGTAGTTCCAAAAGAGCCTGGTGTTTCTCCTCGATCTCCGTTAGAATCTCCCCTTGTCGCTTCTCCAATTCCGCAATCGACTCTTCGACTACCGCTTCAAACATGGTGAAGTCCAAATTAGGGCGTGTAAACAAACCCGGGCGAAGGAGAAAAACCACCACCACTGTCGCAACAATGCCTAACAAGAACACAAGGAAGTATTCCATCCCAGCTACCCCACCCTCTAGGCGCGCAAGTCAATGCGATGCCTTTTGCCTGGCTGCCTCTTCTTTTCTTGCTTCTTTTGTTCCTGTTGCCCTGAACGTCGACCCTCTTGCTCGTCACGATCCCGAATTCTATCTTTTTGCTTATTGCGTTCCACCCTTTGCTCGCGGGCGGCAAACTCCTGGGCGACCTGTGGTGCCATTTTGCCAGCAGCCCCCGTCTGATCCCCTTCACGATTAGCACGGGGTACTTGATCTGACCGGGAAACAAGAACCTGAAAATCAGGAAACTTAATGGACATCTCTACCCCTCCTTAAATTAAGTCAGCCTATTACGTAACGCCAGAACTGCCTTGGTGTGAATCTGCGACACTCTGGATTCAGACACCCCCAAAACATGACCGATTTCTTTTAACGTCAGCTCCTCATGGTAATAAAGGGCAAGGACAAGCTGTTCTCGCTCACTCAAAGCTTCCACAGCCGTCGTCAGCTCTTCTATGCTTTCGTTTTGTACTACCCTGCGATCGGGAGGCACATCTTTATCAATCACAAGATCGAGAACCTTGAGACTGTCTCCCTCTTTATCGGTGACTAGCGTCTCATCTAAGGAAAAGAGATTAACCCCTTTCACTTCCGTCAAGAGCTCATAATAGCGTTCTGATGAAACATCAAGAGCCGCGGCCACCTCACGATCGGTCGGGCTGCGACCTAATTCATTGGTGAGTTGATACACTTGGTTTTCCAACGTTCTGAACTTGGAACGAACACTGCGAGGTACCCAATCCATCGATCGTAGACCGTCAAGTATGGCACCTCGAATCCGCGTTGCCGCATAGGTCTCAAACTTGATATTGCGCGTTTCATCAAATTTTTCCACGGCATCGAGCAAACCAAAAAAGCCAAAGCTCTCCAAGTCCCCGACTTCTACACTACTAGGCAGGTTCATGGCCATGCGTCCTGCCACATACTTGATTAGGGGAATGTACTCGTCGAGCAGTTGATCCCGCGCCTGATCATCATTTGTCTTTTTATATGTATTCCACAGTTGATCGATCCTGTCTTGTTGATTTTGCGATAACATGGTTTCACCCCCACGGGGTACTTGCTTACCCCGGATTATTTCGGGCTAGGTCAGCGAGGATAAGCTGGCGCTGAAAAACGAATTTTATAATAACCTGCCTGATCTGTTCTGGAAGATCCAGAAAGGCAAACCCATAATCTACTCCAGAATCTGTAGGAACTAGGCGAACTAAAATTGCCTCAGCGGTGATCTGATTCTCCCTTAATGTGAAGGAGATGCGCATCTCATCGCCAAGTTCAAAAGGGTGGGATGAGCGTACCAAGAATCCACCTCCGCTTAAATCAAGCATCAGTGCCGATTGTGGAGGCGACTCTACTCCGTCCTCCAGCGTCACAAACAAGACATCAAAGGACACCGGCACCCGCAAGAAGTTGCGTTCTTGGGTCTTCTCCCATGTTCCCAACAATCTCAACTGTAAGACGGGAAGATTGGTCCTAAAACGTTTCTCGATGATCGCCCCATTGGTAAATCGGCCTTCTTGGAGATGGCTTTTCATCTTAAATTGCACATTAAGTCGAGTACCTAAACGAAGGGGTACAAACGTCCCTTGCCTAATGGGTACACCTACGATGAGAAGATCATCATAGGCATCTTCCACCCTCGTGCGATAAACCTCGGTCCCCCCGCCACTTTCAACATGTAACTCAACTAATTGGTTGGGTAGTAGCTGCATATACGTACCTCACTCACTACACGCTTAAAAAGTCGTACACCTTGGAAAAGAAGCCTTTGATCCCAAGTGGTGCTATTTGAACCTTTTCCCCAGCCAAAACGCCTGCTATTCGCTTCAATGAACGGCTACTCATGGCCGATGGGAAAGCCAACAATACTGGTTGCTGATCGCTAACCGCCTTTGCAATCTGTGACTCCTGGAGGATGTAACCGATATACTCCACTTCCCACTTTACATACTCTAAGAGCACGGAGTTCAGCTTATCAGCCACGGCTTCCGCTTCGTTAGGGCTCTTGGCCATATTTACAACTAAGCGTACCTTGGCCTGGGGATTCTGCCCGTGAATCACCTTGAGTAATCCATAGGCGTCTGTAATTGCTGTAGGTTCTGGAGTTGTAACCACTAGAACCTCTGAGGCTGCTAAGACAAAGCTTAAAACATTGCGATGAATTCCAGCTCCGGTGTCCAGAATGACAAAATCAAATTCTCGGTTGAGCTGTTCAAGGGATTTGATAAAGACCTCCAAGCGCCAACCATTGAGATTGGCTAGGTCAGCCACTCCTGAACCCCCAGAAAGAATTTTCAACCCAAGCGGACCTTCCACAATGACTTCACGCAGTGTCTTCTCACCACGGATAACATGGCCCAGATTAGCAGTTGGGGTAATGCCCAAGACAATGTCGGCGTTAGCTAAGCCTAAATCGACATCGAGCAGTGCTACGCGCTGATTCATCTGGCAAAGCGCTAAGGCTAGATTAACAGCTATATTTGTCTTGCCCACCCCACCTTTTCCACTCGTTACGGCAATGATGCGGGAAGCCCGCTCCTTCTTCGCAACTAGTTTCCTCAAACCTTCCGCTTGATCTTTCATGTTACGCGTCCCCCAAAATGAGCTGAGCAATTTTCTCGTTCGTAGCTACTTCAATATCCTCTGGTACCCCCTGCCCAGTTGTGACAAACGAAAGAGGTGCATTGGTGCGTTCGCAGGTCTGTAAAACGACCCCATAGGTGGTTGTCTCATCAAGCTTGGTAATAATGACTCGATCGATGGACACCTGTCCAAACGCTTTGACAATTTCGTCTACGTCACTGGATTTTGTCGTTGCACTAATAACCAAGTGAATTTCTGCATCAATACCTTCCAGATAGTTCTTCAGTTCGCCCATTTGTAAGTAGTTGTTTTGACTTCGCCCTGCCGTGTCGATTAAGATCAGATCTCGATCCGCCATCCTCGCTATGCTGTCCTTCAGCTCCCGAGGACTATACGCCACTTGCACAGGAATGCCAATAATCTCTGCATACGTTTTCAATTGTTCAACCGCGGCTATGCGATAGGTGTCTACCGTAATTAGCCCTACATTTTTCGCTCCGACAAGGCTGAAATTAGCAGCGATCTTAGCAATCGTCGTGGTCTTGCCTACGCCGGTGGGCCCGATCAGAACGACAATACGCTGATCCCCGGAAAACTCCCAAGGATCTACAGTGACTACGCGTTCCGCAACCAAACTGCCCAAACGGATCCAGATCTTCCCTTCATCATTCCAATCTTGCTTGGGTAATCGTGTGAGCGTATCTTTTAAGAGTCCTTGCGCCACATCCTTTGGAATGTCACGGCGTACAAGCCTGCCATATAGACTCTGGACAGCCTCCGACATGGACGGATCAAAACGCGATGCCCCTTGCTTGTAGTTATCTTCACTCGCCGCTGCGTGTTCAGGGGCCCGGGGCCTCGTGTCTGCTTGTGCACGTTTAAAGTTTGGATCAATCGCTCCCAAGACTTCATAGCGTTTCGGCCCAAGGCGGCCCCATAACCAGCGCCGTTTTTGGGTGGTATGTAGAATAACCGCATCGCTGCCATATTCCAGACGCAGGCTCGCTACTGCCTCCTGCATCGTTTTTCCTATGAACTTCTTAACCCTCATCGTTCCACTTCACCGTCCCCACTGCATTCACCTGAATATCTGGGCTAATCTCATTGTACGACAGAACAATCAGACGCGGGATGGCGCGTTCTGTGAGCCGTTTCAAGGCCATCCTGATTTGTGGAGATACTAAAACAACAGGATAGGGCAGCACATGTTCCTCAAGGGATTGACCAAGGGCTTGATAAAGATCTTGAAGTGCCCTGGGATCTAAAGCGATGGACAGGCCGCGATCGGTGTATTCAATCCCAGCAGCAATCGCTTCTTCCCACTGAGAATGTAACGTTAACACAGTAAGCTCATCCTTCTCCAAATACATCTGGGAAACTTGCCGTTTCAACGCTTCCCGAACATACTCGGTGAGGTAATCTGGATCCCTTGTGATAGAAGCAGTATCAGCCAGCGTTTCTAGAATCGTGACCATGTTGCGAATGGGCACTCCCTCACGGAGCAGGTTTTGTAACACCTTCTGAACTTCGCCAATGGTTAGCAGATCAGGCACCAGTTCATCCACAACGGCAGGATACTCTTCGCGGGCACCATCAAGCAAGGTCTTAACTTCTTGGCGACCAAGGAGCTCGTGGGAATGCTCCCGAATAATCTCCGTTAAGTGCGTTGCCAATACAGCAGGGGGATCTACAACAGTGTAACCCGCGTATTCTGCCTTTTCTCGTACCTGCGCGTCAACCCACAAAGCACTGAGGCCAAAAGCCGGTTCGATGGTAGAGATTCCGGGGACTGTATCGGTGATTCCACCTGCATCCATCGCTAGATAATGGTTGATCATCAATTCTCCACGCCCTACTTGGATTCCTTTAATCTTAACCACATACTCATCGGGATTAAGCTGGAGGTTATCGCGAATGCGGATCACGGGAACTAATAGCCCAAGTTCTATGGCGCATTGGCGTCTGATCATGCTGATGCGATCTAACATGTCGCCCCCTTGCCCCTCATCGACTAGGGGAATCAGACTATAACCAATCTCCAACTCGATTTGATCAACCTGAAGCAAGGAAATGAGAGCCTCTGGACGCCGGGCTTCTTCGAGTTGCTGCTGTTCTAGCGCTACATCTTCTTCTAACTCCCCGCCCTTGGCAGTCTTGAAGAGTCCATAGGCCAGCCCTCCTAACATGGCAGCTATGACGAAGAAGGGAAATTTGGGTAAACCACCGATAAATCCAAAAACGGCAATGACACCAGCTGAAGCAGCGAGAACTCGATATTGCGAAAACAGTTGACTGGTCACATCGGCACCGAGATTATTCTCCGAAGCTCCCCGTGTGACAATGATACCTGTAGCAGTGGAGATTAGGAGGGCTGGAATTTGCGAAACCAAGCCATCTCCTACAGTCAAAAGTGTGTACTGATTTAAAGCGGCAGAAAAATCCATGCCCCTTTGGAACATTCCAACCGCAAAACCACCCAAGAGGTTAATGATTGTAATGATAATTCCGGCAATGGCATCACCTTTAACGAATTTGGTCGCGCCATCCATCGAACCGTAAAAATCCGCTTCCCTGGAGATCTGACTGCGCCTCTGGCGGGCCTCACTTTCGGTAATCAACCCTGAATTAAGATCGGCATCAATACTCATCTGTTTACCAGGCAGAGCATCGAGCGTAAAGCGGGCGGCCACTTCCGAAACTCGTTCCGCTCCCTTGGTGATCACCATGAAGTTTACAACAACCAAGATCAAGAAAATGACAAACCCGACGACATAATTACCACCGACAACAAAGTCACCAAAAGCGATAATGATCTGACCGGGGTTACCGGTAAGTAAGATCAACCTTGTTGACGAAACGTTTAGCGCTAGTCTAAACAAAGTTGTAATCAAGAGCAACGAAGGAAAGACAGAGATCTCCAGGGGCTGCCTAATATTCATCGTGATCAAAACAATCAGAAGAGACAGGCTGATATTTACAGCCAGTAATAGATCCAAAAACGCGGGCGGCAGAGGCAAAACCATCATGACGACAATTAAAACGACCGCGAGCATAACAGACACGTCACTCACTCGCCCGATATTCCGCATCATCCAAGTCGATGTCTTAGCCAATTGCCATCATCCTTTCCGTCAAACTATATTGTCTTGCGCCTGAGACGATACACAAAGGCCAACACTTCTGCCACTGCAGGATAAAGATCGGCCGGTATTTCCTGCCCAATCTCCGTGGTCTTGTAGAGTGCTTGGGCCAAGGCGGGATTTTCCACAGTCGCAATATCGTGCTTTTTGCCTTCTTCCTTGATTCGCTGGGCAATCAAGCCCATCCCCTTAGCCACCACTTGGGGGGCACCCATTTCGCCTGGCGTATAACGTACTGCAATCGCATAGTGGGTCGGGTTTGTGATGATAACATCTGCTGTGGGGATAGCCTGCATCATGCGCTGGGAAGCCATTTGCCGCTGTCGCTGGCGGATCTTCGAGCGAACAAGAGGATCCCCTTCCATCTGTTTGTATTCTTCTTTGATTTCTTCCTTGGACATTTTAATGCTATCTTCAAACTCCCGCCTCTGCCACCAATAATCGGCGGCAGCTATAACCAACAAGAACAAACCCACTTGAAGTCCCATACGGTAGATACTATTTGTAATTAGGGAAATACCATCTCCCAAATTGAAAAGGCTGATTTGGGGTAACCATTCTAGATTATGGCGAACCTGCCTATAGACCAAATACCCAACCAAGGCAACTTTCGCTAGAGATTTGACAAACTCTACAAGAGCACGCCTGGAAAAAATCCGTTTAAACCCCTCAACTGGATTAATGCGAGAAAACTTAGGGGTTAGGGCTTCTCCCGAAGCATGAAAGCCGACTTGCATCACTTGGCTAAGAGCTCCAATGACAAGAAATCCTAGCAAGACAGGCCCGACAATCAAGCCCAGCTTGCCAAGGCCGACGAGAAACATCTGTTGAAACCCTAAACTATCTCCATTCCAAGAAGCCATGTTCTCTAGATAGTATTGAACCATTTCCTTAAGTTGTCGACCCATGTAGGGACCGAGGGCATTCAAGAAGAAAAACGCTGCCAACACCATAAAGGCAGTGCCAACCTCTCCGCTTTTCGCCACTTGCCCTTTCTTGCGTGCCTCTTCGCGGCGCCTAGGAGTCGCGGGTTCTGTCTTTTCGCCTGCAAAAAGCTGCAAGCTCATAGGATACTTTGCCACTTAGCTCCCTCCTAGAGCCAGCATACCTTGGACATATCCAAAAAGTAACCCATCAACTGCAAAGAGCTGGCTGGCGATATAAACGAAGGTAGGCAAACCAACATACACAACAATCAGTCCTACCAGAATCTTAATGGGAAAGCCTAAAACAAAAACGTTGATCTGGGGAACCGCTCGAATCACGATGCCTAGGCCAATATCGGTCAGCAAAATGGTGGCAGTAATAGGTAGAGCAATTTGGATACCAATAACAAAAACCTGCTTTATTAAGTCCATTACAAGCCAAAAAGCAGGTTCGAGTTGGATCAAAGTGCCAAATGGAATCGCCTTGAAGGAATACTGTACGGCTTGAATCAACCATAGATGCGCATCGACCCCTAAGAAAATCAGTACAGCCATAATATAATAAAACTGCGAAAAGACAGGAACCTGTCCTCCTATCGCGGGGTCAAAAACAGAAGCCATGCCAAATCCGATAGGAGTGTCTACATAGTGGCCTGCAAAATTTACAATAGAAAAGACCAAAATAACAACAAAGGCCAGGGCAAGCCCGATGATCACCTCATGAAAGGCTAAAAGTGCCAATACACCCCACGATTCAATGTTCCAACTAGCCTCTAAAGGAGGCAGGGCAACCAAGGAACAAAGAGCAGCGAATCCCAATTTGACCATCATTGGTACATTGCGCATATTAAAAAGTGGCACTACTGCCATGAAGGTACCTAGACGGATAAATCCCAAAGAGAAGCGGACGAAGTCAAGAACCGAAATCAAAACCAGCGCCCCCCTCCTTTACATGATATACGATGGTAAATTGGACAGTAAGCGATCCGCAAAATCAACGAGCTGCCGAATCATCCACGGCCCAAAAATCACGATGGAAACCAATACGGCAACAATCTTCGGAATAAAAGTTAGGGTCTGCTCTTGGATCTGTGTGGTAGCTTGAAAGATACTCACCAGTAGACCCACCAGCATGCCGATTAATAAAGCTGGGCCTGCAACCAAGAGGATTGTCAAAACCGCATCTCTCGCCAAGCTCACAACCGTTGCATCCGTCATCTACTCACCATCCTCACGAAAAGCTCATCAAGAGCGAACGCACAATAAGGTGCCAACCATCAACAAGGATAAACAGCAGGATTTTAAAGGGCAACGAGATCATGACAGGTGGAAGCATCATCATACCCATTCCCATCAATGTGGAGGCCACGACCATATCGATCACCAAAAACGGTACAAAGATCACAAACCCCAGTTGAAAAGCTGTCTTCAGCTCAGAGATGACGAAAGCTGGGATGAGTGTTAGTGTACTTATATCATCTGGAGTCTGAGGCCTTTCTTCTCCTCGCATGGCTACGAACATTTCTAAGTCCTTTTCGCGAGTATTGCGAAGCATAAACTCCCGAAGGGGCTCTACTCCGATCTGCCACGCTTCTTCCAAAGCTAACTCGCCTGCAAAGTAGGGAACCATGGCATCCGTATACACCGCTCCAAAGGATGGTGCCATAATAAAGGCCGTCAAGAACAGGGCAAGCCCAACCAAGACTTGGTTAGGCGGCACCTGGTTGGTTCCTAAAGCGTTACGAATCAAAGAAAGGACAATAACAGTTCGGGTGAACGAGGTCATGAGGGTCAAAATCGCAGGGGCCAAACTCAAAATTGTCAACAATAATAGCACTTGCAGGCTAACCGCGACATCCCCAGGGTTTTCTGCAATTCCAAGGCCAATATCAATGCTGGGAAATGGTATATTTGTCTGCAAAAAGCCCATTACTCCAGGACCTCCTCATTATCACACACTGAACCGCACTCTTGATCCAGCAAAGTAATGGTCTGATTGGTTACGCCGAGCAAATAGCGTTTGTCTTCCCACTCAACCACATATAGCGCACGGCTAGAACCTAAAGAAAGAGCTTCTTTGATGCGCAGATCCTGTCCCACGGTGTGTTTTGTTCCATACCAACGAGTGACAAAGAAAGCACCAGGAACAATGATTACCAAAGCCAAAACCATGCGTACCAGTCCCCAAATCATACTGCTATCCATGGTCTATCTACGCTCCCTGAATCCGCTGTGATTTAGGCACTATCTCAAGGATTCTCACACCAAAGTGTTCCTCCAAAACAACCACTTCGGCCTTGGCAGACCTCGTATCATTGACATAGACGTCTACGGGCTCACCGGCGTGGCGTTCTAAGCTAATGACCGATTGGGGCTGTAGCTCTAAGATCTCCTCTAGCGTTAACGTCGTCTGTCCTAGTTCTACCGTGACCATTAAATCAATGTCCTCTAAAAGCGCAATACCTTGTTCACCCTCAAGTCTGGCCGTCTCATCGATGGGCGTAAACACTGCCCGCGTCACAGGCGACTTACCCTTGTTTCCCTTTAGAAGCCTGCCGGTAGAAGACTCCTTAGCCTGCATGATACGAATCGTCTCCATGGTTCGTCTGGCCAAGCTTTCAAACCCTTCGCCATCTTGGATAATTAAACAGAACTCAACTCTATGGGAGTGACGTTTAAATGCATGACGAATTAAGTACGCTTCAGG
>DHNI01000070.1:4732-7006 GCA_002409455.1 Firmicutes bacterium UBA5420 | reverse complement strand
TTTGCTGGCCAGATTGTTGGTTGTGTAAAGCGAGCCCATGAATATGACGTTAACCTAGCCGCTAATGTCATGTTTGAAAACCTAGCAGCAAAAGCAGGTGGCGTGCTCACCCTTAGACACCTGTTCTGGAATAATGATATTGATCCCGCCTCCGTTGACTACATCATCGAAACCTCCGAAGAAGCTGCTGGAGATATGAACCAGCGTGGTGGCGGCAACTTCGCTAAATCCGTTGGTGAGAACTGTGGTTGCCTTAATGCTACCGGTTCTGATACACGTTCTTTCTGCGCCGGCCCAGCCCACGGTGTTGTGAATGCAACCGCCTTGGTCAAGTCTGGCATTTATAAGAACGTTGTGGTTGTAGCAGGTGGAGCAACAGCGAAGCTTGGTATGAACTCTAGGGATCATGTTAAAAAGGGTGTACCTGTTTTAGAGGACTGCATGGGCGGATTTGCCCTTCTGATTAGTGCCGATGATGGAGTTAACCCCATCATTCGTACCGATGCCATCGGGCGGCACCGTATCGGGACTGGCTCCTCCCCACAGGCAGTTACAACAGCGCTTGTTACCGATCCATTAAACGCTGCTGGACTTACCATTACAGATGTTGATAAGTATAGCGTAGAGATGCAAAACCCCGAGATTACCGTTCCTGCTGGCGCTGGCGATGTGCCACTGGCCAACTACAAGATGATTGCAGCCCTAGGTGTGAAGCAGGGAGCCATTGAAAGAACCGCACTCAATAGTTTTGTCGAGCAGCATGGCCTAACGGGCTGGGCCCCCACCCAGGGACATATTCCCTCAGGTGTACCTTTTGTAGGTTTTGCCCGTCAGGGTCTTTTAGACGGCACGCTGAACCGAGTGATGATTGTCGGTAAAGGTAGTCTCTTCTTAGCCCGCCTAACCAACCTCTTTGATGGTGTTTCCTTCATCATGGAGCCAAACCCTGGGAAGGGAGCAGCCACAGCTGTTCCAGCTGAAAAGATGGTTACTGTAGGTGTTACCCTACTCGGTAGCGAACACGGCCTAGAAGAAGTAGTGCGTGGCGCAGAACTTGCCCAGCACAAACACAAGGGTATTAGAGTTGTGGCCATTGGTCCAAAAGGTAGCACATCCTTACCTGTGGTAGAAGCCAACACGGAAGAAGAGCAACGTTCCGCTATGGAAAAGCTCCTGAAGACTGGCGAGATTGATGCCTGCGTAACCATGCACTATAACTTCCCACTAGGCGTTACCACCATCGGGCGGGTTATTGCCCCAGCTACTGGACGAGAAATGCTCATCGCATCCACAACCGGAATGTCTGCCGGCAACCGTACCGAAGCCATGCACAAAAACGCCATCCTAGGGATTGCCGTAGCAAAAGGCTTAGGCATTGAGAACCCAGAGGTAGGAATTCTGAACGTGGATGGCGCCCTTACCACAGAACGTTCCTTGCGCGATCTAGAAAAAGAAGGCTACTCCATTAACTGGGCTGCCTCAGGACGTGCAGATGGTCAAGCAGTCATGCGCGGTAATGATGCCTTAACTGGTTCGTGCGATGTGCTTGTTACGGACTCCTTGACCGGAAATATCCTGGTTAAGATGCTCTCTGCCCTTAATACAGGCGGTAGCATTGAAAGCGTAGGCTATGGCTATGGCCCAGGTGTCGGTGAAGGCTACAAGCAGATCGTTAATATTGTCTCTAGAGCTTCTGGTGCACCGGTCATTGCAGGTGCAGTAGAATTCGCAGCAGACATGGCGAAAGCTAAGTTGCCTGCGTTAGTGGATGAAGAGCTTACACTTGCTAAGCTCATCAAAGCCGAGACCACTGACACAGTGCAAAAGCCACCAGCGAAACCTGTGGATCAAGAGATCACGGGTATTGACGTTCTCGAAATTGAAGATGCAGCCGAGGCCCTGTGGAAAGAAGATATCTATGCCGAAGCAGGCATGGGTTGCACAGGTCCTGTAATCATGGTAGCACCTGAAGATTTTGAAGTAGCCGTGGCAAAGCTCAAAGAGCTAGGATTCCTTGGCAAATAACTACAAATTAAAAGAGGAACGGGCCAACAAAGCACGTTCCTCTTTTGTAATACATTTTACAGCTCTTACTTGTCTAAGTTCACCGTCACTGAACCGAAATTTGATCGGATCACTACAGGGTGCACACCTTCACCCCAGTTTCCGTGGGCTCCAACTCGATTCTCCCCTATGTCAACCTTAAACCCGGCATTATGCTTTAATGAGCCATTGGTGACCTCGATGTCAAAATTATAACCCCCATCAATGGTA
>DHNI01000070.1:683-4675 GCA_002409455.1 Firmicutes bacterium UBA5420 | reverse complement strand
CTTAAACCCGGCATTATGCTTTAGTGAGCCATTGGTGACCTCGATATCAAAATCATAGCCCCCGTCGATGGCAAGTAGCTCGATTTTGCTTGTGGAAAAGGAGTCATGCAGCGTGATGGGACCGGAGATCTGACGTAGATCTATACTACCAAAACTATTGTAAATCGTAGCAGAACCCTGGAGACCATCAACTCTTACTTGCGAAAAACTCGCCTCCAAATTCAAGAATCCTACGAAACCATCAACATTAACCTGCCCAAAGTTTTGTTCAACACTAACCTCCATACCAGAGGGTACGTCTACCACGAAGTTTACAACAATCTCCTTGAGGTCTTCGCTTTCTTCTCCCGTTAGCTCATAACTCAATTCGGAACCAGCGACCCTCTCTTTGATATCTAGGAGATCCAAGTCCTCCTGGCTATCGGCTCCAATCGTTGCGTAAACCCGAATCTCATCTCCATCAGTCGATCGGAGATTCATTACGCCTTGTTGCCCCTTGATCACAAGGGTCGTAAACGTTCCCTGTGATTGGGTAAATGTCTGCCTTTTCTCAAATGCGGCATCCCTAGAGCTAGGACCAACGTCGAAATGAATGGAGGGTTGCTGGGTAAACATCTGAGCTCCCCCGAAATAGCGAATATCCAAGACAAAGAGCAATGTGAGAAATAGCAGTACGGCCAGCGTTATTCTACGGGTTTTCATTATTATCCCCTCCTATCCATTTACTTCTACATAATGTTCAAAAAGGTAGCTTGTTAACACCAACATGGCTAGAATCCCAAGCCAAGTGCCAATTTCCGGAGCAAGATTCCACTCTACCACAATCCCCTGCCTTAACTCCTCGAGCCGAAAGAGCCTATGCACTGGTAGCGTTGGCAACCAGCGGAAGAGCGGTTCCAGGAGCACTCCTAGTTTATCTACTAACCAGCCACTCAAGATCAGCGTCCAAATGGCTACCAAACCTTGGAGGCGTCCCACCATCTTGCCAACAATAAAAGCTAATTGCACAAAGATGACCACCGAGGCAAGGGTGGCAAGACTAACTAGATACAGCAAGAGACCATTTCGCACTAGCCAGGCCACACTCGGCACGACTTGCATAGCCTCCTGCACTAGGGGGGCGAAAAATAGCAGCGTACCAATTACAGTCACAGCCAGCAGGCCTGTATACTCCACCCAGATTGCAGAGAGTTTCGCTAACATCACCTTCCAGCCAGGCACCGGAAGAACCAAAAGGGTGTAGACGGTATCTTCTCGCCATTCTGATCGCAATGTTTGAAAGCTTTGCCACAGCAACCACAAGGGCAAGAACACAAGGGGAATGGCAACAGCTGCCAGGGATGCTTCAACAGGCCAACTGCCAGTTGATATCTTGAAACGTATGAGAAACATGAGAATGATGGTAATCCCAGATAGAAAGCCCATAGGTAAAAGGCTTGCCTGTAAGTCCTTTCGCAATAACCTAAGAAACCGCTTCATTAGGCAAAAACCTCCTTAAATAGATCATTGATGGATTTCCCATACTGTCTACGTAAATCTTCTGCATTTCCCTGAAGATTGATGGTGCCTTCATCAAGAAAGACCACTGCATCGAAAAGCTGCTCTGTATCACCCACCGCGTGGGTAGAAATAACCATGGTCTGTTCTTCACTTTTGAACTGACGAACGATGCCCTCCACGATACGATCCCGAGACGCGGGGTCAATTCCGCTAAAGGGCTCATCCAAGAGAATCAAAGGAGCTTTGCGAGCCAAAGCCAAAATAAGTTTTAGGCGGGCACGCATTCCTTTGGAAAGGGAACTCACTTTTTTGGTTGCATCAAGACCCATAAACTGCAGGAGGCCCGGAACCCTCGCTTCATCCCAGTCATCGTAGAACGTGGCGGTAAAATCTATCGCTTGCCTAATCGTCATCCAGCGGTAGAGGTTCTCTACTTCAGGTACAAAGGCAATTTGTGCCTTGGTCTGGCGGGAAGGAGCGCTTCCTAGAATCTCGATCTCTCCCCCATCGGGATTGACTAAGCCTATGATGCACTTTAATAGCGTTGACTTACCGCTGCCATTCGGCCCCAAAAGGCCCCAGATTTCGCCTTGCGGCAGAGTCAAGTCAACACCCTTAAGAGCCTCCACTTTGGGATATTTCTTTTTCAAATCCCGCACAACTAATGCATGGTTCGTTGTGTTCACTTATCATTCACCTCTTCCTTGGACTCTAGCTCTGAAAATCGATTCTTCACAACATCTAGTGTAGCTTCTTGACTAAGTCCGAGAGCTCGTACTGCCCGAACAAAATCATCCACAAGATTTGTCAGCATTTCCTTCCTCGTCTCCTCCACAATTCCTTGATTCTGGCAGATAAACGTACCTTGCCCCCGCAGGGTCTCCACAAGGCCCAAAATCTCCATCTCACGATATGCCCTTTGTACGGTATTGGCATTTACCTTAATCTGAGCCGCTAAATCCCGCTGGGAAGGAACCTTATCTCCTGGCTTTAGCGCGCTAGTAACGATTTGGCGCTTAAATTCTTCTATGATCTGCAGATATATGGGTATCGATGTACTGAAATCAATATTCAAATTCCTGCCACCCCTTTCCCTATTAGTGCACTAGGTTCCTAGTACACTAATATCATAGACTGCACCTCGGAATTTGTCAACTAGTATTTTCAAGACTTTTTTGTGTACACTAAAACAGGAGGTAAAGCCCGTGTATAATAAGTCACACTTCCTCGGAAAATATGCCATGACCACATTGGTATCGCTACTCACGCTTACCCTATTTGACAGCAATCCCTGGTGGAAAGTGCTTTTTTTTACCATCCCCGCCACACTACTCAATCTGTACTTTACTGGCTTGGGTCTGCAAAAATCGTGGTCACAAGCTGTAATTGCCTCTTTACAAGGGGTTGTAGCAGCTTTCTTAGCTTACCTGGTTGGTCTAGCCACGCTATTAAGGATCACAATCGGAACACTCGTGGGTCTTGCCCTATTGTTGTTCCTAGTCGAATTCCTTTTCGCAAGATTCTTTCCACAAAAAACACCATGAGATCCGCTGAGTACCCATGGTGTTCGGGAAACGCTATGGTTATTACTTGCATCGCACTTGCCCTTTTGTAGTGTTTTTGGAGAACTGGCATGATATAATGATTGTATGTGACTTTCCAAATACAAGACTTAGGTGGGTGCATGTGGAAAAGACAACCAAAACCGAGCTTATTCTTAAAGGCAATATCTATAAGGTACTGATTACCCTTTCGATCCCTATTATCATCAATAGTCTTATCCAGACATTATACAATCTGGCAGATGGAGTCTGGGTTAGCAAGATCTCATCGGTTCATTTTGCAGCCACTGCCTTTGTCTGGCCGGTGAACTTTCTTTTTATTTCCATAGGAATGGGCCTATCCATCGCAGGCACTTCCCTTTTATCTCAGCTCATCGGCAACAACGACTACGAACGCGCCAAGAACTATACTGCACAACTAATGGTCATAACGCTCTTGAGCTCCTTTGTATTTGCTGCTCTAGGATACATTCTCAGCCCCTACGTTATTCGCCTCATGGGAGGAACGGGTGATCTGGCTTCATTAGGGAACATCTACCTGCGGATCACATTTTTGGATCTGCCCTTTCTATTTGTATTCTTTAACATCAACTCTATCATGCATTCCCAGGGCGACACCATCACCCCTATGATTCTCAGTGGAGTGTCTGCTATCATTAACGTCATCTTAGACCCTATCTTCATTTTCACCTTTGGTTGGGGTATCGCAGGTGCTGCCTGGGCTACGTTGATTTCAAGAGTACTTTTGTCTGTGGCTGGATTTTTCATGCTCTTTGGAAAGAGAAACAAGATTATACCAAGTTTTAAGGGATTTACATTCGATAAAAAAATTGTCAGAGAGATTGTTACAGTGGGCTTGCCGTCAACGATTGGGCAATCAGGGGCATCCCTAGGGTTCATTGTACTCAATGCCTTCATTGGTTCCTACGG
>DHNI01000070.1:0-459 GCA_002409455.1 Firmicutes bacterium UBA5420 | reverse complement strand
ATGCAGCCAGCGATGGGCATCGGGCAGGCGCTAACGACCGTTGTTGGCCAAAATGTAGGAGCTCGCCAAATGAATAGGGTAAAGGAATCGTTTTATAAAGCCCTCACCCTTACGATCGTAATCGGAATCCTGGGAGCCGGCATCTTAATCGTATTTGACGAACCGATCATTCACTTCTTCATGCAATCTCGTGATGATCTTTCGGTAATCGAGCTATCTCTCACATACTTGTTCTACGTATCTTTGTCCATGCCACTGATGGGCATATTCAGTGTTTTCACTGGTCTTTACCAAGGCACCGGAAACACCAAGTATTCTATGAGTATGGAGATTGGCAGATTATGGTTTGTTAGGCTTCCCATGATCCTATTTTTCAAGCATTTGACCACTTGGGGTTCTACTGGCATTTGGTTCTCAATGAGTTTTAGTAATCTCATTGTCTGCCTCTACGGTTACTGG
>DHNI01000095.1:24409-44610 GCA_002409455.1 Firmicutes bacterium UBA5420 | reverse complement strand
GTCATGCAAAGGTGTTGCATTTACCAACGATCCATGATAAGATTAATTTGCGCCTTCTTAGCCCAGGGAAGCTAAAGGAGGATGGCATTGAAATTTCGACTTTTAAATGACGTAGCATTTCACTTTGTCTTTGGTCGAGCAAGCCGCAAGTACAACTTACTCAATCTACTAAACGCCATTTTAACAAAGACTGGACAAGAACCTATTCAAGATCTCGAACTGCAAGAAACTACTCTAGATGCCGAAATCGTTGGCCTCAAAAGTTGCCGTTTGGATATTCGAGCGATCACTTCAGAGAGCCATCATATTAATGTTGAGGTCCAGCTCATGAATCGCCGCGACATGGAAAAACGCTCGCTCTATTATTCCAGCAGACTGTACACCACACAGTTAAATAGAGGCGAAAACTACCGTGAACTAAACAAAACCATCGCCATCAACATCTTAGATTTTGCTCGCCCCACGGGCACAAAGTTCCATAGTATCTACAAACTGCTTGAAATTGAAACAGGGGAACAACTCACCGATGCCTTGGAGATCCATTTTCTCGAATTGCCTCGGCTAAAAGAGAACCCCATGAATTTTGATTGTCCTTTGACCCGTTGGATGATGGTATTGAGTGATGACACCGATCACAAGGACAGGGAGGCGATCCTAATGCAGGATGAAGACATCCGAAGAGCTTACGAAGACTTAGGAAGACTATCGGCAGACAAGGACACCCAGCGTCTTTACGAGATTCGAGAAGACGCCGCACGAGATTATCGAAGTGGCATGGACGATGCTCGACAGGAAGGACTAGAGCAAGGGCTAGAAAAAGGACGACAGGAAGGCTCTCTCCAAGAGAAGTTACGTATGGTCAAAAGGATGCTGGCCGAAGGGTTAGATGAAGAGTTAATCAAGAAGACGGCGGAGTTGACCCAAGCAGAATTGGATGAATTGAAGCAAGCATTTTCCACCGACTAAAGTTGATCGAAAAAAGAGACAGAACACTGCGCCCTGTCTCTTTTGGCATTTTAGGCTAGAATCTCTTCAATTCGATCCAGTGTGTCCTGGCTTAATGTTACATCCACAGCCTTGCAGTTGGCCTCAATCTGTTCGGGGCGGGAAGCTCCGACTAAGGCACTGGCCACATTGGGTTGGCGCAAGATCCAGGCCAAAGCCATTTCTGCAAACGGAATGCCCAGTTCGCCAGCTAAATCTTCCAAAGCATCCACCTTCGTGATCACTCCAGAGGCTAGCAAGTTCTGCACCGGTTGGTTGATCTCAGGTTTGGAGGCCCGTGTCCCTTCAGGAATCCGCCCACCACGATATTTGCCCGTTAGAACCCCTTGGGCTAGAGGCGAGAAGACAATCTGACCAATTCCATACTTCTCACTTACAGGAATAATCTCGGGTTCAATGTAACGGTTCAGCATATTATACACAGGCTGGTTCACCACAATGCGATCTAACAAGTTGCGATCGGCCACAGAGACCGCCTCTTCAATCTGCGCCGCCGTCCACTCACTCACTCCCGCATAGAGCACCTTGCCTTGCCTAATCATATCATCAATCGTGCGCAAGGTTTCCTCTACTGGTGTTTCAGTGTCATAGCGATGGCAGTAGAAGATGTCTATATAATCCAATTCCATTCGCTTTAGGCTAGCGTGGAGCTGTGCGAAAATATGCTTGCGAGACAAACCACGGTCATTCGGGCCCTCACCCATGGGCCAAAAGGCCTTGGTTGTAATCACATAAGATTCTCTAGGGAAAGCTCGCAGAGCCTTAGACAGAACCTTTTCGCCTTGGCCACTCTCATAGACATTGGCAGAATCGAACGAGTTTATGCCCAGCTCATACGCCCGCTGAATTGTTCTTGTGGCGGTATCATCTTCTACAGACTTTCCATACGTTAACCAGCTGCCTAATGATATTTCACTTACTTTAAGGCCCGATCGACCTAATCTACGATACTTCACGGTATCATCTCCTTTTTTTGCTCTAACAATCCGAAAAAGCGGTAGACAACATTAATTTGATCCTGTTCAACTGGTTCACTTCGCTGGCTCCAGGATCGTAGTCGATAGGAATGATATTGCTTTCGGGATAGACTTTTTTCAAACCCCTAAGCATACCCTTTCCCACCACATGATTGGGCAAACAGGCGAAAGGCTGCATACAAACAATGTTTTTGACTCCACTTTCAATTAGTTCCACCATCTCGCCAGTCAAAAACCAGCCTTCCCCCGTTTGGTGGCCCAAAGAAATGACTTTAGAGGCATTCTTCGCAACCTCTCGAATAAGCTTCGGCGGGCTAAACCTTTTGCTTGCAGCCAACGCTTTCCGATACGTGATGCGATAAACCTCCATGAGCTCAATTACAGCATTGCAGAGCACCTTTTCTATTCTACTACCTGCCAGATATCTGTGCTTGAAATCAAAACCCAACAGGGAGTACAAGAAGAAGTCCACGAGTTCTGGGACAACGGCTTCAGCCCCTTCTGCCTCAACCAAGCTCACCACATCATTGTTGGCAGTAGGGTGATACTTGACCAGAATCTCACCTACCAAGCCTACCTTTGGTTTGGTTTTCTCCACCGTCTCCAAAGCGTCAAATTCTTGCACGATATTCGTGATATTCGCCTTGAACGTCTTTAGCGAATACGATCGCATGGAGTCTTCACAAATGATAGCCCATTTCTCATAGAGGTCATTGGCCGAGCCTGGCATCTTTTCATAGGGTCTCACTCTGTATAGACATTTCATCAATAAATCGCCATACACAAGGGCAACCATCACTCTATGCAACAAAGGCAAGGTGATCTTGAAACCGGGGTTCTTTTCAAAGCCTTGAACACTGAGGGAAAGTACCGGTACCTGGGGATAACCAGCGTCCTTCAGTGCCTTCCGCAAAAAGCCAATATAGTTTGTAGCACGGCATCCGCCACCCGTCTGGCTAATGATCACCGTTGTGTTGTCGGGATCATACGCGCCGGAGTTTAGAACCTTCAGCAGTTGTCCCACCACAATGATCGCCGGATAGCAGGCATCGTTGTTCACATATTTCAGACCCTCTTCTACTGCATCTTTATCCATAGCAGGGCAGATCACCACATTATAGCCAGATAAGGTTATGGCTTGATCTAAGAAGCGAAAATGAATGGGTGCCATTTGCGGGATGATGATCGTGTGGTCTTTCTTCATTTTCCTGGTGAATATCTTTCTCTTATACCCATACTGCGCCTCGGGTTTTGGCTTGTGGCCCTGTTTATCACGTTCCAGCATGGCCGCTTGCAGAGAGCGCATTCTGATTCTGGCCGATCCTAGATTGTTCACCTCATCAATTTTCAAACATGTATACATTTTGGAACGGGCATGTAGGATTTCTTGTACTTGATCGGTTGTAACCGCATCTAATCCACAGCCGAAGGAATTTAGCTGCACTAACTCTAGGTTCTCCTGACCAGCAACAAAGCTCGCTGCAGCATACAGTCTAGAATGGTATGCCCATTGATCCACAACTCGCAATGGTCTTGCCACTTCGCCTAAATGAGCTACAGAATCTTCTGTTAAGACGGCCATCCCTAAATCATTGATCATCTCAGGAATCCCATGATTAATCTCCGGATCTAAATGATAGGGACGTCCTGCTAGTACGATTCCCTTAAGATCATGTTCATCCAAGTAGCGTAGGGTTTCTTCTCCCTTTCTCCTCAGAACGGCCTTATAATTCCCCAATTCGCCCCAGGCTTTTTGCACCGCAACCTTCACTTCAGCCGGCCTTATGTCTAGTTCGGCCAATTCTTCCGTTAAGCGCTCCGTCAATCTCTCCTGGTGATCAAAAGGCAAAAACGGGTACAGAAACCTGATATTTGCGTCCTGCACCTGGCCCACATTGTTCTTAATAACTTCTGGATAGGAGATCACGATCGGGCAGTTAAAATGGTTATCGGCGTCTTCTTGCTCCTTCTGCTCGTGGGTTAGGCAAGGATAGAAAATGACATCGACACCCTTTTCCACCAAGTCGACAATATGACCATGGGCAATTTTGCCCGGGTAACAAACCGATTCAGACGGTATTGTTTCCATCCCCTTTTCGTAGATGGCCTTGGTCGATCGGGCGGAGAGTTCTACAGAAAAGCCCAGTTCGGTAAAGAAAGTGAACCAAAATGGGTAGTTATCATACATATTTAGAACACGCGGAATACCTAATCGACCCCGCTTCGCCTCAGCAGGATCTAGGGGTTGGTAGGCAAAAAGTCTCTCATATGAATAGTCAAAGAGGTTGGGCAGGTCGTTCCTTGTTTTCTCAACCCCGGCACCTTTACTACAACGATTGCCGGAAATATAGCGATGCCCTTTACCAAATTGGTTGATCGTTAGTAAACAATGGTTAGAACAGCGTTTACATCTACCAAGCTTGGTTTCTAAAGATAAGTTTTCCAAGGCGTGGCGATCGAGTAACGTAGATTCATAGCCTTCTACATACCTTTCCCTGGCAATTAGCGCAGCACCAAAGGCCCCCATAATGCCTGCAATATCTGGCCTGATCACTTCAACGCCAGCCAAACGCTGGAAGGTTCTTAAAACAGCATCATTGTGGAACGTGCCACCTTGCACAACCACCTTTTCCCCGAGTTCTTCCTTACTTCGCAGTTTAATTACCTTGTAGAGAGCGTTTTTGACCACAGAGTAGGCCAACCCAGCGGAGATCTCGCCCACAGTAGCCCCTTCCTTTTGGGCTTGCTTGACTCTGGAATTCATAAACACAGTGCAGCGAGATCCTAAATCTACGGGATTAGGAGCGAGCAAAGCTGCATCCGTAAATTCTTCAATGCTCATATTAAGTGAAGAGGCAAATGTTTCTAAAAAGGAACCGCAGCCTGAAGAACAAGCCTCGTTTAGAAGAATATTATCAATGGCACCGTCCTTGATGTGTAAACACTTCATATCTTGGCCACCAATATCTAGAATAAAATCTACACCAGGACAGAAAAAATCCGCTGCCTTATAATGGGCCACCGTTTCTATCTCACCAATATCCACCCTCAATGCAGCTTTTATTAGGCCTTCGCCATAACCGGTAACTACTGAATTAGAAATTGTGGCACCCTGGGGCAAGATATCGTATAGCTCTAGAATCGCTTTGCGCACCGATCTCAAAGGGTTACCTTCGTTGCTACCATAGTAACTATGCAAGACGGCCCCATCTTCATCGATGAGGGCTACCTTCGTTGTGGTAGAGCCCACATCAAGTCCTAGGAAACACCGGCCTTTGTACCCTTCAATCTCTCTTTTTGCCACTGCATGCTGATTATGCCTAGCCCGAAAGTCATCTAGTTCTTGTTGATTGGCAAACAAAGGTTCAAGCCTGGTTGTTGGTTCAATGGAAATGCCATGCATCTCGTCGATTCGTTCCATGAGGACAGAAAAAGCAAGGGGCTCACTGTTCCAAGCATTTAGAGCGGCCCCGATAGCGATATAAAGCTGTGGATGCTCTGGAAAGATTACCTGATGGTCTTGTAAATCTAAGGTCTCGACAAATCGCTTACGTAGCTCTGACAAAAAGTATAAAGGGCCACCTAAAAACGCTACATTGCCCCTAATGGGCCTGCCGCAGGCCAAACCACTAACCGTTTGAACCACGACCGACTGGAAAATGGAGGCGGCTACATCTTCCCTAGCGGCGCCGTCATTTAAAAGAGGCTGAATATCTGTTTTGGCAAAAACTCCGCAGCGCGCCGCTATAGGATAAATCGTGGTATACCCTTTTGCCAGTTCATTTAATCCTGCTGCATCTGTTCTCAGAAGCACGGCCATCTGATCAATGAACGAGCCTGTTCCACCCGCGCAAATACCATTCATGCGCTGCTCGATCCCGCCTTGAAAAAAGGTTATTTTTGCATCTTCTCCCCCGAGTTCAATGACGACATCGGTTTCGGGAAAGAACGTCTGAATCGCCTTGGTGCCTGCGATCACTTCCTGGACAAATCCAACCTTGAGATGTTCAGCAACGGCAATACCACCCGAGCCAGCTATATTTAATGTAATGCGATGATTTCCGAATTTCTCATAGGCTTGTGTGATAAGGCCCACAACAGACTCCTTAATATCAGAGTAATGCCTCTGATACTTGGAGAAGATGATCTCCAATTCTTCGTTGAGAATTACAACTTTTGCTGTTGTCGAACCAACATCAATTCCCATGTGTACTACACTATTCAAAAAAAGAGCCTCCGATCCTTGAGATTAGATCTTACTATTAGATATTGGAGCGCCAATTCCCTTTTTTTGCTTGCCAAAAAAGACGACTCCCCCTGTGGAATCACAAGGGGAGCACATCATTAGCAGAGCATTGCACTCTCTAGAGCCTGCTTAATCAGCGGCATAGACCAAAATGTTGTCGTAATATGCAATCTTTGGTACGTCCCTGCGTGCAATCTCGAATTGAAGCTGGGCTGGAGTGCTACCACCATCAAGATTTGGGTCAAAGGCAGCTCCCTCAGTAATTGGATCGAGGAAATCACCGTAGATTACGTAGGCATCGTATGTTTGTGCCTCATTATCCCACTCGATCAACAAATCGTGCCACTGTCCCGGGTCTAGGCCATATACATTGGGACTTTGCGCACCAGCATCTCTAATTCTAACGTTTCCCGAACCTGTGATAAACAATCCGAAGATGCGTTGGTTTGAAGCATTCTTGATATCAACATAGATATTGTCCGTTACATCGCCATCTGCAGGCTGGTAGATAGATACGTACACCTTGCCCGACACAAAGTCGAAGTCGCGAATGAGTTTTCCGTTTGTCGAAGGATTGCTCTGAATTTGATAGACTTTTTCTCCCTCAAACTCCACGATTCTTTGACTTGTCCCCGCAGCTGCATGATCTTCAGCATCGGGATCATACCAAGCACCCTCGTTGCCAAATACATGTCCCACCTCATAGTCGTCCCACTTTTCGTCTAGAAGCAACGTCTCGGCAAAGGCAACTGCGCTCAAACTGAACACCAATACCATAACCAGAATACCAAGTTTTTGCAAATTCACAATAAACCCTCCCTTGTATTATATGGTCATGAACATCACAGCTCTCGTGCTAAAACAACATCCCCCCTTTCGAAATGTTCCTATTGACTCAATAACTCATCAAGTTTTGCTTGGATGATTGGTCTAACTTTAGCCATACCAGCAGTTGGGCCAATCTCTCCTTCTAGAATCTCGTAGTTAATTACCGATGTTGCATCCCAGGTAGGTATCTCATAGAGGCGGGACGCACTACCATTCCAGTATTCGTGGGCTTCCACAAACACCTGGGCTGACTCACGGTTCGAAACGACACTGGCTAAGACAGTGTTTGTAGAGATATCCTCTTCTCGCCAGAGGAACGCCCTCAGGGCGGCTAACGCTTCGGGCTGACTAGCATTAACCGGAATTAACGTAGTACTCAGCGCTTGACTTGGATAGCGATAGTCAGTAGCACCGGGCCCCATCGGGAAGGGAACAATTCCCCATTCGTCCGTCATGTCTGCCATTAAATCAGGCAAGCGGAAAACAGGAACGTAGAAAAAGAAACCTGCTTCGCCATTCACGAACTTAGAGTAGCTGTCTTGGTTGTTCCGTGTCGGGAAAGCAATCTGATCGTCGTGCCACCAGGCAAGGTACTGATCGATGGCTTCAATATAGGCTGGTTCATCTCCAGCATACACAACACGCCCATCTGCACCTATCTTGGTCAAAGATGCATCATTCGCAATCGCCAAATCCCACGGACGCACATCAGCAATTCCGTATTGATCAATCTCCCCATCCCCGTCAATGTCCCTTGTCACCTTACGACCAATCTCTGTCACTTTATCCCATGTCCATTCATCGTATAGATAAAGCTCGTAAATGTCCTCAATACCTTCCCGATCCAGTAGGCTTTTGTTGTAAGCGACGAAGATTAGATCATTTTGAAAGCCATAGGTTGGGTTGTGATCCATTGTTCCAATCCCGTAGTACTTGCCCCCAAACTGAAGTGCTTCCTCCGTCATTCTTAGCGTTGGAGGCAAGTTTTCGTAGTATTCAACAGGTAGGATATCGGACATTGGTAGAGCCGCTCCTTCGGAAACAAGCTCGAAATACCCGATCTTGTTTTGAACATGCCATAAATCGTAGGTAGAATCACCAGCCATAACCCGAATCATGTTCAGACGCGGCACGTTACTGGTTTGCATAAACTCAATTTTGCAGTTGAAGTAACGCTCTGCCTCCTCGATTCGATCCATGACTGGTATAAAGCTGTCGAAATACTGTTGCATGCGAGCCCCAGTCCACGAAATAATCGTTACCGTATTACCGCCTAGGTCATAGCTTCCCACCGGATCAAACCCCAAATACTCCAAAGGATCAGCATAAGTGACAGGAGAAGCCAGTAGCAGTATCACCAAACACAACGCTATTTTCTTCAATTACGCGTCCTCCTTATCTCAATTTATCTGCGGCTAAACAAGGTTCTTGGCTAGAACCACCCCCTCTGTTCTTCTTCTATCCAATGATTCCCGTCCGTTCCACGCTTTCTACAAAGTATCTTTGCATAACTGCATACAAGAGCAAAAGTGGAGCAATGAACATTAACATACCTGTATTATTGAGTAATGATATATATTGACCTGTCAAGGTTGTACCCATGGCATGCGCATATGATTCTGCTGCTATATCAAGGGTATGAGCTAGCATTGTTCCGTTACGCATGAAAATAGAAGTAAAGAAATAGTCATTCCATTGCCATACAAAAGCAAACAAGAAAACAATGACCAGTGCCGGTATTGCACCAGGAAGCATCACTGTAAGGAACGTTTTGAAGGATCCGGCTCCATCAATATAGGCTGCTTCTTCTAGTGACTTTGGCATATTCTTGAAGAATTGTCGTAGAATGTAGATGAAAAGGCCGTTCTTCAATCCAGTTGCGCTTAAAGCCATGAGCACAAAGGGCCAGAAGGTACCAATTAAATCAAGGCCCGGTTCAGGTAGAAGACCCCAAATCGTAAAGAAGCGAAAGTTGAGATAGAGTGGCAACACAATAATCTGAGGTGGCACCAGTAGCGTGAAGATGACCAGGCCGAACAAAAAGGAACTACCACGAAAGCGGAAACGAGCAAATCCGTACCCCACAATCGTACAAGACACGAGCTGGGCTGTCGCGATCGTAAAGGAAAAAAGAAGAGAATTTAGGGCAGCTTGTGGATAGCGCATGAATTCGAACATGGCGCGGTAATTCTCCAAAGAAAAGCTACGTGGAACCCAGCGCACTGTCTGATCCCAGATATCCCATTCCGTCATAAATGATGACGCTAATTTCGTCAGCACAGGCCGCAAAATCACAAAACAGATGCTAATGACGATCATTCCCCGAATTAAGCTCCAGGTTAGGCGTTGCAGCCTCCTTGTGTTCATGGTTTACCTCCTAGTCCATATAAAAGACACGCCGTGAAAGGATTGCGCCAACAACCCCTAACACAACTGCAACCAGCAAAAAGTACACCCAGCTCATGGCCATACTGACCCCATAGCCTGCCCCCCCAAATGCGTGGCTATCAATAAATGCCACGAGTGGGTTCGTGGGGGACGTGAAAAAATCGACGATGGAGTAAATCACGCATGTCAAAATGAGTGGGCTAAGCAGTGGTAATGTGATCTTCCAAAACTTCTCCCAGCCTGTTGCGCCTTCAATCTCAGCCACCTCATACAAAGAATCAGGGATGGACTGCAGTCCGGCGAGGAAAATTAGGATCTGGATACCAGAAGCGCGAATGATCTCAGCTAGCCGCTCTGAGCCCTGAATAATGTACAGCAAAAGGACATCGGGTAGTTTCAAATGCATTAATAACTCCCGCAGCTCACCACGGCTCACAAAGCCTAACATCTGTTGATCAACAGTGCCATCGAGAAGAGCTGTCATATAATCGGCGCTTTCCATTTGAAGAATAATATCGGCTCCAAGAATAACAGGCAAAAAGAAGATCACCCGCGCCAACAGTCTCCCCCTAAACTTCTGGTTAAGCAAAATGGCTGCAAAGAAGCTGAAGATTAAAATCAGGGGCACGTCTCGAACCATGGCTACTACAGTTTCAAATAGATGTCTCGGATAGTCTGCATTGATAAATAAAGCTTGATGATAATTCTTTAGACCCACTGATAGCAAGTTGTATCCTGTGGCTGAAATTTCTAGGTGACTTAGGCTAAAGATGATGGACTGGATAAATGGATAAAGGAACATCAACACAAAACCCACCGTAAAGGGCAGCGTAAATAGATATCCTAGTAGCTCCTCTCGCCTTCGCAAGCTAAGACGCAACTTCTTTGGGTTCTTCATCAATCTTCACCCCTAACCACCAGGTATCCCCTGGGTTCTACTCGAACAGAACCGATGACGACTGGATAAGGATTATAATTAACAATCACGCTTCCTGTAGGATAGAAGGTTTGATAGACGTTATCGCTCAGTTTCGTATGGTCAACAATAACCTGACCTGTAAAATCCTTTAGTGTAGTATTCAACTCATGATAAAGCCCTATCGCATCCTCGAACCAAAACCCGGTCTGTCCTGTATAAAGATAGTTGAAACTCGTGTGTTTGAGAAACGAGCCATCCCGAGAAAATCCAAGAAAATAGGGGCAGGCACCCGTTTCGATGGTTTTTAGGATCGCCAAATCAACATCGGCTGAAAAATTGATGGGCACCCCAGCATAATCCACAAAACCACGAATCACAATGGGGAAAAAAGGCACATCTTCATCGATCAAATCCTGTCGTTCGCTGTCCAGGGGCAGATTGAGGATGCTATCTGCAAAGGGAATGGCGTAAGCATTACCCCCACTAATCTGAAGACCTATGTTCTCGGCCTGTGTTAAGTGTTCAAGTTGGCGAACAACAATGTCTTTTGCTTCATGCCGATAGATCTCTTGGCCAAGGCGAAAATCGGAGTTTAACAAATACCCCAGATCGTTAAGTGCAATCTGACCAATCCCATATTGGTCATAGTCTTGAACAAAACCACTTAGCAAAATCGGTAGGCGCCCAGGAGATAGAACCCAACTGGGATTGTAAATGGTCTCAAAGATCATTGGAGAAAACACATACTGCCGCTCTACTTGTGCCTGCGCACGATTCAAAAAACGACTTGCATCTAAGCGACCGCGAAATTCTCTAAACGTACCCTCATGAATGAGCAAAAAATCAACAGACGGATAAAACCCCACGGCATGTTCCTGGAAAAAGCGATTGAGTTCTGCAAACTCATCACCTGTCCCTAAAGAGCTTTCTAAACGAAGCTTAGAAGGTACGGTGTGATTAACGCCATTGGCAAGCCATCCACTATACGTGAGATTGATTTGCGTCACTCCCTGCTCTAAGAGGCTACCAACCACCTCCCGAGCTTGTGCAAACGTTGTTAATGGTTCTACCGTAGAAAGAGGAATCCCTAAGACCGGGCGAATATCATCAATCGCGCCCACTAACTCTATAAATAGAGGGATATCCTCCCCCACCCGTTTTTGGGCAAGAAGGCCCTGTTTTACTAAGTAACCTTGGTAATACTTAGCCATTCCTACATAATCTGCATCGTCGCCATCTAGAAAGCTATATCGAACCGTTAGATCCCCCGGAAAGAGCTCCTGCTGGTACACATTAATCATACGCTGGCTTGTATTCACCCACTGGCTGGCCTGGCCATGAACTGTCTCAGGCATTTCGCCTTGTAGCTGGGCCGTTGTTTGGGCCATGGTTCGAAATTGCGGATACACGATATTGTATGAGATCTGCCGCCCGGAGATATCGGCGTTAACCTGTGCAATGGGATCTCCTTCTTCAATAATGGCAAAGAACGCTTGATTCCCCTTCTTCATACCAAATACGGGAAGGTAATTCTGTTGGCTGCGGACTAAGCTAGCCGGCGGAGCTGCCAAGCCATAATCATTACCGTAGATCGCCCCTCCAAAGGCAGATGCATCCATTTTGCCGTTATTGAGGTAAATCAAGGCCCCGGATCCGTTAGGCACAAACATATAGCCAGTTTCACTGCTGTGGGCTGCCCCAAAATAGGGCAGTACATCCACTGCAGCGAGGGGATACGTTACCCGCTGATTATTGGGACTGATGATATTCTGGGGATAGATAATATCTTCACTGGGAATATGCACAACAAGATTGTCATCTTCAAGCCGGTACTCAATGGGTATGGTGAATGTTAATGGGTTTGGCACCAAAGGATCCAAACCAAACTCTTCATACATCGCGCCCACATCAAAAGGGGTAAACTCTAGATCCCTAAACAGAGCAATTAAGTCTTCACGATCCCAGGCTAACAGATCCCCTTTTCTAGCCCTTAACATATAGAACGTTTCGCCAGCAAATTTCTCCAAATGCTGATCTCCTACATCACGGCGATGACTAACACTACGGCTTTGTGCACTGATGTGCTCACTTAAGACCTGGGCAAATGTAACTTGATCCCTGCTCCGTAAGTTCTCCGTAGGAGAAGTAATCATGAAACTTCCCACATCCCCCGCTTCTCCCACATGAACTAGACTGACCTGGACGTAATTCTCTCTAAGTAAGCTCAGTTCTCGCCTATTTAGGGAGGGCAAAATCGTGTTCTCATATGTTTCAACATCCAATACTACGGGGAAGTAATCATCATCTTCCCACTGTTTACCCAAGACATAGTCTACACGAACACCATTGGGCAGTTCTTCAATCTGAAACTGACCATACACAATGCTATCGTTATAGTTATTCATAGTGCGCCGTACATCCCCCGGAGTAAAGTAGGAGATACGTAGTTGTGCGCCTAGAGCGTCCTTCGCCGAACCGCGGGCTAGTATCTCTAGCTGATCTCGATCTTTCGGGTTTGAATACCAGGGTTCACCCGTTAGACGATCATAAACCGCAATTTCAGTCGTTTCCGGATGAAAGAACAGCGACAAATGCTGATTTTCAGCTCGAAGCTCAAATCCTGGCATCCCTGTAGCAGAAACAGCTTGGAGGAAACACACCAGAACAATACCCACGACAATACAGCATATAGAGATTGCGGTTGCAACCTTCCTGTCCATAGCACTTCTCCCCCCTACAACCTAAAAATCAACTCCTGGTACACTTCCACAAAAAACCCGAATAACTGTAGAAGAATATCTACAAACAGCATGCCTATAAATAAGGCGATCCCGATGCCAATAATGATGCATGCTACAACAAAAACAGTGCCGCCAAAACTATAGTCATGGGTGACCATTGTTCCAAAAAATAGCAGACCAAGAGCCCACAGCAAAGATAGATAAAAGAAGAAGTGATAAAATGCACCTTCCTGAAGCGTAAGAAAATTGCTAAGCAAAGTAGCTGGCAAGTTCAAAAGGATGATGGGCGTTAGGGCATAGGCTGTGGCAATCACAATATCCGCAAAACTTCCCTTACCATCCATCAGCGTTGTCAAGGACCAATTGATGGCCGACCACAGGAAAAAGGGGAAAACAATACTAAAGATCTCCAAAAGAATGTTCAGTTCTTTAGGATTACGTGTATTGAACAGAAAGCCTGTGTACTGCCGCATAATGACGTATGTCAACACGACCAGACCTAAAATCGTCATAGCTGCCGGAACGTTGCCTCGCTTTTCGTGCTTCAAATCCCAAAAACCCTCGAAGGGGCTCGTAATTAAGCGAAGAGCATACCGCAAGCCATGGTAAATTCTCCGCAGATTAACGATAAAACCGCGCTGCTTTTGCTCTTCCCACGCTTTTACAGCCATGTACGTGGCTGCTACCTCACCCATAGCTTCGCCAACATCACGCTTGTGCTCCTTGGGGCGACAAGCCCACATAATAACGAGAAGGATACCACCAACAATTGTGGCTACAATCCCAAACTTATCACCAAGGTAGTCTCTCCGATAGAAGCGATAAGCTTCTGAATAGGCAGTTCGGTTATTGGCTAGGCGGAAGGCTTCCATTGCTTCGGCGTACTCCCCCTGCAGAAAATGGGCATTACCTGTGCCTGTATACGCCAAATCATAGTTGGTGTTCAGCTCCAAGACTTTGGCCCACAGCAAGGCTGCTTCATCAAAATGCCCAGTATCATAATGGCCTAAAGCTGCAAAGATCGTCCGTTGGTACTCCGTAGGCGAAAAGACGGTCACGCTGTTTTTAAGCGAGTCCAAAACAAGCATATTTCCATCAAAATTAGCTAAAGCAACAGGGTTACGGAAGGTTCCCAACGTATTGCCTAGCCCGCCAAACACATAGAGCAAGTTTCCGGTGGAATCATAGGTGAAAACCCGTCCCCGCACGCGATCTAAGACAGAATAGGTTCCATAGTCCCCAGGCAATATGTCGACCATAGTGGATTCAGCTTGATCAGCCTCTACAAAATCACCTATGGGTGGTAGACCCAAGTTACGAATTAAAATGTCGCGCCCTGCTGTATTTAAACGCCGAATACGCTCTTCAATGGGAAGCCCTTCTCCAACCGCAGTAGCATAAACAAAACCCCGTTCGTCCACAGCCAAATTGCTGTGTTCCACAGGCAAAAAGAGAGCCATCCGTTCTTTCTGGGCGTCTGTGGCAATTTGACGCCAAATATAATCAATAACCGAAGGGGTCACACGGGGAGCCCCCTTAAAGCCTAAGAAGTGACCTTGAGCATCGAATTCTAAAATTCCATCATAAACGCCAGTGGCTATAACATAGATCGTGCCCTGATCATCGCTTGTGATCTTTACAGGACGAAAACGGAAATCCGCTTCAAAATATTCAGGAGCTTGAATTGCAGGTGACTCAATAATCAACCAGGCATGGAGCTCATCATCTAGAACCACAATTCGCCCATTGCCCCTATCGGCGATGTACAGATCCCCTTCCGGACTTACATGAAGACCTGTAGGATTATTTAGTGTACCCTGATCTGCCCCGTCCACAAAACCATCAATCACCCGCACCAGAGCCCCTTGGCTATCGAGTTGAATAATGCGATGATTCCCTGAATCTAAGATATAAAGAAAACCTGTTTCTGTGGCAAAAAGATCCTGGGGGTTACTAAATGAACCCACACCAAGGTGATGGCCATAAATAGCTCGATCAGGAACATAAGCATGTGGTGCTGGCATCATATGGTGCCAATAATTGTAGGTATAACTCAAGCTCGTACCGTTAACCACCTGAGCACCAAGCATTACGAACACAAAAACAATGATGAGCAAACTACCCTGTCGTATGTTCAAGATCATCACCTCACTTAGCAAAATCGCTAGTTAGCCATGCCCGAAGTACCCATCGTTTCGAGGATTCTACTTTGATTGACCAAGAAAACAACAATCGGGACAATCATCATAATCAGGATAACGGCGGCTCCTACACCTTGGCGAGCTACCCCACCTGCTACAATCTGACCTAGGGCCGACGGTAACGTTCTCAGCTCCTCTGAATAAATGAAGTTCCCCCCCGTCGTCTTCCATAAGTCCTGAAAGAGGAGAATAATCATGGTTAACCATGCCGGCTTAACAATGGGCATCACCAACTGCCAGAAAATACGAAACTCACTGGCACCATCAATGCGAGCAGCCTCTAATACAGAATCAGGAATCATCGCATCAATAAAGTTCTTCATCAAATAAAGACCCAAAGTCGAACCCCAACTGGGGACGATGACAGCTTGGTAAGTATCAATCCAGCCAAAGGATGCAATAAGGACGTAATTGGGGATGTTCGTCACCTCTTTGGCAAACATCAACGATAACACAATCATACCCATGAAAATGTTGGCTCCCGGAAATCGATGTTTGGAGATGGCGTACGCTGCCATCGAAGCAAAAACCACGTTCCCCACCGTTCCAAACACTACGATGATGAGTGAATTGAGCAAATAACGGGATAAGGGCACCCATGAACCAGCCATGATATTAAAAAGATTTAGGAAGTTATCCATGCTTGGATTGCGCACCAAAAGCCGTGGTGGAAATATAAAGAACTCATTTAGTGGCTTGAAAGCATTACTCACTGCCAAAATCATCGGCAAAGCCATAAACGTTGCCATAACAGCGAGCACCACAAAAATGAAAATATCTCCCCCAGCTGAACGAGACACCCTCCGTTTCGTCCAAGTGATTTTCTTAATCAAAGGCATCTTCATCATTGGCCTCCTCCAACTCGATCCAATAACCTTTGAACAACGCGTTGAATGGTGAGCATTGTCATAAACAACACTACAGCAATTGCAGATGCATAGCCCATCTCGAAGCGGATGCTACCATGATCCTGCAAGGCCTGTATAATGGTGTGGGCGGCATAATCTGTACTGGGAAACCCAGTTAAGTCACGGATTTCGTTAAAAATCGTAAATGAACTCGTAATCGCCATAATAGCTCCAAACATCAAGTAGCCACGCATCATGGGAATAGTTAAATGCCACAACTCCTGCCAGCGATTGCGAATGCCATCTATTGCGCCAGCTTCATACAGTCTTTGATCTATGCCCTGCAGTCCCGCAATAAACACTAAGAAACTTGTACCTAAACTCATCCAAAGGACAACTAGAATTGTGATAGGCATGATATAAGCGGGATCATTCAACCATTGTATAGGTCGATCAATGATTCCCCAGAACAAAAGGTTGGCGTTAACAATGCCATAGGTATCACCACTGAAGATAATGGTCCAAATATAGTAGGCTTTGCCGGAGATGGCAGGCGCATAAAACAGAAGAGTCAAAATAGCCCGCAGCCAAGGTCTGAGCTCATTAATCAACCAAGCCACTAAAAAGCAGGCTAAATAACTAATGGGACCTGTTATGGCCGCAAAAACAAACGTATTTTTTATGGCAATCAAAAAGATCTCATCTTCTAGAAATAGCCGTACATAGTTGCCCCAACCCACAAACGATGGTGGTTGGAGCATGTTAAAGTTCGTAAAACTCAAAACGACCGCGACCAAGACTGGAATCACAGTGAACGTAAAAAACAGAATTCCAAAAGGAGCAATAAAGAGATATGATACCTTATGCTTTTTGATCCTCGCCCATGTACTCATTGCATGCTACCCTCCCGCCTTAACGTGGGTAAACTTATCCCAATACAGCTCTTGCCACCGCTCGGGGACATCCCGCAAATCGGTTTCCAGCCCAAACTCGCTACGCTTAACCTGTAACTCATAATTGATTTGTCGATCATACTCCAACAATGTTTCTCTAATTGGCTTTTGCTGGATCACAACGGCTCGAAAAGCCCATTCAAACATGCGAGTCATGTAGTAACTGCCCGGAACTTCTCCATTCCCTTCGACCCAGGCCCATTGAGCCAAGAGCTTTTCCCGTTCTTCCACACTCCAGGGAAGCTGTTTAAAGGCCTCCACATTCGATGTGGGATATCTGCCAGCTTCGCCCATAAGGCTTTCTAGTTCGCGGCCGAACCTAATTTGGGTGTCTTCCCGGGTCCACCACTTTAAAAACTGCCAAGCATCATTCTTATTATCTGCTGTCGAAGTAATCACAACTGCAGGGCCGCCACGGCCTTGCTGTTGCAATACAGTTGTCGCCTCAGATTGCATGGGGGCCACTGTGCGGATAACGCTGCCATCAGGGCCGACTGTTCCTGGAACGAAGGAAAAATCCCATTCACCTCTAAGTTCTGGAGCAAAGACCGCCAAGCGATTAAACAAGCTATAGTTTGAAATAACGATAGGCATTTCGCCCAAGCGAAATCGATTTTCGGCATTAAACTCGATGGGGAGATCATACAAGTTAAACAGCTCGGTTAGTTCACGGAATGTCTGGATTGCTGTTTCCGTATCGAGATATGTCTCCACACCATCGGCCTTGTACATAGGCAAACCCCTTTGGTAGAGAAGAGTAAAAAAGATGTTGTAGCCGATGCCAATCGTCATATTATTGCGGTGCAAGATAGGGAGAATGCTGTACACATCATCCCAGGTCTGGGGCACGGTGAGCCCTAATTCCGTCAAAATGTCCTGCCGATAAAACATCATCGGAAATTCCTGCTGATCAGGAAGGGCATACACCTGGTCACGGAACATAAAAGGAACCATGGCACTTGGCATAAAGCGTTCGACTACTTGATCATAATCAGCAAATTCCTTCAGATTGTGTAGTGCGCCCCGTAGTCCAAAGTTCATCGGATCAGGGATATTCAATCCCATGGCTACATCTGGTCCAGTGCCCGCAATCGTAGCCTGAACCAAAAGTGCATTCATGTTTTCGACGAGCTGCAAATTGACAGGAATCCCCGTTTCTAAGCGGAAGGTGTCATCGATCATACTCTTAATTACCTGAGCTTGGTCACGCCCAGCACTAACCCAGACAGTGAGTGGTTTTTGATCCTGACTATCTGCTCCGCCTGGCATATCACCAATTAGAGTATAGTCATGTGTAAATGATGCCGCTAAGGCCCTCATCTCATGACCTAGGCGTTGCCCCACGTTAGCTGTGGCCTCAGGTAGATCAGCATCTGGTGCTGCCACAATGATATAGTCAATTTGCAGAGGCTGCTCGCGAGTGGCGAAAATCCATGTACCAATGGCACTGATGTTATCCCGGTATTCACCGAGGAGTCTAGGGATCATTTCTGGATCAGCGGCCATTCTCTGCAACAAATGTGCCTGTTGCCTTAAAATGCCAGTATGCCCGCCCTCCATCCCCGTAACTGCAGCAAAGTCTTGAACAAGATCCTCGAAAACCTGTGCTTGCACAGCAATGCGCTCGATGACATCGGGTAACTTACGGGCCAGCTCATAGCTACGACGAGGATCAGGATTGCTGGAGGTGACCATGATGATGCGCCGATAAATGGTATTCAGTTCATAGAGGCTGTCTTCAACAACACGTAACACATCACTTAAAGCTCCTAGCACCACTTCGAACCGTAATTCATGCTGCCCTTTAGACAGGGGAATTAAGTAAGGCTCTTTGGTTTCTGGGTCGCTTAGAACCGTCATCTGGTACCCTGAAGCATAAGGGAATTGGACACTGTTAAGTTCAGCATAGGGAGTCTGTCCGTCGATTAAGACCTTCCTATTCGTATAGGTTCCGATTTCTCCATGCTTGCCTTTAATCGCGATTTTATAAAATCCATCTTGTGGCACTTCAAAGTCCCAGGAAATCCACTGGCCAGGTCTACTAAAGCGATGACCTCCAATGGTATTAAGCCGAATCTCGGCTGGATGATATGGTTCTAACGTCGGATCGCCATGATCGGCAATAGGAAACAAGGTCGAATCAGAGCGAAGGGTAGAGTGTTCCCCTTGGATCTTTACAAACGCATCGGCAACCTCTGTAAAACCTAGGGTTTGATACTCCGCGAGCACTTGCTCATAAGACGGTAGAATATCCGCTTGATATAACTTGATATAACCGATAGCCATGGGTTCAACCCTAGATACGAGGCGAATGATGTTTAAACCTTGCTTAAAATAGAATTGATAGGGCTCTTGCACATAGCCTAAGTTATCCACAAGGGGCTGTTCTATCCAGCGTGGCTCTTCTACCTGGGTTGGACGAATCTCATTACCTAGAACGTCGACCACAAAGCCTCCCCCATCTTTCCACATGCGCTTAAACTGTAAAAATCGGCTACCTGCAAAGGGTCTTTCTCCGTTGATCAACAGTTCGCGTTCGATGGTGGCGTCCTTGCCTGGTAGTGGGTAGTAGTAAAAGGCAATATTGTACAAACCCGGCTCGTCGATTTCTACTTCCCATTCGAGGTAGCCAGTCTCAGGGGAGACCACCGCTTGCTGATGAAATCCAGGAAGTAACCGCAGCGCCACCGGTTGGTCACGCAGCAAAAATGCATGACCTGGAATCATGATCTCCGTTTGAGGACGAGCAACACCGCGCATTTGTTCTAGATAGTCTTGGTATGTCAATTCGCGCTCATACTCTACGGGCCTCTCCGGGCGAGGCTGGGCATAAGTGGTAAGAGCCAAAGCCAGAAGGAGCACCACTATGGTAATGCTGATCAGACTTACGTCTTTTCGCATGAAATGAACACCCCATTCCTTGCCTTAATATCCATCACATAGAGAGTTGAGATATAGTTCTAGATAGGTGTAGCCACATTTGGACATGTGCAGTGCATCAGACGAATCACGAGGATCAAGTCCGTGTTTCTCTTCCCACCAATCAGGGATACCGTCTTGATCCAGGTCAGTTGGAGCTGACCCCATTTTGACCA
>DHNI01000095.1:0-24081 GCA_002409455.1 Firmicutes bacterium UBA5420 | reverse complement strand
AACTGGGGCAACCAGTAGCTCGTTTTCCAGTTTGTATCCCTCTGTCCACGGCCCTACTCCCCGAACTAAGCTCCAAGGGTCTTCAGGAAGCTGACCATCCATGGAATTACCCGCGAAATACGCTTGCGCATAGGGACAATCATCTCGAAATGCCCATGTATCCCCAGAATTCATTCCTGGTAGATAGTAATTATTGATAAAATTGTACTTGCTGATGGAGTCCGTATCATAGTTTGCTCCAGGATAACTTCCTTCCCAGTTGTAGATGACATTGTTGCGGAAATCCGCCAGCAGCCCCACTGGATCAAGTTTATGGTCTAGATAATTACCGGGCCTTGGCATTCTGCTGCGATGGTGAGCCCACAAGTTATGGTGGAAACTATAGGCGGCTCCTCGCCCACCTCGAATTAAGGAACCATAACCATGTGCCCCTTTATCATGGATTGAGCGATTGAGACTGTGGGCGATCAAACTCCACTGGACCGTGACCTTGTCTGCATCGGTTACAGATAAGGTCTCATCGATACCCCAGGTTGCCGAAACGTGATCGACGATGACGTTTTGACCCTTGATCTCTAGAGTGTCTTCCTGTTGCTCCGTAAGATCACCCATGCGAAAACGCATATGTCGCAGAATTACGTCATGGGCTGTAATCTGGGTCGGGTAATTGGCAATTGTTATTCCCCCGCCTGGTGCAGTCTGTCCAGCGATGGTGATATATGGGTTGGAAATAACCAACCGCGATTCAAGCTCAATAATTCCAGAAACATCAAAAATTACCGTTCTAGAACCCTCCGCCTCTACCGCTGCCCGAAAAGAACCAGGCCCAGCGTCATCAAGATTTGTCACCCTAATGACGCGTCCGCCTCGCCCGCCCGGGGTAAAGGCTCCAAAGCCTTCCGCACCAGGAAACGCTGGCACCAAAGGTGCAGGCCATACCTTAATGCTCTCTTCAACCGCCAGAGAAGCAATACCCGCAGCTTTAAGCTCCGCAAGAATCCTTAACTGCCCCCCTGGCTTTGGTAGGTCAAACTCGAAGGGAATGGTTATTTGTCCATCCTCCTGCGCACTGGCAATGGTTGTGCTTAAGACGGCGATGTTCTGGGTTTCTTGGTTATCTGAAGTATAGACCGCGCTTACTTCTAAAAGGGCATCCTGCAGGGGACGATCATGCGTGATCACTACGTTTCCATAAATGCCTGGATCGTCCTGGATGGGCAAGTGAGCGCGCTCGGCAGCGCGCCGATAGTTGCGCCCATACAACTCAAATCTTGCTGCCACCCTATTCTCGATAATACGAACTTCCTGTTTGGAAATAGTGCTTACCCTCCCATTTAGGATGTAGTCTAATCGCAACAGTGCTTGACCAAGGGGCACTGTCTCGCCTAAGGGAAGTGAAAAAACTTGCTTATCACTAGCCCATTTGGCGCTAAACATCTCTGTCTCTAGACCTTCATGGACAAATGTTAATCTAATTTCTCCAGGTATATAAGCCTTTGGCCATATTAAAGAGGCTAGAAGCTGCTGATCATGATAATAGGTGGATCCATAGTAGCGCTGCCCTTCGGAATTGATTAGGAAAAACTCCACTTCCCCCTGTATTTCCAAGGGTAATCCATCATCAACGAAATCGTCATGGAGGTTTAATTCATGAATGACATAAGCGCTGTCTCGCACTAATCCCTGCAAATTCTGGCCTTCCCACCCACTCATAGGGTAAAGGATCTCACTTACAGGCCCTATTTGTAGATTCGCCGCAAACTCCAAAGGAAATATTGCCTCCGGATCGTCTTGCAAGGCAACATGAACTTCGCCAGTTGTTGGATCAAACGATAGCACTGCAGTATAGATCTCGCCTTGGCGTGGATAGCCTACCGGGAGAGAAAGGTTGGCAATCTCCAACTGAGGGGTCGTTTCATCAATAAGGTGCTCTGGAAGGAGTCCTGGCTTAGCTATGAGTTGGAGTTGCCATCGATCGCGCTCCCCCTCACTGCGCCTTATCCAGCGTAGCAAGAGAACAGGCAGATTGTCAGGGCCCAAATCAGGTTTGGAGACGAATCCCGCGATGTCAACCTGGTCATAGTAGGCTAGCCGATCTGCAAGTTCAAACGCTACCTGCATCGTGATGGGCTGGCTCGTACCGTCTCGCCTCACCACATATCCCTGAGGATGCGGCCCAGCAGTCTTTGACCACACCAACATATCTAGATCATCTTTAGATAAAGACGCAACTTGTAAATCACAATCAACAGACGAAGAAAGCCACATCGAATATGCATCTGCTGATGTGACTGCAAGAAAAACTAGAACCATTAAGCATAAAAGCAGAAATCCATTGCGGCGGAACATGACCTTTGGCCCCCCAGTCCTATCCAGTCTTTGTTACTCTTCAACAACAATGGCATCACGTTGAGCAAGGAGGCACAGTTCGGCTGCTTTGAAAGCATGTTCTTGCGTCATAGCATGTTCCGTACCATTCAGACAATCGAGGATCAACTGTCCGAAAAAGGGATAGCCCACCTTACCCGCGCAGTGTATATACTTTTCAACATCCTGATTGGCAATATAAAGGTGATCTTTACCGCTGTCTCGCCCTATATCAATATACTTGCGTAGTTCAATGAAGCCTTCAGTACCTAGAATAAAGAGACGCCCATCGCCCCAAGTTCCTAAGCCATCGGGAGTCAACCAGTCAACTCGAAAGTAGTTGGTAGCCCCATTGTCAGCGATCAAGCTAGCATCACCAAAATCTTCAAAACCAGGATATTCCTTAAACTTATAGTTTCCCACCTTACTGTGGACAACCTTTGCATCCTGGGCTCCTGTAAAGTGGAGGAACTGTTCAATCTGGTGACTGCCAATATCACATAAAATACCGCCAGAGTGCGCTTTATCAAAAAACCATGGAGGACGCAAGCCTAAGCGAATACGGTGTGGCCCCATGCCAATGACCTGAATAACCCGGCCGATCGCTCCGCGCTCAATGAGCTGACCGGCAAAAACAGCACTTTCTACATGCAGACGCTCACTATAATACACCGCATATTTCCGTCCTGTTGCTTTCACTTGATCTTTTGCTTGTTGTAGCTGTTCTAAGCTGGTAAAAGGGGGCTTATCGGCAAAATAGTCTTTCCCATAACCCATCACCTTGACACCAAGGGGTCCACGGTAGGAAGGAACCGCAGCCGAGGCCACCAGTTTGATCGTGGGATCTTCGAGAATTTGCTCCTCCGAAGCAGCCACGTTAACACCAGGGTGTTTTTTTACGAAATCCTTGATCTTGCTTGAATCAGGGTCATAGACCCATTTTAGATTTGCACCTGCTTCTTTAAGACCATTGCACATACCATTGATATGGCCATGATCAAGTCCAATGGCTCCAAAACTGAACTCTTTGCCCGCAACAACGGGCCGCGGTTTTTCTTGTGGCTCATAGCTCATTCCATTCCTAGCCATACAGTCTATCCTCCCTTGGTTCGCAAAGGTATTTACAATGTGCGGGGTTTGCAAAATGGATTAAACTCTGTGTAGTTTTCCACATCAATCCTTGGGGTAGAAACTGCCCACGGAACGCCCAGATCGGAAAGTAATTTGCGCTCGGTGCAAGCTTGATCCAAAAACCCATCAATATCTTGAACGACAGCACATTCTTGTTCCCCAGTTAGGGTGGTTGTTACGTATTCCTCAGGAATTGGATTAATATAGCGAACAGAATCATATGCTCCGTTAATGGCAACAACAAAGCTGCGGGAGTTCGCCAAGGTTGAATACGGGCTGTCCAACTCTCCCCTGTGTACTCGAGCTGCTACGCGCATAACTTCAATCCAGGGATTCACCCCCATATTGTCAAAACTGAGTACTTGCCCATCATGGGTCAATATTGTAGCCTCTTCGCGATAGTTCCATGTGGCCGTTCCTTTTGTCCCCACCACTTCCATCACAGGATCCAATCTGCTGTGGGGCGAATGGGTGACATAAAAGTAAAGACGTGTTCCAGTCACGGTTTCTGCCTCAAGACAGGAGGTATCATCGGCTGAAATAAACGGTCGACTGCGATACATCTCAGCCCTAACCCACCGTAATTCAGCACTATTATTCATACTAGGGCCTGCAATAAAGATCATATTATTCAAATAATGCGCCAGAGCATTATGAATAGGACCATCAAGCACTAACATACCATCGACCAGGGAGCGGCCAGCCCAGTCATTCCGATTATAATACGCACGATCGCGCGGCCAGTATCCGCGGCAGGTAATTTCCTTAATCTCACCAAGCCTCCCGGAGCAAATCTCTTGCTTAAGCCTACGCAGCGAACGCGAATGGATCATCTGAAAACCTATGGAGCAAAATTTCCCACTTGCCTCTTCAATGGCCATTAAGCGATCAACTTGTTGCACAGTGGGAACAGGAGGCTTTTCTAATACCAAACTATAACCTGCTTCCATGCCCCGCTTCGCCAATTCATAGTGATTCTGGACTGCGGTGGGTAAGGTTATGACATCAACCACACCTTGACCTTGCCCCAAGAGCTCTTCATAGGAACTATAAAGAAGCACTCCTTGTGCCTCTAATTCAGCCATTAGGTCAGCGGCGTCTTGGCATCGTTCTTGATCGCGGATCATGACGGCCCTCAACTCGCCAATTCCTTCATCGTGTAACGTCTTTATACTCCGAATGTGATTCTGTGCAAAATTACGCAAACCTACAACTGCAAAGGAAACCTTGTTCATTCTATTTTTACCTCAATTCACCAATTGTAGCGTCTAGCTAACCCCTTCCAACGTAATTTCACTGGCAAAGTGGCAGGCTGATAAGTGGGTGCTATCTGCGTTTACGTTTTGTAGTTCAGGTGTTTTCTCTCTACAGATATCCTGGGCATACCTACAGCGGGGAGCAAAGCTACATCCAACGATCTCTCGTTCATCCCCTGTTACTTCACCCTTTACCGTATCTTGTCGCCAAGGCGCATGGGGGTTTGCATCGGGAACCGCCAAGAGCAGCGTACTCGTATAGGGATGGCGAGGATCCTCATAAAGCGCATCTACGTCTGCAAGTTCAACAATTTTGCCCAGGTACATGACAGCCACCTGATCACATATATAACGAACAACACTAAGGTCATGGCCAATAAACACATAGGAAAGGCCAAATTGTTCTTGGAGATCTAACAATAGGTTTAGGACTTGCGCTTGCACAGACACATCTAAGGCAGAGACAGGTTCGTCGGCAACAATCAATGCAGGGTTTAAAGCTAAAGCCCGGGCTACGCCTATGCGTTGCCTCTGGCCTCCGCTAAACGAATGGGGGTAACGCCGGGCATATTCAGCACGCAGCCCCACAAGTTCAAGTAGTTCTTTGACCCGTTCTTCTCGCTCCGCTTTTGGGTAGCCATGTGATTTCAAGGGTTCTGCTATGATATCCATAATAGGTAAACGGGAATTTAAAGAAGAATAGGGATCTTGAAAAATCATTTGCATGTCAGCACGAGCCTTTTTCAAATCAGCGGCACCCAAACGTGCCATATCCACAATCCCCTCACGAGTTCGAAATAAAACGCTCCCACTCGTGGGCTCAAGAGCACGCAAAATTGCTCTTGCGGTGGTCGTCTTGCCACAACCACTTTCGCCAACGAGACCCAGTGTTTTACCTTTTTGAACAGCAATGGATACTCCATCGACTGCCCGGATGGCCCCGATTTGCTTTTTGCGAAAGAAACCTGCTTCAATGGGAAAGTGTTTCACTAGATCTGTAACTTGGAGAATCACATCATCAGGCATTGATAACATCCTGCTCCTCCTTTCCCGATTGATAGAGATGACAGCAGACATAATGCTCACTACCGATTTTTACTCTCTGTGGAATGCCCTGTGTGCACCGCTTGCTGCGTTCTGGACACCGTTCGCAGAACGGACAACCTGTTTGTACTGCGTAGGCACTCGGCACGGAGCCGGAAATCGGCACAACCCTTTCGCCACGTCGGCCCCTAAGCTTCGGGATCGAATTCATCAACCCTTTCGTATAAGGATGCTTGGGATCATCGTAGATTTCTTTCACCGGGCCGCTTTCCACAATCTGCCCCATGTACATAATGCAAACATGATCCACCATATGGGCGACGACTCCAAGGTCGTGGGTAATTAAGACTAACGAAAGATTAAACTCATTTTGCATGTCCTGGATCAAACGCAAAACCTGGGCCTGCAAGGTAACATCAAGTGCAGTTGTGGGTTCATCAGCAATTAAAACCCGGGGATTGCGAGATAGAGCCATGGCGATCATCACCCGCTGACGCATGCCGCCACTGAGTTGGAAAGGATACTCATCAACTCGCCTTTCGGCGTATGGAATTCCCACAAGCTGCAATAATTCCACAGCGCGGGTGCGTGCTTGACGTTTTGTCATGCCCTGAAATTGCAGCATTGCCTCCGAAAGTTGATTACAAATCGTATGCACAGGGCTTAACGATGACATTGGTTCCTGGAATATCATAGCTATCTCTTTCCCACGTATACGCCGCATTTCCTTCCCGTCGGGTGTGAGGTTTGTAATATTTGTGACTTGCCCGTCTCTTTCTCGAAACAGGATTCTACCAGTGAGCCGGGCTGACTTTGGCAGCAATTGGGTAATAGAATAGGAACTCACCGTCTTACCGCATCCGCTTTCACCAACAATACCTACAGATTTTCCTGCGGGCACAACAAAAGATACACCATTTACAGCGTGTACTGTCCCTTCATCCATGAGGAACTTGACTGTGAGGTCTTGTACTTCTAGGATATGATCTTGATCCATTTTATCCATTAATACACCAACTTTCACTAGTTCCCATAGGGGTCAGCTGCATCGCGTAACCCGTCACCTAGGAAGTTAAATGCTAAGACATAGATGACTACAAAGAGGCCAGGAATTAGTAACCAGGGAGCCATCATCAAAGTATTCACATTCTGCGCCTTTTGGAGCATGACCCCCCAGCTCACAACAGGAGGCCTTAGACCGATTCCCAGAAAGCTTAATGAAGTTTCTGCCAAAATCATCTGAGGAATGGCCAATGTTAGACTCGCAATAATGTGACTCATAAAAGACGGAATAAGGTGGGAGACAATGATCCTTGGTTCACTTGTGCCTGACAGACGGGCTGCAATCACAAAGTCTTCGTTCTTTATGGCTAGCACTTTTCCCCTAACCTGCCTTCCTAAAGCTGTCCATCCAATTAGGGAAAGTATGATGGTAATGCCCATGTACACCCCAATGGGTGATAAATCTGGTGGTAAAGCTGCACTTAAAGCCATCCAAAGCGGTATAGTGGGGAAGGAGCGCAGCACTTCGATAATCCGCTGAATGACATTATCAATTGCTCCTCCATAATAGCCAGATATGCCGCCAAAGAAGAGTCCTAAGAGCAAACTCAAAAAAACGCCGACTAAACCAATGGACATGGAAATCTGAGCCCCATAGAGAATACGCGAAAACATATCCCTACCTAGATCATCGGTTCCGAACAAGAACACCTTACCGCCATCAGCACCAAAGAGGTGTATGTTTGTCTCAAATAGGCCAAATAGCTTATAGGATGAACCACGTACGAAAAAATGAATTGGAATGCGCGTTGTTGGATCTTCAATAAACTTGCGCTGCATCGTCTGCATATCGATCTCTTGTTCTAGGGGGTATACGAAAGGGCGCAGACTAAAGCCATGCTCATCGCGGAATCTTACCTTTTGCGGTGGTACATACACAAAACCACGATGCCGTTCATCAGCTCTATACGGAGCAAGCAGAGGAGCAAAAATGGCACCAAGATACATCACAACGATGACGGCAAACGCCACCATGGCAACCTTATGCTTGCGGAATTTCCACCACATTAACCGCCACTGCGTAGCATAGAAAACTCTGGCTTCCGCATCCTGTAATACTTCTGGCTCATCAATTAACTCTGGTTGTGGTACTAAATTAGGATCCATTCTCGTCCCTCCTTATTCGTAGCGAATGCGCGGATCGACAAGCACTAGCAAGATATCTGAAATCAAGGTGCCGATCATGGTTAACGATGAAAGAAGCAATAAGAAGCTGCCAGCCAGGTACATATCCTGACTTCGAAGCGCCCCCAAAAGCAGTGGAGCTGCCGTGGGAAGGCTGAGCACGGTAGCCGTAACCGCTTCGCCTGAGATCATTTGGGGAAGCTGCCAACCCACCGTAGATATAAAGGGAATCAAGGCAATTCGTACCGGATATTTGAACGTAAGGCGGGCAATTCCAATTCCCTTCGAGCGAGCTGCTACCACATAGGGTTTTCCGAGTTCATCGAGGAGATTATTCCTGAGTACTCGAATAAGGCCAGCTGTTCCTGACGTTCCTATAACCACCATTGGAACCCACAGATGTTTCAATAAATCGATGACTTTAGCTAAGCTCCAAGGGGCCATCAAGTATGCGGGCGAGAATAACCCACCCACACTGAAACCGAAATATACAGAGGAAACATACATGAGAATAAGAGCCAACATAAAATTCGGGGTCGATAGGCCCAAAAAACCAACAAAAGTAAGAAAATAATCAGCAAAGGTGTGCTTTTTCAAAGCGCTATAAATGGCGATGGGGAAAGCCACAACCCATGACAGAAGTAACGATGAAACAGACACAACCAAGGATAACGCTAAGCGCTCCCAGATTAGATGTTTCACGGGCCGATTCCATTCAAACGAAAAACCAAAATTTCCTTCGGTTATGATACCTTTGATCCAATTGATATATTGAATATGCGCAGGCTGATCCAAGGAATAGTGGATCCGTAAAGCCTCAATTTGATCCATACTTATTTGATCTCCTGACGCCCTAAGCTCAGCCATCTTTGTGTGTAGGTAGCTACCAGGAGGCAACTGGATGATGGCAAACGAGACGATCGAAATCAAGATAAGCATAGGGATCATGTGTAATAGTCTTTTCGCTATGTATCGCAGCATAATCTCTCTCCTTAGGGTGACATCCTTAGAGAAGAGAAGCCAACAACATGCTGGCTTCTCTCGTTTTAGGTGTGTCCAATCCGCCTATTTCCAGAACCACTGATATGGTCTGTAAATTGCCGGGTTCGCTGGATGGCTATGGGCACCATCAGCTGGCACATTGCGGAGATTGTTCTTAGCGAAAGAAAGGTTGAATGGTACACCTACCGTTCCGATTGTCCAGAAGTTATCGCCCCAGATTTGGGCAATTTCTTGCATGTAGGCTGCCCGCGCTTCAACATCACTGGTAGCTGGTGCAAGAGTATTGAAGATATCCATTAAGCGAATAACATCTGCTGGAGGTTCTACACCTTGTGTTCCGTTGCTCTCAAACCACAACTCCCATAGAGGTGCCATGACATAGGTTATTTTGTGACCAGTTTGTTCTAGCGGGATCAGAGGATCTGCCAGATCCGCAAAGCTAATCATGGATTGATTGCCTTCACGCTTCGCTTCATACAAACCACGATCGATCACGTTGAGTACTGTTCTAATTCCGACATCTTCAAAATAGCTCTTAATCAACTCGCCACCTGCACTGTGATGCTGATGGTGTGTACTTCCGTCAATAATCAAGGTAAGGCCAGTTCCATCAGGACGTAAGCGGAAGCCCTGGCTGTCGCGCTGTGTAAGCCCTAATTCGTCTAAGATTTGGTTGGCAAGATCTGGGTTGTAATCAACATAGCGTTGATCAACCTCTTCCACATAACCAGGGTTCTCATAGTGGAAATGTCCATGCCCTGAGCGTGCTAAACCATTAAACCGTACATCATTGATTTCATCGCGATCAATAGCATACGAGAGTGCTTTTTTGAATTCATAGTTATTGATCAGCTCTGCAATACCAGAATCTTCATCGTAGTTAGCATTGAACATCAAGTTCAGTGCCCCGGGAGTACCTCCATGGGTGTTGATAATGCGGTAATCGCCCCGTTCTTGGTTGGCAATATACATGGGGAGATCACTGTAGGTGGTCCAGAGATTTCGAGTGATATAGTCAATTTCTCCGGCCATCAGCATTAACTTCATCACTTCGATATCTTCTACTAAAATGCGATGCAGAGTATTCACATAAGGTAGTTGATTACCTTCTGTATCGACTTTGAAATAATAGGGATTACGCTCGGAGATCAGAATCGGTGCATCGAAGTTCGTCGTAATGTACCAAGCATCCATGGTTGGGCTACCCAAAGCACGGAAGTTTGATCGTTCGCCAGAACGATTGACAAACAACTGACCCCAATCACTATATCCTTCATCCTTAGCCAGGGCGGTCAATTCATCAACATCCGTATAATTGGCATGGAATTGACTGAGGTAATGCTTGGGCAGATATGTTTCTTGACCTGCAGCTAACCAGTTTACAAATGCAGCGTATGGAACAGCCCATTTAAATGTAACTGTCAGGTCACTGACTTGAATGACCTCTACTGGCACACCACCGGCAAGCCAGTTAACGCCAACGCCAGCGGGAAATATTTCCCGTGTGTTCTGTACTTCCCACCAAAACATAATGTCGTCTGTTGTGAATGGATGCCCGTCGGACCATTTCAATCCTTCGCGTAGGTGAAACGTTATTTCTGTGCCGTCCTCCGATACGTCCCAACGCTCAGCGAGATTGGGCTGAATTTCGATTAACATATTATCGAAGTTTACTAATGGTTCACGCACCATCCGAAAATATCCTGTAGCGTCACTAGGTCCTCGGTGAGCGCTTCTAACGATACCGCCATAAACACCAATCTCCTCAAAAGGTTCAATTACTAGAGGATTCACTGGCAAGCGTTCCTCTACGGGAGGCAATTCACCTGCTGCTACACGCTGCTGCAAGATCGGGGCCTCGTTGTACGCGGCCAAAGCATAGCTTGCGGGAGCTGCTAACAAAACCATCGTCACTAAAACTACACACAAAATCTTCTTCATTATAAACCTCCTCCACAAAGTAAGTTACAAGTATCATCGAGCCTATTCTCTGCCTTTTCACCCCCAATTGATCAAATCGTTTATATTGATCGGTATTTCCTTTCGAATGGACTCGTTGGCGGCAATACCTGTCAAAATCGACATTGCTCCATCAACATGCGTTGCTGCACGATTAAACCGATCCTCTTCGCGGACGCCAAACAAATCCTGCAGAAGCTTAGGATCCCCCCCGCCATGCCCTCCTGCACTGGCAATCACGGGTGCATTATACGGTTCTCCAAACATAGGAAAGACAGTGATTTCGGTCTTTGTTGCAGTCCCCTCTACATCAGGTTCACCACCACTATTGATGTATGTCCGTTCGCCAACAATGGCTTGAATGCGCCCTTTTGTACCGTTAATTGCTACACGAAAACCTTCCCAAGGAAGATAAGCATTGAGGGAATAAGACAACATAGCCTTGTTGTCATACTTCACCAAAACAGCCATTGTATCTTCAATACTGATCCCATCACCAAACACACTTTGATCTCGGATATAGCCGTCTTGTTCTTCTGCTTCTAGATACATCTGGCGCAGATTCTCTTTTTTGTCCATATGAAGCGCAAAAGGATCGCCAATGGCCCCCGGGCTACCGGTTGATCTATAATAGAAGTGGTTATAACCTCTGTTTTCAGCATTTTCTCTGCCATAGAATAACAGATCTCCCATGGCAAACACTCTGACTGGCGCGGCCCCTAACCAAAAGTTGACTAAATCAAAATGATGGGTGGCTTTATGGACTAATAACCCGCCACTATTTCGTTTGTCCCGATGCCACCTACGAAAATAGTCTGCGCCATGATTAATATCAAGCAGCCACTCAAAATGTACCGATGTCACATCGCCAATGGCGTCATCCATAATCAGCTCACGTATCTTGGTATTATGTGGTGCATAACGATAATTGAAGGTCACTCTAAGTTCGCGACCTGTCTTGTTAATGGCATCGAGGATTTGCTGACACTTCTTCGCATCCGTCGTCATAGGTTTTTCTGTAATGACATCGCAACCGAGCTCCATTGCACGTGTAATATAATGGTGATGTGTGCGGTCAATTGTCGTCACTATTACAACATCAGGCTGTTCCTGTTTAATCATTTCATCAAATTCAGTATAAAAGTACGTGTTAACAGGTTGCGCCCCATATTCTGTTTGAATCTGTTTGTTGGCGTAATCCATCCGTTTTTGGTTAATGTCACAAAACGCCACAAGCTCACTCGTCGAAGCATACGTGCTGACAAGTGCATTGTAAAAGAAACGCGACCTTCCACCTACACCCACTACAACGTATTTTGTCTTGGCCACTGTCATATACCCCCTAAGAACTTTTCCAATTATATAGTATCATGTTGTTCGATTCTTTTCTTTACTTTATTTGCTGGATATTTACATCCTCAACATATTTTGCCTTATGCTGCCATAGATGGTATACTTATTGTGGGGGTGAATGGAGGATGGGTATCCCATTTCAGCTCGATTACAAGAGGCAAAATGAAGAATATACCATGCCTGAAGCTCATTATCATGATTATTACGAAATCTATTATCTTTACTCCGGTGAGCGGCACTATTTGCTTGAAGATCGCATCTACCACATCCACCAAGGGGATTTGGTTTTGATCCCGCCTAATGTTGTGCATCAAACAACGGAGGGAGGTGGCGCAGGTAGCCACGAGCGCATGCTTATCTATTTTACACGTAACTTCTTGAGCGGCTTTACCAAAGAGGAACAAGCCAGTTTGTTGCGTTGTTTCCAGCACAAACTAAAGGCGCTTCGCCCTTCTTCTAAAGATCAGACGTTGATCGAGGCGATCTTAGCCAAAATGCGAAAAGAAGAGAAACGTAACTTACCATGCTCCCCACTTTATCAAAAAATCCTCCTGGGAGAACTCCTACTTTTGGCCAGCCGCAAGACTGGCGAACAGTTGGAGGATTACTTCTACCCAGAAGGACCTGTTCATCAAAAAATTCATAACATCGTGCGTTTTATAGGAGAGAATTACCAACAAACGCTATCATTGAGTGACATCGCGGAGCGGTTTTTTGTAAGTCCAGCATATTTGAGTCGGGCATTTAAGAGGGTGACCGGTTTGACCCTGGTGCAATATCTCAACACCGTGCGCGTCAAGGAAGCACAGCGACTCTTGCGAGAGTCAGAACTGAGTGTCAGCGAGGTAGCCTTAATGGTTGGCTATGGGAGCCATACCCATTTTGGCCGCACATTTAAGCAGATGACTGGGTTATCACCGGTGGAATACCGTAAGAGCCACATTGTGTAAACTATAGCGTACCATCATGCCGATAGCGAAAAGAGCGAACATCGATAAGTCCGTTTTCTCCATACGTGTGATAGGTAAACAAACCAAAACGGGCGCCTTTCCAATGTCCAAAACGCAATTCGCATTCTCCGCCGAGGGGCCAAAAAGTAGAACCATCAACGCTGAAGGCGAAGTGTGTGGGGCCAGTAAAGTCATATTCTGAGCGCAACCAAATTGTCTGGCAATCAAGATTGGGACCATGATGAAAGACGCTTGTCGTAGCTGCTTCTAGCAGCATGCCAGATTCTGTTTTGCGCATTGCTATGTAGTTCTCACTCTCTGCTCCACCCAAAAATGTCAGGCCAGCAAGCTGCCCATCCGTCATATTGCTAAGGTCAAATTCTGCTGTAATCACTCCACTTCCCCCAATGAGTTTTTGGGTAAGCGTATTCTTAGCGCGAGTAATGTTTTCTGCAGGCATCGCCCTTAAGCGAAGGTAACCCGGACGCTCAGTCAATGACCACTTCGTGTCGACAGGATTGTGATTCCACTGCCACTGTAACCCTAACTTGGGCTCCGTAAAGTTATCGTCTGTTACAAGCCCCATCTTGGGCGCAAAAGTTTCTACACTGGGCTTACGATAGATGCTGACAGGTTCTCCCGCACAGCCCATCACGGGCCAATCATCCACCCACCGAACGGGCTGCAGATGGCACACTCGACCCAAGGCGCCAGCGCTTTGAAAGTGCAAAAACCAAGATTCACCAGACTGTAACTCAACCAATCCCCCTTGATGAGGTCCATTGATCTCCGTCCTACCTTGTTTTAGAGTGACTTGCCGTTCATAGGGACCATAAATACTTCTTGACCGAAGCGTCGTTTGCCAGCCCTTGTGTACCCCGCCCTCTGGTATCACCAAATAGTAATAACCATTGCGCTTATACAACTTTGTGCCCTCCGCGGTTTTGCCCACATACACAATGCGTCCTTCATCCAACAACTCCCTACCATCGACACTCATTCTATGGATAATGATCGGACCTGCGCCTACAGTACTGTGCCCAAGATAGGCATTGCCATCATCATCCCAAAAAGGACAAGGATCCTCCCATTGGGCAATACGCTTTACTTCATGGAGTGGTGCCCAGGGCCCTGCCGGATTCTTTGCATAACTCATGTAGAGCCCCTCATCTGGCGTACAAAAATAGACGTAGAAAAGCCCGTTATGGTAGCGGATAGCTGGTGCCCAACATCCCCTAGCATAACGATCCATACTATCATATTTGGGGTCTATATCTAAACGATCATAGACACGCCCAATCAGTGACCAATTCACCAGATCCTGAGAATGGAGAACAGGCATCCCCATATAGTGAAAGTCAGAGCATACCATGTAAAAATCGTCACCTACCCGAATTACATCGGGATCAGAAAAATCTGCTTTAAGCACTGGATTAGCATAATAACCATTACCCAAATCTCCCCAGGGGCGATGTCGAATATCAGCCCTTTGCACCATATATATCCCTCCATATAACCTTCCTGCTATTTTCCACCGCTCATCGTTTGGCGATAAAGGTCACGATAGTACGCATCGCGGATTACACATCCTGTGGTCTGTCCGGCCCGCATGAGTGTTGTACAGCCACTACAAGCCGTACAGACCTTCTTGGGATCCAGCTGACCTTGGTGCAAAATCTCATTGGCGAAATTCGGATTAGCAAAGCTTAGGCGGCCAAATCCAGCCATCTGCACCGATCCATTTTGCACCTGCGCGGCGGCCACTTTAGCTGCGGCAGCACGTAGGTAAGAAAAACCCACCCCCACCACTGGTATATCACCTGCAGCTTCCTGCATTTTTGCTGAAAGATGCAAAAGACGCTGAATGCCCACCAAACGTTCCTCTGGTGGATGATAACCACCACTTGTATAGGGGCGATTGATATGGGGTTTATAGTAGGGATTGCCCGCTGTAGCATTGAAAAGATCAACACCATCCTGAACCAATTCAGCGATGAGTTGTCGCGGCTCTGAAAAGTCAATTTCGCCCTCCGATGTAGCTCCCCATCCTTGAGGTTTAGGCAGTCCGTCATACAAATTAAGCCGCACACCCACCAATAGATCATCGCCATGATCGGCATGGATCTGCTGGACAACTTTCCGCAGTAGTCGAGTTCTTCCGGCATACTCTCCACCATACTTGCCTGCCCGACTATAGGCACTAAGAAGTTCTGAAAACAGGTAACCGTGACAGCACTTAATGTCTACACCATCAAAGCCCGCCTCTAAAGCCAATGCAGCCGCCAGCCGAAATTTATCGACGAGTTCATCTAGATATCCATCGTCAACGAGTTTATACTCCACCTCATCAAGCTTGGAAGCTTTATCCAAGTAGGAGTTATGGTAAGCAATGATAGGTGCAGGATGGCCCGCAGGTTTACTATAGCGCCCAGAATGGGTAAGCTGGGCAATTAGAAGTGGCTCGTGGCCGCAATGATAGCGAGCCGCCTGTTTCGTTTCGGCAACGAGGCGCCGAAACCGATCCTTATTCTCTTCATGCAAGTATAGCTGCCTAGGATTAGCACGCCCTTCAGGAACCACCGCAATGGCCTCTGTCCACAAGAGTCCTGATCCGCCAGCAGCAAAGCGCTTGTAGCGCCGAAAGGTTAGCTGTGATGGACTCCCATCTGTTTCACCATCTGCACCTTCCATGGGATGAACAGCGAGAGCATTCGGTGTCCGTTTATTTCCAATCGCTACAGAACGAGCGAACACGGATACGTCTCCATCCATGGGAATATCAATCTGTAGTTCATCCAGTTGAGCCCGAAGATCATCCAAGTCTTTCACCAATCGTTTGGACATTAGTAATAACCCCCATCATAAATCTCTTTCTTTACATAAGCACTCCAAACATGTTCAAACCAAAAGTCGTCTGTAGGGATCGGCCGCACAGGTTGCCAGCTGAGCTCATGAGCATCCCCGGTGAATCTATACTCTAACACCTGGCTGCGTAAGGAGTCATCTTCGGGCTTAAAAGCAAAATCAGGAAGAGCAGGATGGAACTCTTGTCCTTCCGTGTCAATGACGAGGTATGAACCGCGGCTCCCTCCGCCTTTTTCCAGGTAGGTTAGAATACTCCGCAAAACCGCAAGAGAGGTCAGACAGAGCTGGCGGTTCTGGAAATAGTCAAGCAGATTTGCTCCAGACTGCAAACATACCTCGCCAGAGCAAAGCATTGCATACTGGCTTTCAGCTTCTTTCAGAGCCGTCGCCACTTTTTTGCGGTCGCGGATCTGTGCACCAGCCTCCGTCATGCGCTCTTGTAGCGCAGTACGTGCTTCTTCCATACAAACTTTTATGTTCCCTTCGCTGCATAGCAATTTTTCGCTTAATGCCAGTAGATCTTGAACTTGTCCTGCGATCTCCGCTACAAAATCTGTGCGCTGCAACGAGTCATCCTGATAGACATTGGCAATAAACTGGGCTGCACGATAGCCTCCCACTTGACCAGCATTAAGAGCCGAACCCCCAGGGCGATAGATGCCATGACTACCATTAGCCTCGCCGATGGGAAAGAGATGTTTCAAATTAGATTCCCACCAAAGATTCCCCTGCAAACCGCCATTATTGTGCTGGGCGCAGACTGCAATTTCTAGTGGTTCTGTTTCGAGATCGATGCCATGTTGCCGATAAAGTTCGATGGCCATAGGGTTCATATGTTTGAGGCGTTCGATGGGGGTACCAAAGAGGGCATGCGACTTCTGGAGGTATTCATATGCTTCTTCCTCCAAATCAGCAAGATCAAGAGCAGCTGGATTATATCGAAAGTCCAGAAATACACGGCGTCCTTTTTGTACGGTTTCTTGGTAGACCAATACATCCACTAGGGACGATCCATGATTCACGAGCTTCCTAGGATCAAAAGGCCATTGATAACCTTTGAGAAAGATGGCAGTAGCCAACTTCCCCATCGTGGGAAAGTACGCATTGAGGAACTCTTGTGGATCTGAGCCATCTTGCTCTGTACTAATATAACGGGGGATCACTTGCTGGTATGTACCCGATACATTCCACCTAAACTTTGTGGAAGCCAGTCCATACTGCCATTCTGTGAGGTTTGTGGCCCTAGCACCAGCTTCTAAAGCAATACCGGTGCTCCCCAGGTGCCCTTCGGGAAATACAGATGCCTTGTAAATTCCCCCTGGGCCTCCTGTGCCCAATACGATATTTTCTGCACGAAAAACCACAAAGGCAGCTAGCCCTTGAGCTAACTTGGATTTATCGAGAGCTAGAGCACCAATTACCCTTTCGCCATCTGTAGCGGTCAACAAAGAGACCACTTCGTGCCCATCAAGAATGGGAATGCGGGCCTTTGTGACCGCGTCTAGGAGTCTCTCATACATCTGCTGCGAGGTCCAGGGCCCAGCTGAGGTTGCCCTTTGCTTGGGGTCGTGATCCGTTTTGTAGCCTACGTATCCGCCAAACTCGTTGTGGGGAAAAGGCACACCAATTTGCACCAAATGATAAAACTCCTGCGTCGATAAGGCCGCTTCTACAAGGGCAATATCGCCATGCATGGCACCACCATCATACAGGGTTCGGGCCATATCATACACTGAATCAAGTCCTTCTCCAAAAACAGAAAGCTTATAGTAGGTCTGTTTATCTGACCCGGAGTTGTTAGAGGTACCACCGCCCAAGTGATCGGTGACAATAAGTACATCATCAACGCCAAAGGAGTTGAGATGCGAAGCACAATTCAAAGCGGCGGCACCAGACCCGATTATTAGGGTGTTACAGCCGTAAAGTGGTAACTGTGTCTCGCCTATGGTGATGAGCTCTTGTTTCATACTATCCCTCCCATGATGTGTCCGAAATGATACACCCTATAGAATTGTCTATCAATTATCCTTTTCCTTCTGGAATTCTGAAAACGTTTGGTATTACTTCACATTTGAACAAAAACGCCGACCCCAGCATCAGGCTAGGTCGGCGTTTCAATCTGCATTTTCTATTAACCTACATAGGCCAAGATGGCATCCCTGAGAAACTGGGCAGCACCTTCCTTATGCTGGTCGTAATAGGCGGTGAATCTTTCATCAGCTACATAGGTCTCAGCTAGTCCAGCATGGGCCTCTTTGGAATATTCCTTCCACGTAAAGCTTAGCCATTTGCGGTGCAGCTTGGCAATTCGCTGGCCTTCTTCTCCACTGGGTTCTTCTTTACCAACAGCCTTAACCAAAGACTGGATAATTTCCTCCGCCAGCTGTTGCATTTCGGTAAATTGTTCCTCGGTCAATCCCATCAGCTTAGCATTGGAGGCGTCTACCGTTTCATCTCCATATTTCTCCCGAATTTCGGCGCCATACTTCTCTTCGTTCTCTTTAATCAGAGTTTCTTTGAAGCCGACAAACTTTTCTTTGTCTGTCATTGGTTTTCCCCCTTCAAATGCGGCAAAGGTCTGCTCTACGTTCCGAATCAACAGATCCAATTGCCGTCTCTTTTCTAGAAGCTGTTTATGGTGTTCGCGCAAAGCCTGCTGTTCCTGAAAATCTGGCGCTTCCAAGAGTTCTTTGATGGTGCTCAATCCCACCCCTAATTCTCGAAAGAACAAGATCTGCTGCAGGCGATCCACTTCTTTTGGACCATAGATCCGGTAGCCGACCTCATTGGTGCAAGCGGGCTTGAGTAGATCAATCTGGTCATAATAGCGCAGGGTACGGCCGCTTACCCCGGCGAGATCGCCCAATTGCTTTACTGTGTACTCCATAAAATCACCTTCCTAGCCTAAGGATAAGGCTTGACGCAACGTCAATGTCAAGGGGAAAATGAGGGCGCTCTTGCGCGCCCTCAATGATTGTTTGGCATCCACCCTACTGTTGTTTCATTCATCGTTCGCTTTTTCTGACTCCATTCTCTCTTTGAAGAGTTTCAGATGATCGTGATCGGTGCTCATGATCTCCGTAACCAAGTCTTGACTTTCCGAATCGAGTTCATCAATGCGGTCTTCATAGGCATGGACACCTTTATCTTCGCCATCATAAACCTGTTTGAGCAGATGAGAAGGCCCCCTGAGTGCGTTGATCTTTGAGGATAGACCAGCCATTGCTCCTGCCATGCCAGTACCTGTTACAGGGCTTCCCCCCAATTCGCGAATGCGCTCCGCTAGCAGGCGGGCGTGTTCTTGGTGATCTTCGGCAAACTGCTGCAGCATGACCATTACTTGTTCATCACCTTGCATGTCTTCGGTTTCCTGGTAGATTTCCATAGCCATGAGCTCGCCTTTGAGTAACTCGTTTAGCGTATCAATATGTTGTTGATTCGTGCCCACTACTATTCTCCCCACATATTTTTCGTTAGTGTGTCTCAACTATAGAGAGAAAATTCGCTCCTAGACACTCGCGATATAGCGTTTTAGGTTCTCCAGGCCAATAGGAATCGCTTGAAGTGGATCTTCCATCCCTTCAAACTCAATGGATAAAACCCCTGCGTAGTTGGCGTTTTTCATGATCCTCAGGATCTGCACAATGGGCACGTCCCCGTGACCCAAGGTGGCACCTCTAAGATAATTACCGCCCCGGCTTAAGAACCAGCCTTGTCCTGGGCTCGGTTCATTTCCTGATTTTACGTGAAAGTCTTTGGCATGCACATGAAAGGCATAGGGTATCAAGCGTCCTACGGCCTGGGCCGGGTCTTCGTCCACCACCAAAAAATTACCCATATCCAACAGGACGCCGAAGTTGGGGTGATCCACACCATGAACGAGTTTCTCCACACGCTCACTGTCCTGGCAAAAATAACCGTGGTTTTCGACCATGGTTTTGATTCCGAGTTCTGCACCAAACTCAGTTATAGCCCGACATCCCTGAATCAAGATGGGCAGAGCATTGTCAAAACCTCTTGCGCCCTGCTTGGTTTTTGGCCAACCCCAGGAGGAATCATGGCGCATGCCGGGAGCGCCTAAGATTTTCGCCACCCGCACTTCGTCCTTAACTCGTTCAATTTCAGCGTTTACATCTCCATTCGAACCGTTGAGAAAATCCGCCCAAATGGTGTAATTGGTGACTTTGATCCCCACCTCGTCACAAAACTCCCGTACCCGAGGGGCAAACGATAGGGCGGTTTCGCCCCCTGTTAAATTGGGAAAACCAGCAAATTCAATGACATCGAACCCCATCTCTTTCGTCTGCTTGATGATCTCAAAGATGTTTAGGGAACTTTGGCTATAACTGTACGAGCTCACTCCGATTTGCACGTCCACGCGACACCACGCTCCATTCTATCGAACTAAATAAGCCACGCTAGCACACACCAATTCTTCTTGTCAGCAGTCTGCTACCAGTGGTTAGCGGGATTCTATATCACCCGCAATCTGGGTAGAAAGTAACAGCCGAACAGTGGGTCAGTCACAGGGCATAATACTCAAAGTAGTCATTCAGTCTTAGCTCTAACTCCTTATAAAATGAGAGTCTCACCTTAGAAAATGATTCTAATTTTCTGTATAGTTCTTTTGAAACTAAAGTATGGTTTCTTCCCACTGCATCCATAACCATAATAAGGGTACATGAACTGATTATTTCCTTCATTAGGATCATGGTTTCAGATTCACTTTTTCTAGGTGTATTGACTTTAAAGATATAGGCAATTAGTTTATTGATGTGTTCATCAAGCACTTCATACTTATCCTGTATACTAAAAATCGTCTGATGGCCTTCCTTTCTATCTTCTATAGTATCTTGAAGATCATCAAGAAGTTGAAGAAACGTTCCATAGCCAAAGGAAAACTTCATTTCATCATTGGAAAGATTCCCCTTTACCAAAAAGGCATCTGCAAGAACCGATGAACCGCCTTTGGAAAAGCTTATTGGAAGGATATCATCAACCATCATTCTAGTGTTCTGATCCTGGCTTAGGCTTTCGACTTGGGCTTCCTGAATTAACAATACACTTTCATATACTTGAGCATATTTGTGCCTATCATACTGCGACTCGATTTTTCTGATAAGTTCAAATACCCTGTTTTCATGGGCGGTATCAGGAGTTTGTTCTTCACCCTTTAACATCTTTCTTAGTTTATGGTTGAAATTATCTTTATCGACCATGTCTATATGTGGATCATCTAAAAAGTTGTCCGTATATGGATAAAGCATGCTGTATCCATAGATTGAAGGTGTCATTTCCAAAGGTATCGCCCATATAATCTGCAAGCTATTCATAATCCAGACATTTCGTATAGCTTGAAATATTTCAATGGATTTTAGATGACTATCTTCTTTCTTAGCACGAAAAATAAATTCTTCTGCTATATTTAGATACCCTCTATCTATAAAAAAAGTTAAAAATGGTCTATCAAAGAAATATTTCTTTTTGTCAAATTCAAATAGGTAGGAGACAATAGTTTTCTTAATTTCTTCGATTTCACCTGGACTTAATTCTTCAGGGTTGGCAGCTCTATATGGCTTTGTTTCAGCAACTAATTTTTCCAATCCACTCTTTATTCGCTTTTCGTTTATGGTTTTTCTAAGGTAGGATACCTTTTTCATTCCTTTGAAATCAGGAACATTACAACTAAGATAATCATCTATAGCCTGCTTAATTAGATAATCCTTTGGAATAGGTTCATTGTTACCTTCCACTGTTATGTTTCCCACATAGTAGCCTCACTTTCTAAAGACTTTGCCCCAAAGACATAACCAGGCCACCTGCCCGGCCATTCATGATTCTTCACTGGTTGTTTGAAGCCATGCTGAAGACGCTTAATGATAGTCAAGCTAGCAAGCTATGACCGCTTCCGGCATTCCAAAGTTCACGATACGCAGAGGATCTGCGCAAGAGATCCTCGTGGGTTCCGTCACCAACGATTCGCCCCTCGCTCATGACAATGATCCTACTGCAGAAACTTATTGAAGCTAGCCTGTGGGTTACGATGATAGCTGTCTTGTTTTTCGACAAGTCTGCAAAGAGTGCGTAGAGCTTGTGTTCTTGGATCGGGTCGATGGCCGCTGTGGGCTCATCTAGAACGACAAAGTCTCTCTCTCTAAAAATGGCTCTAGAGATTGCGATCTTCTGCCATTCGCCGCCCGAAAAATCCGTTCCTCCAAACTCTTTGGAGCAGATAGTCTGTAGACCATCTGCCAGTTCACTTGCCTCTAAATCGAAACCCACTGCGTCCAATACTCCCCGTATTTCTTGTTCTGTGTAGTTTTTTTCGATCTCGCTTATGCGAACATTGTCTTCCAAGCCCACTTTGTATTTGTTGAACTTTTGGAATACCGCAGTGGCATTGCCTCTGAATAGCTCTTGCCTGGTTCTGGCACCGTTAACGTTCTCGAAGAAAACTTCTCCGCTACTTGGTCTGTAGAGGCCCAAGATGATTTTGGCAAGAGTCGTCTTACCACTGCCGTTTGACCCAACTAAGGCAATTGTCTCGCCCTGGCTGATAGTCAGGTTAATACCGTTAAGTGAATCCACCTCTGAGTCAGGATACCGAAAACAAACATTCTTAAGATGAATGCCTGTAAACCCAAACGGCCCATCTTCGTCTTCGTGGGTTTCCTCTAAATTGAGTAACCAAATGAGATTCTTGAGTTTCGGAAAGTTCTCTGCGTAGCTCCCCAGACGCCTTACGAACAGCTCTTCCGTGAACAAAAACAGACCATCCAAAGCAGCGAATAGCGCTGCGAAAGTCCCGACAGATATCTGTCCCCTTACGGTGGATCCTATTAGCAGAGCCAGGGAAAGCATGTATCCTAGCGTCACGGTTAGTTTCGATATGCTGTCAGTCTTCAGGTCTTTCTCTCTTACCATGACCAATTGCTGATTATGGCTAGAACGCGCTTTATCATATAGGTCTTTAAAAAAACTTGTGGCTCTGAGGGTTCTAGTTTCTCTGAGGTATTCGTACTTCGCAAGGTAATCAAAATAGGTGCTTTTCTCTCGTTCGCTAGAAGCTAGTGCCTTTTCCAGTTCTTGATGCCTCGTTCGTTTAAGTCTGTTGGTCAAAAAAACGGGTAAGAAAAACAGTATCATAATAAGCACTAGATCGGGCTTTTGTTTGAAGAGATAGTTGCTGATGATGAAAAAATAAGGGGCATAGAAGGTTACGATGTCCATGATGATGTTTAGTAGCCCTCTCGCCACCAGAGCGCCTTCGTGTGCCCTTTGAAAAGCGTCTAAGGATTCCGAACTCTCAAAGGCAAGGGGAGGGACTTTTGAGAGTTTTCGATTGATCTGTTCCAAAAAATACTCCGTAGAGATCTGATAGTATTGATTACCCAGATAATTAGATATCACAGAGGCAATCTCGCTTCCGGCCTTCATGGCCAGGAACACCAAAATCGCAGCGACGACTTCGCTGACCTTAACCGAGTTCGCGGAGACCCCTATCACATCATCGAAGACTACTTGTAGCTGAATGGCAGAGTAGCCAAACAAAACTCCATCCACCGAGGCAAAGAGATACTGACTGATGAATCTTGCGGGGGCTATTCTTGCTGTCTCATAAAAAACCCTAAGGGTGTGGTACTTTTTAGGCTTCATCGTACCAGCTCCTTTGCATCCCATACATTTCGGAGTAGAAGCCCTTAAGTCGCATGAGCTCAACATGTCTCCCGCTTTCTTTCAACTCGCCGCCACTTATAACGAGGATACAATCTTGATCTTTTACATTACCCAGACGATGGGTAATGGTGATTGTGGTCTTGGCTTTAAACAGGCTATTATGTAATTTATATAGATTGCTCTCGCTTATGGAGTCAAAGGAGGCCGTTGGCTCATCCAAGATAAAAATCTGGGCATCGTTTATAAGTGACCTAGCAACTGCAATTCTCTGCCATTCTCCACCAGAAAGG